>NZ_JBNYXS010000041.1:0-28842 GCF_051380775.1 Janthinobacterium pasteuri | reverse complement strand
TGAAGGTTTTCCACTGGGCTGGCTGCATGGAAGACTCCCGTTTGTCTGCTATGTACCGTCAGACAGCAGGACCCCAGGAAAATTCTCGGAATTCCCCTACTTATCGGGGACAGAGCCTTATATTAAGCACTGTACTCATTGCGCAACACTTGACGGACGGGGCAGGGCGGCAGGCTGTACTTCGCTGCCTGGCCCTGCTAGTGTGAAGGCATCACCGCCTTGCTTTGGGAGCCGTTCATGTTTGCCACTGCCTACCTCGCCACGTTGCGCCGCATGCTGCCCATCTTCTTCGGCGCGGCCCTGTCCTCCCTGCTGGCTTTGTGGTGGAGCAATGCCGCCATCCTCGCCACGCCCGCCATCTGGCTGGCGCTGCTGGCCACCTATCTGCTGTGCGCGCTGATGTTTACGCCGCTGGCCTGGCACCGCCAGCAGCTGGCCACGCGCCATGTGCGCACCAGGAAGTCGCGCTGATTTTCGCTGATTCTCGCCGCGCCTAACGCGCCGTGCTGGAAAAGCGTTCGCGGTAGTCGCGTGGCGTGATGGCGAGTTTCTTTTGAAACAGGCGGCGCAGCCTTTCCTCGCTGTGCAAGCCCGCCTGCACGGCGACCTGTTTTAAGGAGGACACATTGTCTTCCAGCAAGCGGCGCGCCACTTCAAAGCGGGCCGTTTCGATGAATTCCGTGGGGCTGCTGCCCGTTTCGCGCTGGAATACACGCGTAAAATTACGCTCGCTCATCGCCAGCCTGGCCGCCAGCAGCGGTACCGTGATCTCTTCTGCCAGGTGTTCCATGATCCAGCCCTGCAACTGGCGGATGGTCGGATGCGTGGTCATCTGGCTCGACAGGTGCACGGAAAACTGCGACTGGCCGCCGGGCCGCTTCAGATACACCACCAGGTCGCGCGCCACTTCCAGCGCGATATCGCGGCTGAAATCGTCTTCCACCAGGGCCAGGGCCAGGTCGATGCCGGCCGTCACGCCGGCCGACGTCCAGAATTTCCCCTCCCGCACGAAAATCGCATCGGCATTGACCTGTATCAATGGATAGCGCTGGCGCAAGCTATCCACGGCGCTCCAGTGCGTGGCGGCGCTCTTGCCGTCGAGCACGCCCGCCTCGGCCAGGAAGAAGCAGCCCGTGCACAGTGCCGCCAGGGTCGCGATGCGCGGCGCCGCTTCGGCCACCCAGGCGGCGAGGGCGGGGATGTCCTGCAAGACTTGCTCGACATGGTGGCAGCCGACGATGACGGCCAGGTCGGGCAGGCGGTTCACATCGAGCGCCTTGCTGGCGTGCAGCGACATCAGGGTGTCCGATTCGACGGGGCCGATGGCCGTCGACACGATGCGCACGTCGTAGCCGCCGGGCAGATTGCGCAGGCGCAAATGGGTGTTGGCGTAATCAAACACTTTCATGGCGCCGATGGCTTCCAGCGCCTTGAAGCCGGGATAGACGATGATGTCGACGGTGCGCAGGGGGAATTCTTTTGGGCTTTGCTTGATCATGCAATGAATGAGATAAATGAAATAATGCCATAATGCAATAACAGCGGTGGCATAGATTAGCATGGAATAATCGAAGGACCGCCTGGTTCCCCACTCATCAGATTCTTCGATATCTTGCGCATAAACATTTTTCTGGCCGGCTTGTTCTTCTATCTATCGACCACCATGGCCCAGGCGGCCACCTTCAATTTCAACGGCGTTGACGTCAGCAATTGCACCCGGTCTGGCGCGCAATATACCTGTGACAATTTGTCCATGGCCGATACCGACGTTATCGTCATCGCCAGCGGCTATGGCGTGACCTTCAGACCATGACTTATAACCAGGGATTGAGGATGAGTGGCAGCGCCGCGTTGACGGCCACGGGCAATCTCGATATCAAGGATATCAATCCATCCAACCTCAAGGTGACTGGCGGCAGCCTGACGGCGGAGGGCGGCACCTTCAGCATGGGAATGCAGGCGCAGACGATCATTGCCAACATTGCCGCCACAACCATCAAAATGGGGGATAGTGCCGTCAAGGTGACAGGCAGCATCAGCGCCAAGGGACTGGTGGAAATTGCATCGGGTTCGACCATCAATGGGGCGATTGGCGGCAATACCGTCAATATCCTCGCCGCGAATAGCCAGATCGAGGGCGACATCACTGCCAAGACTACGCTGACCATTGGTTCCGGCAGCCAGATCAAGGGCAACCTGACTGCGCCGACCATCGATCTGAAAGCGTCCGGCCTGGTCGTCACGGGCGACGTGACGGCATTAAAGTCGCTGACCATCGCCTCTGGCAATGCCATCAAGGGCAATGTCGAGGGCGGCAATGTCACCCTGGATGCAGCGAATGGGTATATCACCGGTAATGCACTGGTCGATCACATCACGCTGGGATCGTGGACGCACGTGGATCAGACGATCACCTGCAAGGCCTATACGCCATCCAATCCGTGCAGCTGCGTGACGAACAACAGCGGCTGGCCCTACACGGACCCCATGGGGCCGAAATGCGGGCCCGGCACCCCGAACGGCCCCCACCATTTTCAGATCGATCATTCGGGCACTGCCCTGACGTGCGCGCCGCAGACGGTGACGGTGACGGCTTGCGCGGATGCCGCCTGCAGCGCGAAGTACACGAAGGGCGCGAATGTTACCGTCAGCCCTGGCGGCACGGCGACGCAGATAGGCAGCAGCGGCGTGGCAACGGCCAGCGTGCGCCAGTACACGGCCGGCAAGGCCACCCTGAGCCTGACCAGCGTGCCCGGTGCCACGGACGCGCTTGTATGCAAGCGTACTTTGGACCCCAGCAGCAGCTGCGACATGAGCTTTGCAGCGACAGGCTTGACGGTCAGTCCCGTCAATCATGTTTCTGCCACGCAAAAGGCGTTCGACATCAGCGCCGTGCAGGCCTCCCCCAACGCGCAGGCTTGCGTGCCCCTGTTTAAAAGTACCAGCAAGATCCTGAACCTCGCTTGCAGCTATGGCAATCCCGCCAGCGGCACCCTGCCCGTCTTCGTGCAGGGCACGGGGACCTTCGTGCCACTGGCCGACAACAATACCAGCGCCTGCAGCACGGCGGGTGCCAACGTCAAGCTGGCGTTCAACGACCAAGGCATCGCCACCGCCCTCATGTCGTATGCGGACGTGGGCCAGCTGAATTTGACGGCCACCTATACGGGGTCGGCCACTACCGCCGACGCCGGCTTGAGCATGAAGGGCAGCGCTAGCGTCATCGTCGTGCCGGCCAAGTTCGGCCCCGTGACCATCGCCACTCCCCAACGCGCGGGCGCGCCCGTGGCGGTCAGCATGAGCGCGCTCAATAACGTGAATCAGTTGACGCCGAATTTCGGCAATGAAAAGATAGCAGAAACGGCGCTGCCTACGCTGGCCAGCCTGGTCAGGCCGACGACGATCGAAATTGCCGAGCCGGCCAAGCCGGCCCTGCAGGGTAGCGTTGTCTTCAAGAATGGCAGCGTTGCCAGCAGCGACATGAGCTGGCCGGAAGTGGGAACCATCACCATCGCCTTCAATCTGGCCAATCCGAACGGCTACCTGGATGCCAACCTTGCTGTGCCGGACTTGCCCAAGCCCTCGCGCGTGAGCAAGGAGGTGCAGTTCATCCCGCACCACTTCATCACCGAACTGATCAAAAAGGACGACGTTGACAAGCCGGCCGCTACCAACGGCATCGCCACGCCATGCGCTGCGCCGCTCACCTGCGCCAACGATGGGACGACAGGCCGCTACGCGTACTCGGGGCAGGCGATAGGCGTGCGCGTGACGGCGCGCGCCTTGGGGGAGACGACGACCAAAAACTATGACGACCGCGTCCCGAGCGTCCTGGCGCCCGTGCTGCTCGAAGGTCTGGATGCGGCCACGGGCACGATTTCCTTTCCGCCGAGCACTTCGGATGGCCGCAGCCGGCTCACCGATGGCAGCAAGGCGCAAACCACCGTCGCCGGCGTGGCGCCCGTGAAATTCACCCTGGGCATTGCCTCGCCCATGGTCGCCTACCGTTTTCCGGGCAAGGCAGGCGCGCCGGTGGCGCCTGCCGACGTGCTGCTGCGTGCCAGCAGCACGTATCCCGGCGGCGCCGTCGTCAGCTCAAGTTCGGCATTGATACAGAACGAGGCACGGATGACTGTGCTGTCGGGGCAATGGCAGGTAGCCCATGGCTATGGCTCGGAGTTGCTGCCAGTCCGGCTGGCCGTGCAAGTACAGTACTGGAATGGCAAGAAATGGGCGACGAATCTGCTTGACAGCATCAGTGTGCTGAACAAGTCGGACGTGCTGTTTGTCAATTGCAAGAAAACGCTGGATTGCGCTGCGCTGGCCGCAGATGACCGGACGTATACCGTCGTGCAAGGTGCACTGCCGCAGCTCAATCGCCTGACCTTGCTGGCACCCGGCGCTGGCAGGGCCGGCAGAGTGGACGTTTCCGTGGGCAACCATCCCTACCTGGGCAGCACGGTTGGCATCGTCGTCTTTGGCGTCCTCAGATCGGGCCCCGTGATTTACCTGCGCGAGATGTATTGAAGTTGGGCAAAGGGGAGGCGGGCGCAGGGAGTGGAAAAAACCAGTAACATGCCTGACTGTGGCATTCCCCCCTCAACCTCAGACTGGAGTTTCTATGAGCACAACTTCGCAGTGGATCGATATCGCCGGCCCGGACGGCAGCTTCCAGGCTTATCTGGCCGTGCCGCATGTGGGCAAGGGCCCCGCCATCATCCTGTTGCAGGAAATTTTCGGCGTCAACGAGCACATCCGGGCCGTGGCCGACCAGTACGCGGCCGATGGCTATGTGGTGCTGGTGCCCGACCTGTTCTGGCGCGCCGGCGCACACATTGAGCTGGGCTATGACGAAGCAGGCTGGAAGCGTGCCGTGGAACTGATGCAAGCCACCGACAATCCGCATGCCGACAGCGATATCGCCGCCACCGTCGCCGCCTTGCGCGCGCGCCCGGAAGTGACGGGCAAGCTGGCCTCGGTCGGCTACTGCTTCGGCGGGCGTTTATCGTTCCAGGCGGCTGCGGCCGGCCTGGTCGACGCGGCCATCGCCTATTACGGTGGCGGCATCCAGAACAAGCTGGACCTGGCCGACCAGATCAAGGTGCCGCTGCTCATGCATTTCGGCGACCAGGACAGCCACATCCCGCTTGACGCTGTGCAAAAGATCGCCGAGCGCTTCGACGACCGGCAAGACGTGGAAATCCATATCTACCCAGGCGCCGAGCACGGTTTCAATTGCACCCACCGCGACAGCTATCAGCAGCGCGCCGCCGCCCACGCGCACGGCAATTCCTTGATTTTCCTGGCGGAAAACTTGTAAGACTTCCTCGCCAGGCTGGCCAGCCGCAATTGTCGAGCCCAATGCGCGCTCAGCAGCAAAGCCGCATGGGCGCTAAAATAGCGGCTGTGCCGGGCAACTCCGGCCGGCCGGGCGGAGTTGCCCGGCAAACCTGGATGAGGAACCGAATTAAAGATGGCCCAAGTAATTGTTTCTGTAACATTGGCGGCAAGCGCCGAACGCGTGTGGGATTTTATCGGCGGCTTCCAGTCGCTGGCTGAATGGTCGAGCTCCATCAAAACCAGCCTGTCCGAACATGGCGGCCGCGTGCGCCGCCTGAAAACCACGGACGGCGCCATCATCGCCGAACGCCTGCAAAGCTACAGCGAAGCGGACAAGAGCTACAGCTACACCATCGTCTCGGGTCCGATCCCTGTCAAGAATTACCGTTCCACCCTGCGCGTCACGGGCGAACCGGGCGCCGCTTCCTGCGTGGCGGAATGGTCGAGCGAGTTCGATGCGGCCGAGGGCGTGGAAGAGGTCATGGTGGGCGCGTTTCAGCACCTGTACGAAACGGCATTCGTGGATTTGAAACGCATCATGGCAATTTGATTTACCAGGCCCAACGGCAAATACTGGGGTCAGACCCTGAGGGTCTGACCCCGGCCTTTTTGCTTTGCGGGTTAATTCACCGCTATCTGCCTAGCGCTTCACCTTGCCAAACGCCTCGCCCTTATTCCAGGTAGGCAAGTTCTTATCGTTGGCCACTGCGTAGCCGAGGTTCAGCGTGAACTGCGCCTGCTGCACCATGCCCGACAAGTCCCACGACGGGTGGTATTCATCCGTGACCTGATGGTAATCCTTTTTAAACGCCACCAGGCGCTCGCCGGAGGCTTTCGGCTCTTGGACGAAGTCGAACGAGCCGTCGCCGGAAAACACGGCCGAGCCCACGTTGAAGGCGGGCACGCCAGCCTTGGCAAACGCAAAATGGTCGGCCCGGTAAAAGGCGCCGGACAGGTCGGGGATCGTCGGCGCCAGGCGCAGGCCCATGCGCCTGGCCACCTTGGCGGCGCTCGCGTACAGGCTGCTGCGCTCGGCGCCGGCCACGCCGATGTCGTGCGTCTTGCCGACGAAATTCATGCTGTCGAGGTTCAGGTCGGCGGCCGTTTTCGCCAGCGGCCACAGGGGGGCGCGCGTGTAGGCGGTGCTGCCCAGCATGCCCGTTTCTTCGCCGGCCGGCCACAGGAAGATCTGCGTGCGGCGCGCCGGCTGTTTCACGGCCACCTGCGCCATGGCCAGCAGGGCGGCAGCGCCCGAGGCGTTGTCGATGGCGCCGTTGTAGATGTGGTCGCTTTGTCCGGCGCGTTGGCTGCCTTCGTCATCCTTGCCCAGGTGGTCCCAGTGGGCCGAATAGATCACGGCTTCGTCCTTGAGTTTCGGGTCCGTGCCCGGCACGATGCCGGCCACGTTGAATTGCTCGATGCTGCGGATCTGGCTGTCGAGTTGCACCTTGACCGTGGCATGCAGGGGCACGGGGCGGAACTCGCGCGTTTCGGCCTGCGCGCGCAAGGCGTCCAGGTCTTGCCCGCCCGCCTGGAACAGGGCGCGCGCCATGTCTTCCTGCAGCCAGCCTTCCATGGCATTGCCCGCGCCAGCCAGGCTGAAGCGCTCGTGGCCGAAGCCGTTGGCCGGCACCGACCACGGATACGAAGCGGACTCCGTCGTGTGGATCAGCAAGACGCCGGCGGCGCCCTGGCGCAGCGCTTCCTCGTACTTGTAGACCCAGCGGCCGTAATACGTGAGGGACTTGCCGGCAAAGCGGTTCGGCTCGGCAGCGGTCGGCTGCGGGTCGTTGACCATCAT
Source organism: Janthinobacterium pasteuri (assembly GCF_051380775.1). Classification (NCBI taxonomy): domain Bacteria; kingdom Pseudomonadati; phylum Pseudomonadota; class Betaproteobacteria; order Burkholderiales; family Oxalobacteraceae; genus Janthinobacterium; species Janthinobacterium pasteuri. The sequence goes on along the minus strand of NZ_JBNYXS010000041.1, from coordinate 21,701 downwards.
GATGAGCAATTTCCCTTTTAAATCAACACCCTTGAAATCGTCCCAGCGCTCTTCGGGAGCGCGGATGCCGTACCCGGCAAACACGACGGGCGCGTCGAATGCCACTTTCTGCTGGCCGTTGGAGGCGCCAAAGACGATGTCCTTGCCGAAGGCGGGAGATAAGGTCTTGCCGCCAGCGCTGAAGGTCACTGTGCTCGATGGCAAGGCCTTGCTGCCGACGATGGTCAGCGCCTGGCGGTACGTGCCATCCTTCAATGGCTGCAAGCCGGCCACGGCCGCCTGGGTTTCCAGGTAGCGCACGGCCAGGTCGCCGCCGCGCTGGCCCGTGCCGCGTCCTTCGAGCAAATCGTCGGCCAGGAAGGACAGATGGGCGCGCAGGGGCGCTTCGGCAACGAGCGGTTGGGCGAGGGCGGCCGTGCTGAACAGGCTGGCGGCGAGGACGTAGGGAAAACGCATGACAACTCCAAAAGTGAATACGGGAAAGCAAAGCAGCGGCAATCTTACTCTACCGCAATGCTCCGGCGTAGCGCGCGGCGTGCGCGCGCCATTGCGGCCACAATGGCCGCTGGCCCACCGACAAGGAGCGTTCCATGACCGCCACTAACTTGCAATCGAGCAATACCTTGTGTAGCGCCGACGGCACCCTGATCTACTACAAGGACTGGGGCAGCGGTCCGCCCGTCGTCTTCAGCCACGGCTGGCCGCTCTCGTCCGACGCCTGGGAAGACCAGATGTTTTATCTGGCCTCGCATGGCTACCGCGTCATCGCGCATGACCGGCGCGGCCATGGCCGCTCCAGCCAGCCCTTCGGCGGCAACGACATGGATACCTATGCCGACGACCTGGCCGCCCTGATCGCCGCGCTGGACTTGACGGGCGCCACTCTGGTCGGTCACTCGACGGGTGGCGGCGAGGTGGCGCGTTATATCGGCCGCCATGGTACGCAGCGCCTGGCGGGCGCCGTGCTGGTGGGCGCCGTGCCGCCCCTGATGCTGCAGACGCCGGAGAATCCGTCGGGCTTGCCGCTGTCCACCTTTGACGCCATCCGCGCAGGCGTGCAGGCTGACCGCAGCCAATTCTTCCGCGACTTGAGCGAGGCCTTCTATGGCTACAACCGGCCCGGCGCGACACCGTCGCAGGGCGTGCGCGACAGTTTCTGGCGTCAAGGCATGCAGGCCGGCATGCCGGCATCGTATCTGTGCATCAAGCAATTTTCAGAAACGGATTTCACCAGTGACCTGGCCAGGTTCGACGTGCCGACCCTGGTGATCCATGGCGACGACGACCAGATCGTGCCGATTGCCGCCTCGGCGCGGCGTACGGCCGAGCTTATCATCGGCAGCAAATTGCTCGTGTATGCGGGCGCGCCGCACGGCCTGGCGACAACGCACAAGGACCGCCTGAATGAGGACTTGCTGGAGTTCTTGCGCACCTGAAAGGGGGCGGGCGCCATCGAATCGAGGCGCCCGCCGTTGCCGTTGCCGCGCAGAACAAGCGCGGGCGGCACATTGTTGTGTATCGTTTAATGTTGGCAAAAGTTAGCTAAATCATGCGCCAATTGCGGGCGGATCACCGTTTTTTCTGCCTTTTTTCGGTCCATATGCCGCAAAAAACGGCGTTCTGCGGCATGCAGCCACCCGGTAAGGGCCAGTAAAGAGTAAACTAGCAGATACACTCTTTCGCATTGGGCGATTCGAGCGAACTTGTGAGTGATTTCATGTCTGATACACCAATTTCCTTATTTTCCGACCTTAACCTGAGCGAGCCGCTGATTCGCGCGCTCAAGGATGTCGGTTACGAAACACCGTCGCCTATCCAGGCGGCCACGATTCCATTGTTGCTCGCTAACCGCGACGTGCTGGGCCAGGCGCAAACAGGCACGGGTAAGACCGCCGCCTTCGCCTTGCCTATTCTGTCGCGCATTGATCTGAAACAAAGCTCACCCCAAGCCCTGGTCCTGGCACCGACGCGCGAACTGGCCATCCAGGTCGCCGAAGCGTTCCAGGTGTACGCTGCCCACATCCCCGGCTTCCACGTGCTGCCGATCTACGGCGGCCAAAGCTACGGTCCGCAACTGTCGGCCTTGCGCCGCGGCGTGCACGTCATCGTCGGTACCCCTGGCCGCGTCATCGATCACCTGGACAAGGGTTCGCTCGACCTGTCCAAGCTGAAGACGCTGGTGCTGGATGAAGCCGATGAAATGCTGCGCATGGGCTTTATCGACGATGTCGAACGTATCTTGAAAGAAACGCCGGATGGCCATCAAACGGCCCTGTTCTCGGCCACCATGCCTTCCGTCATCAAGCGCATCGCCACGACGTACCTGGTGAACCCGGCCGAAGTGACGGTTGCCGCCAAGACGGGCACGGCCGACAACATCCGCCAGCGCTACTGGCTGGTGTCGGGCATGCACAAGCTCGACGCGTTGACCCGTATCCTGGAAGCAGAAGCGTTTGACGGCATGATCATCTTCGCCCGCACCAAGCTGGGCACGGAAGAGCTGGCCGGCAAGCTGCAAGCCCGCGGCTTCTCGGCTGCCGCCATCAATGGCGACATTCAGCAAGCGCAGCGCGAGCGCACGATCCAGCAGTTGAAAGACGGCAAGATCGACATCCTCGTGGCAACCGACGTGGCCGCCCGCGGTCTGGACGTCGAGCGCATCAGCCACGTCGTCAACTACGACGTGCCGCACGATCCGGAAAGCTATACCCACCGTATCGGCCGCACGGGCCGCGCTGGCCGCAGCGGCGAAGCGATTCTGTTCATCACCCCGCGTGAAAAGAACTTGCTCAAAGCCATCGAACGCTCGACCCGCCAGCCGATCGGCATGCTGGAACTGCCGACGATCCAGGCCGTCAACGACGTGCGTATCGCCAAGTTCAAGGAACAGATCAGCGAAACCCTGGCTCTGGGCGAACTGGAGCAGTTCCAGTCGCTGATCGAAGATTTCGAACGCGAGCAAAACATTCCCGCCATCGAAATCGCCGCCGCCCTGGCGAAGATGGCGCGTGGCAATACGCCGCTGCTGCTGGACAAGAACAAGGCGCGCGAGCAAGCCACGTGGCAAGACGACCGTCCTGTGCGCCAAGACCGTTTTGAGCGCAATGACCGTCCGGAACGGGGCGACCGCTTCGAACGTAACGAGCGCAGCGAACGCCCGGCCTTCCCGAAAAAGGAACGCATTCAACGTCCAGCCGACGCCGGCATGCAAACTTTCCGTATTGAGGTAGGTCATCAGCATGGCGTGAAACCGGGCAATATCGTGGGCGCCATCGCCAACGAAGCGGGCATCGATTCGAAAAACATCGGCCGCATTGAAATCTATGACGACTACAGCGTCCTGGACTTGCCAGACAGCATGCCGAAAGAATTGCTGGACCAGCTGAAAACCGTGTGGGTAGCGGGCCAGCAGCTGCGCATCAGCCGTGACGGCGACGCACCGGACCTGGCGCCGCCAGCCGCGCCACGCAAGCCGTTTGCCGCCAAGTCCGCGCCAGCGTTCAAGGATGCGCCGGCCGATGCGAGCGACGCAGCACCAGCGCCGCGCGCGCCGAAGAAGGAACGTCCACGCCCGGGCGTGACGGCGTACCGTATCGAAGTGGGCCGTGAGCACGCTGTGACGCCAAGCAACATCGTCGGCGCCATCGCCAACGAAGCGAACCTGGAAGCCAAGCATATCGGCCGCATCGATATCTTTGACAACTACAGCGTGCTGGACCTGCCGGAAGGTATGCCGCCGGAAATCCTCGACCACCTGAAATCGGTCGTGGTCTCGGGCCAGAAATTGCGCATCAGCCTCGATGACGGCACGACGGAGCGCAAACCTGCGCCAGCGCGTCCAAAGTCGCCACCGCGTAAAACGTTCAAGTAAGCCATCGCTTCCCAGGCGCCTCCCCGGCGCCTGTGTCGCGGATTGGAGACAGTTCCCCCACTGGCGCATTCGCGCCAGTTTTTATTTTCTCTCAAGAAATGAACATTGTCGCCGCCTTATGCTTGCCGGCAGGCGTCGCTATGTGCAGGCCTTTATCGCAATGCTTGCGCGTCTTTTTATCGGTGCAAACACCCTATTTATTGCCTTCCGCATCAATACATAATTTTTTATTAATTATTTTATCTGCACGCAATTTGAATTTCGCATTTCAATAAAACCAATTAAGTTGAATCAAAGTAAATTGTAAAACATAAATAAATTAACTTTTATTAAATTGTTTGACCAGCGTAACTGTCGCCTTGGCGATATCTTGCCGGTGCTTGATGTGGTATATTGTTTTTATGTTTTTGTTATGCTAGTTGAAAAAAATAGAGGAGCGACGATGCGGGTCAATACGCCTATCACGCAAAATGAATACGTATTAAATGAAGGCATGACGATTGTTTCCACCACGGATTTACAGGGAAACATTAATTACGCCAATCAGTATTTCATTGAAGTCAGCGGTTTTTCAGAAATGGAACTGCTGGGTGCGCCACAAAATATTCTGCGTCATCCCGATATGCCGGCTGAAGCGTTTGCCGACCTGTGGGATACCATCAAGACGGGCATGCCTTGGACCGGCATGGTCAAGAACCGTTGCAAGAATGGCGATTTCTACTGGGTCTTTGCGAATATCACGCCCGTCATCGAGAACGGCCGCCCGATCGGCTACATGTCCGTGCGTACCAAGCCCACGCGCGAGCAGATCAACGAAGCGGCAGCCCTGTATAAAAGTTTTAAAGATGGCAACAATGCCAGGCTGGCGATCCGCAAGGGCCGCGTCGTGCGCCAGGGCTGGGCCGCCAAGCTGGCCGAGTGGCGCAAGCTGAGCCTGTCGCAAGACCTGGCCCTGCACTGCATCGTCTTTGGCGTGGTGCTGGCCATCCTCGGCTGCGCCGTGTGGAATATCGATGGCGATACGAGCACGGCCACGCGCGGCTGGCTCAGCGGCGCTGCTGCTGCCGCCGTCGCACTGATGCTGTATTTCTGGGCCCATTTGCACAATTCGCTGGTCGCGCCTCTGGGCGAGGCCATCACGGTGGCGCGCAAGATGGCCGGTGGCGACTTGACGGGCGTGATCGACAAAGTGCGCGACGACGACATGGGCCAATTGATGGCGGCCTTGCGCCAGACGAATATCAATTTGCACAGCATCATCGGCGACGTGCGCGCCAATTTCGAGGATATCCGCATCACCACGGCGGAAATTGCCACCGGGAATATGGACCTGTCCAGCCGTACGGAATCGCAGGCTTCCAGCCTCGAGCAGACGGCGGCCAGCATGGAAGAACTGACATCCACGGTGCAAAACAGCGCCGACCACGTGGCCACGGCCAACAACCTGGCGACGCAGGCATCCACCGTCGCGGCCAAAGGCGGCACCATCGTCAGCGAAGTGGTCACCACGATGAATGAAATCAGCACCTCGTCGCGCAAGATTCTCGACATCATCGGCCTGATCGACGGCATCGCCTTCCAGACGAACATTCTTGCCTTGAACGCGGCCGTGGAAGCGGCGCGTGCGGGCGAGCATGGCCGCGGCTTCGCCGTTGTGGCCGGTGAAGTGCGCAGCCTGGCGCAGCGCTCGGCAACGGCGGCCAAGGAAGTCAAGAATCTGATCGACCATTCGATCGCCACGGTGAATGCGGGCAGTGTGCTGACCAGCAATGCGGGCGCCACCATGGCGGAAGTGATCGCTTCGGTGGCCCGCGTGACGGAAGTGATGGACGAGATTTCCTCCACCACGCGCGAGCAGAACCAGGGCATCGGGCAAGTCAACCAGGCCGTCATCCAGATGGATGGCATCACGCAGCAGAATGCGGCGCTGGTGGAGCAGGCCGCTGCGGCTGCCACCAATCTGGCGCAGCGCACCGACAGCGTGGCCCAGTCGATCGGCATTTTCAAATTGAAGGCGTCGCCCAGGCGCAAGGCTGCCGGCGTAGGCCGCAACCCCAGCGCGGGCGCTGGCGTGGCGTCTCGGGCCTTGCTGAAGGCAAGATAAGCATGCCACCCCCGCCAGCGCAACGCTGGCGGGGGTCATTTGCGCACTTGGTACACCTGGCCGCTGCGTACCTTCTTCACCACCCCATCCCCGCCAAACAAAATGACATACTCGCCCTGCACGCCGGCGGCGGCCGGGTAGCTGTACATCCACACTTCATTGCCGCTGTCGAAACGGATGGTCGTGCTGTCTCCCAGCGCGGCGCGCACCTGTTCGCGCGTGCTGCTGCCCGGCTGCACCGTCTGTTCCAGGGTGGCGTACGGCACGCTCTTGCTTGCCTGCAAGGCGCGCGTGCCGGAGCAGGCGGCGAGCAGCACCAGCGCAAAGACAGCAAGCCATTTCATGGCGCCACCTCGTCCATGTAAGTAAATTCCAGCAAGGTATCGTCGGGCCAGCTGGCATCCCACAGGGGCGCGTAATACGTGCGGTCAAGCAAGACCTGGCAATCGCAATAGGGCAGCGAGGCGGGCGTCTGCTCGCCGCCCGCGTACAGCATGGTGAACGGCAGGGCCAGGCGACGCTCGCCATGCACGAGGGTCACGCCGAACAGGGGACGCTCCGTAAAGAACAGATAATTGCCGTCCGGCTCGGAACACACCTTGTCGGTGCTGTAGAGCATGCTGGACAGCCAGGCGATGATTTGCTGGTCGTTCGAGATCAGACCGGAATCCATGCCGGCGCGGCATTCCAGGCGCAAGTCGCCCAGGCGCCGCGTGCCGGGCGGCAAACCGGGCGTGATGACCTGCGCGCGCCAGCTCATGCTGGAAGCCTTGCGGTTGGCGATCAGGACGGCATCCTCGCGCGCGGCTTGCGCATGGCGCACGGGGGCAAAGCTGTTGTCCTGCGTCAATGCTAACGGGATGCTGACGGTATCGCCGGCGATGCGCAGCTGCACGCCCGTCATGTCCACGCCGGGCTGGCGTGGCAGCAAGCGAAAGCGCAACACCGCCTGCGGCGCCAGCGCATGGTCGCGCTCGAAGCGATCCACACCCTGCAGCATCTTGCGGTAGGATTTATCCACGGGGTCGCGCGTGGCATCGACTTTCACTTGCGGCACGGGCGCAGTTTGCGCCAGTGCAACTGTGCAGTACAGTGAACCAGCGAGCAAGCCAGCAAGCAGCAGGGAGAGAGGGATGCGCATGGCTTGATGCTACGCCTTTTTACGCGGCAGCCACGCACGCGTGGGTATATCAGTATTCGCTATATTTGCGCGCGTCGCCGCGCACCTGCTGCGCCGGGTATTTCTGCGCGTTCAGTACCATCTTTTCCAGCACGGCTGCATGCAGGTCGACGCCGCTCTTGTCGGCCAGGCGCACCAGATACATCAGCACATCGGCCAGTTCGTGGCGGATGCCCGTGCGTTTCGCCTCGTCCAGTTCGCTGTCCGCACCCGTGGGCAGCCATTGGTAGTGCTCGGCCAGTTCCGCCACTTCCACGGACAGGGCCATGGCCAGGTTTTTCGGCGTGTGGAACTGGTCCCAGTCGCGTTCCCCTGCAAAGGCGCGCAGGCGCGCGCGGATGTCCGTCAGGCTGTCGGCGGGCGCATTCATGCAGCCACCTGCAGCGGTTTTTCCATGAAGACACTGAACGGATCGTCGGGATAGTCGCCATACGGTCCGCGCTGTTGATAGCCGTGGCGTGCGTACAGGGCGATGGCTGCCGGTTGGTGGATGCCCGTCTCCAGCGTCAGCAAGCGGCAGCCGCGCGCCAGCGCCTGTTCTTCCAGCAAGGCCAGCAGGCGCTTTGCCAGGCCCAGGCCGCGGCTGTCCGGGTGCACATACATGCGCTTGACTTCGCCGAAGGCTGGCGTGACGACGATGGCGCCGCAGGCGCGCGCCGTGCCCGCCGCATCACGGGCGACGGCAAACAGCAGGCTGTCCGGCGGCACGGACGCCAGGTCCAGCGAATATACGCACTCGGCCGGATACAGGGTTTGTTGATAGGCATCAAGCTCGGCGATCAGGGTTTGCACGTCGGCTTGCTGCGGCGATTCCAGGCGGATAGTCATGGGGAGGTCGAATGAATGGGACTTCCCCCATGGTATCACTGCGGCCGCGCCAGGCGCATCGTCAGGCCGATGGGCGACATCACGAAACCCATCAGTTCCTGCGCCTCGCCGCCATCGGGCGTATCGACACCGGCGATGTCGAAGCTGCCCAGCAGCATGGCCATGGCGATCTTGATTTCCAGCAAGGCCAGATAGCGGCCGGGGCAGGTGCGTACACCGGCGCCGAAGGGCATGGCGGCGCGCTTGTTGTTGGCCTCGCTGCTGTCTTCCAGCCAGCGCTCGGGCTGGAAGGCCTGCGCATCGGGAAAGTGCGCATCGGAGACGCTGTCATGGCGCATCACGCACCACAGCATGCTGCCGGCGGGCACGGCCACGTCCCCCACCACCGTGTCGCGCAGCGCTTCGAGCGGGATGTAGGGCGCCACCGGTTTCAAACGCATGGCTTCGCTGGCGCAGGCGCCAAGGTAGTCGAGGCTGTCCATTTGCGCCAGGGTGAAGTGCGCCACGTCGGGTGCCAGGCGCCGCACTTCCTCGCGCGCCTTCGCCAGCGTGTGCGGATGGCGTTGCAGCAGGTAAATCATCCAGGACAGCGTGTTGGCCGTCGTGTCTTCGCCGGCCAGCAGCATGGTCAGGACATTGCCGGCCACGGCGCGGTCGTCCACGCCGCTATCGGCTTCGTCAGCGGCGGCGATCATGGCTTCGAGCAGGTTGGGCGGGCGCAAGCGCCGCGCGGGATCGCGCTCCAGGCGCGCACGCGCTTGCCGCACCAGGTCGGCCACGGCCACGTCCAGCGCGGCCACGTCGCGGTCCAGGCGCCGGTCGACGGGCAGTTTGAAGTAGCGCCAGTACGGCAGCATCGACAGGCTGCGCCGCGCCACGGCGGGCAGGATCGCGTCCAGGTGGCGCTGGATCACGTCCTCGCCCGATTCGAGCGTATTGACTGCCGTGCCGAAGGCCAGGCCGGCGATGATGTCGACCGTGTAGCGTTTCAGGTCGCCATCGAGGCCGATCGCCTGGCCTTGCGTGGCGGCAAGATGCCAGCGTCGCTGCAGGCGCTGCGCCACCGTCACCAGTGCGGGGAAATACGCCTTGATGGCGCCCGGCGCCATGCCGGCCATGACCATGCGGCGCTGGTTGCGCCATTGCGTGCCCTCGGCCAGGAACAGGCCGGGGTTGCCACCCATTTCCTCGGACACGATATAGCTCGACAGCGGACGCCGGAAGCCGTCCGGGCGGTCGCGCAGCACGGCTGCCACGGCTTCGCTGTCGGCCACCACCAGCACCAGGGTGCGGCCGAACCAGGCACGCACGTAGGGGCCATAGTGCCGCACCCAGCCTTCCACGTCGCGGTGGATACGCGGCAGTTTCACTTGCAGCGCGTTGCCGATGATGGGCAGGGCGAAAGGCCCCGGTAACTGGCGGATCTGCCGCAGGATCGGCGTGGTGGCGGGCGCGGCGGCGTGGTCAAGTGGTGGCATGGCAAGCTCCTGTTTCAGTGGGAACGATGACATGACTGTAGCGCGCTTGCGCGCCCGCGTCTTGAACGAATACGACATCGCGCGCAGCCAGAAATTGCCGGTACAATCGTCGCCATGCCTGCCGCCCCTACGCCCCTGACCCGCTTGATCGCGCCACGCGCCGCGCTCGCTTCCTGCGTGCGCGCCTTCCTCGTGCGCGACACTACCGGCTGCGCGCCGTTGCCACCGTCCCAGCGCCTGAACCGCTTTCCCGCCACGCCCATGTGCTGCCTGCTGTGGACCGTCGCGGGCGAGGTCGAGGCGGCGGCGCCCGGCCCCGACTTGCTGCATGTGCGCATGCCGCCCGCCCTGTTCAGCGGCCCGCGCGGCTATCCACTGGTCAGCTACAACCCCGGCCCCGTGCACTCGTTCATGGTGATGCTGTATCCGGCCGCCCTGCATGCGCTGACGGGCATCGACATGGCTGTCCTGTTCGACCAGGTGCGTCCGCTCGAACCCCTGTTCGACGCCGACTGGCTGGCGCTGTCCGACGCGGTGCTGGCCGCACCCGACGACGCGGCGCGCATCGCGCTGGTGGAAGCGTTCCTGGCACCGCGCTGGGCGGTGGCGCGCAAAAGCGGCGACCATCCGGCCGGCGCCATACAGGACTGGGTGCGCCGCCTGGGCGTGCAAGCGGCATCGACGGGCCTGGCCAGTGGCGCGCGCAATATCGAGCGCCGCATCAAGGCCTGGGCCGGCCAGCCCATGCGCACCCTGCGCCGCATGCGCCGCGCGGAACAATCGTTTCTCGATGCGCGCGAGGCCATGCTGCAAGGTAATGCCTCATGGAGCGATATCGCGGCCGAGGGCGGTTACGCCGACCAGGCCCACCTGTGCCGCGAGGTGCGCGCCATCACGGGCTTGAGCCCCACCGAACTGGCGCGCGCCAGCCGCGAGGATGAAAGTTACTGGGTTTATCGCGTATGGAGTTAAACGGGGTTTTTACCCGGTATAGACGACGCCTTTCGCCAAGGTGACTTCATGGTGGCCCGCGCCGGGCGCCATCATGGGGAAGCAGTTTTCTGCGCCATGCACGCGGACGTCGAGAAAATACGGGCCGCTTGATGCCAGGCAGGTCGCCAGCGCTGCGTCGAGTTCCTCGCGCCGGCTCACCGTGTGCGCTTGCCAGCCAAACGCGCGCGCCAGGGCGACGAAATCGGGCAGCGCTTCCATGTAGCTGTGGCTGTAGCGCCCGCCATGGATGAGTTCCTGCCACTGGCGCACCATGCCCATGGTGCCATTGTTCGACAACACCACTTTCACGGGCAGGCGGTGCTGCACGGCGGTGGCCAATTCCTGGATATTCATCAAAATCGAGGCGTCGCCGCTGACGCACACCACGCAGGCATCCGGGTGGGCGACCTGCGCGCCGATGGCGGCCGGCAAACCATAGCCCATGGTGCCGGCGCCGCCCGACGTCAGCCAGCGGCGCGGTTGCTCGAAACGCAAGTGCTGCGCCGCCCACATCTGGTGCTGGCCCACGTCGGTGGAGACGATGGCGTCGTGTCCGTCGAGGGCTGCCTGCAGCCGCTGCATCAGCGCCTGCGGCGCGATGACGCCTGGCGTGTCGTCGAACGCCAGGCAGTCCTGCGCGCGCCAGCCATCGATGCGCCGCCACCACGGCTGGCGATCCGCCAGCAAGCGTCCGCGCAGCTGCGCCAGCAGGGCGGCGAGCACGGGCGCGCAATCACCGCGCAAAGCCACGTCGGCGCGCACCACCTTGCCGATCGAAGCCGGGTCGATATCGATGTGGATGATCTTTGCGCCAGGGCAGAAGGCGTCCAGCCGCCCCGTGACCCGGTCGTCGAAGCGGGCGCCGACGCAGACGATCAGATCGGCATGGTGCATGGCCAAGTTCGCCTCCAGGGTGCCGTGCATGCCCAGCATGCCCAGGAAGGCCGGGTGCGAGGCGGGAAAGGCGCCCAGGCCCAGCAAGGTTAAGGTACAGGGCGCGGCCGCCATTTTCGCCAGTTGGCCGAACGCGGCGCAGGCATCCAGGCCGGAATTGATGAGTCCGCCGCCGCCATAGAATACGGGCTGGCGCGCGGAGGCGATCAGGCTGGCGGCCCGTTCCAGGTCAGTGCTGTCGGGCAGGGGCGCGGCCGCTGCGGCGGTGGCGGGCGGCAGCGGCGTACTTGCCGCGACGGGGGCCAGCTGCATATCCTTGGGAAAGTCGATCAGCACCGGGCCGGGCCTTCCCTGCGTGGCCTGCGCGTACGCTTCCTGCACCACGGCCGCCGTCTCGTCGGCCGTGCTGATTTGCCGGTTCCACTTGGTGACAGGGCGCGAAATGCCCAGCGCGTCGCATTCCTGGAAGGCGTTCGTGCCGATGCTGGTGGTGGCCACCTGGCCGCTGATGCAGATGACGGGAATCGAATCGCACAGGGCATCGAGCAAGCCCGTGGTGGTATTGCTCATGCCGGGGCCGGAGGTGACGAACACCACGCCGGGCCGGCCCGTGCTGCGCGCATACCCTTCGGCCGCGTGCACGGCCGCCTGTTCGTGGCGCACCAGCACGTGGCGCAAGCGGGGCTGGGCATGCAGCGCGTCATACAGGGGCAGCACGGCGCCGCCCGGATAACCAAAGACGGTGTCGACACCGAGCGCCAGCAGGGTGTCGATGAGGACGCTGGCGCCGTTGCGCGGAGCAAGATCGTGGGCGGGAGCGAGGAGGGGAGCGGGATCGGGTTTCATGGGTCTATTTTCTGCTTCCACCGGCAGAAAAGGCTGCTGGTTTTCTCGTATAAAATGCGATATTCAGTAAAATTTGCTGTGAAATAAGGATATGACAGAATGAAGCTAGATAAATTCGACCTCGCCATCCTGACGGCCTTGCAGCAGGATGCCCGCATCAGCCTGCACGAGCTGAGCGCCAAGGTGGGCCTGACTTCATCGCCATGCTGGGCGCGTATCAAGCGCATGGAAGACGATGGCGTCATCGAGGGCTACACGGTGAACGTCAACGCGGCCAAGGTGGGGCTGGCCGATACCGTCATCGTGCAAGTCACGCTGGATGACCATTCCGACCAGGCCCTGTTCGAATTCGGCCACGCGCTGGCCATGATCCCGGAAGTGCTGGAAGCGTTTCTCGTCTCCGGCGACTACGATTACTACCTGCGCATTGCCGTCAGCGACACGCGCGACTACGAACGCCTGCTGCGCGAGCGCCTGTATAAAATTCCCGGCATCCGCCACAGCAAATCAAGCTTTGTGTTGCGCCAGCTCAAGCAGAGCTACTTGCCTTTACAGCGTTAGCTTCCTGCACGGCGGGAGTTTTTCCCTAGCTCATCCCTGTTGGCTGCCCGATACTGGACAGTAATAAATACCACTATAAATCGGGGATACGCATGAGACTGACTTTATTCGCCGCCGCTGCCATGGCGCTGTGCCAGGCGCAGGCCGCCGAGCCTGCCGCAGCGGGCGACTTGCCCACCGTCATCATCACGGGCAGCATGCCGCTGCCTACCGTGGAGCAGCCGCGCGATACCCTGGCCGCGCCCGTGCAGACGGCCAGCGCGCAGCAGATCGCCCGCAGCGGCGCGCTCGATATCTCGGCTTTTTTGCGCCGCAACCTGGGCAGCGTCTACGTGAACGAAGTGCAGAACAACCCGTTCCAGCCCGACGTCAGCTACCGCGGCTATACGGCTTCGCCCTTGCTGGGAACGCCGCAAGGACTGTCCGTGTATCTCGATGGCATGCGGCTGAACCAGCCGTTTGGCGACGTCGTCAGCTGGGACTTGATCCCGCGCATGGCGATAGCCTCGCTGACCCTGATGCCCGGCTCGAATCCCCTGTTCGGCCTCAACACCCTGGGCGGCGCGCTGGCCCTGCAAACCAAGGATGGCAAGAGCAATCCTGGCACCGCCATCGAGGCGCGCCTGGGCTCGCACCAGCGGCGCGCCGTCGAGTTTGAACATGGCGGCAGCAATACGCAGGGCTGGCACTGGTATGTGACGGGCAACCGTTTCAAGGAAGATGGCTGGCGCGACGATTCACCGTCGGACGTGCGCCAGTTGTTTGGCAAGCTGGGCTGGAGCGATGCGCGCACGGACATTGCCGCCACCGTGGCGCACGCGGACAATGCGCTGACGGGCAATGGCTTGCAGGACCAGCGCCTGCTGGCGCGCGACTACCGCAGCGTGTACACCAAGCCCGATTTGACGCAGAACAAGTCGACCCTGCTGAACCTGACGGGCAAGCACCAGGCCAGCGAGGCCTTGCTATTGTCCGGCAATGTGTACTACCGCAAGATCGACACGCACACCTTCAACGGCGACTTGAACGACGAGTCCCTCGACCAGTCCGTCTACCAGCCTGGTGCGGCCGAGCGGGCGGCGCTGGCGGCGGCTGGCTACACGGGTTTTCCCGCCAGCGGGGCGAATGCAAGCAATACGCCGTTCCCCAAGTGGCGCTGCATCGGCAATGTGTTGCTGAACGATGAGCCGGCCGAAAAATGCAATGGCATGATCAACCGCAGCCACACGCAGCAGGAAAACTATGGTTTTTCGGGCCAGTTCACCGTGCTGGCCGACGTGGCGGGCGCGCGCCATGCCGTCACGGCCGGCGCGGCCTTCGATGCCAGCCATGCCACCTTCCGCCAGACCAGCCAGTTCGGCTACCTGAACCCGGACCGCAGCATCACGCCCGTCGCATTCTTTGCCGACGGCACGGAAATCGACGACGACGGCAGGCCCGTGGATAACCGGGTCGACTTGAGCGGGCGCATGCGCACCTGGAGCGTGTATGCGAGCGACAGCATTGCGTTCAATCAAGCATTGACCTTGACAGTTTCCGGCCGCTACAACCGCAGCACGGTGCGCAACCGCGATGCCATCACGCCGGGCGGCAGCAGCGGTTCGCTTGATGGCGACCACCGTTTCAGCCGCTTCAATCCCGCCATCGGCCTGGCCTATGCACCAGCGTCCGGCATCGGCGCCTATCTCGGTTACAACGAAGGCAGCCGCACGCCGACGGCCATCGAACTCGGTTGCGCCGACCCGGAAAACCCGTGCCGCCTGCCCAACGCCATGGCCGGCGACCCGCCATTAAAACAGGTGGTGACGAAGACGTGGGAAACGGGCGTGCGCGGCAAGTGGGGTGAGCTGGCCCGCTGGAGCGCGGGCGTGTTCCGCGCGGAAAACCACGACGATATCCTGTTCGTGGCCGATAACCAGGCCGGTTTCGGCTATTTTAAAAATTTCGGCAAGACGCGCCACCAGGGCGTGGAACTGGCGGCCGATGGCAAGGCGGGCGCGCTGGACTTTGGCGTCAACTACACGTGGCTGCAGGCGACGTATCAAAGCCGCGAGCTTGTCAACGGCAGCGCCAACAGCAGCAGCGACGCGGACGCGCCCGGCCTGGAAGGCAATATCGTCATCACGCCGGGCAAGCGGATTCCCCTGACACCCAGCCATATTTTCAAGGCGCACGTGGATGTCCAGGTGGGACGCGACTGGACGGTGGGCCTGGCCATGACAGCCGTCTCCAGCGCCTATGCGCGCGGCAATGAAAACAACCAGCACCAGGCGGGCGGCCCATCGTACCTGGGTTCGGGCAAGAGCGGCGGCTACGCCGTGGTGGAGCTGAGCGGCAAATACCAGGTGACGCCGCAGCTCAGCGTGTTCGCCCAGATCAATAACCTGTTCGACCGGAAATATGCGACGGCGGCCCAGCTGGGTGCGACGGGCTTCGATGCCAACGGCAACTTTGCCGCCCGGCCACTGCCCGCCGTGAACGGTGCATATCCGATGGTCAACGCGACGTTCTATGCGGCCGGCGCGCCGCGCAGCGTGAATGCGGGCTTGCGCTATGTATTTAATTAGGTTTTCTTGACACTCAAGATGCCTGACAAAACCGTAGCGAGCGGATGGGATTTGTGGCCAAGAAGCGCAAGCGTACTCTAGTACGGTGAGCATCGCAGGCCGCAAAGCGCGCCGCGCAGTAGGGTTGGTCAGGCATTCGGCTGAACGTGTTCGATGACCCCGTTACGCAAGGCCAAGTGGACCAAAGCGGCGGGGCCGGGCACGTCGAGCTTTTCCCTGATGCAAGTCTGGTGGTTGGCCACGGTTTTGCTGCTCACGTGCAGCAGGCGGGCGCAGTCGGCGGCGCTGCGGCCTTCGGCGAGCAGGCGGAAGATTTCGAATTCGCGCTGGCTCAGGCTGCTCAAGCGCTGCGCTTCCATGTTGGCCTTGCCCAGCAGTACGCCGGGTGCGCTGTGCGGGTCCAGGTAGCGCCGGCCTGCGTGGGCGGCGCGCACGGCGTCGACCAGGTGTTCCGGGTCGGCTTGCTTGCTGATGAAGCCGCAGGCGCCGCCGTCAAACGCGCGCGCGATCAGTTGCGGCGTGTCGTGCATGCTGAAGACCAGCACGCGCGCGTCGGCATCGCGGGCCAGCAGCTTGCGCAGCAATTCCAGGCCGCCGATGCCGGGCATGGACAAATCCGTCACGCAGACGTCGGGCAGCTGCTCCAGGTACAAGCCATACGCCGTTTCGCCATTGCCTGCTTCGGCCACGACAGCGATGTCGCCACCCTGTTCCAGCAGGCGCCGGTAGCCCGTGCGCACCACCGGATGGTCGTCCACCAGCATCACGCGGATCGGGCCCATATTCATGCGGCGCTGGTTGTCAATGGCATGGCCACTTCGATGCGCAAGCCGTTGCCCAGTGCGCTGATCCAGCGGATATGGCCGCGCAGGCCGGCCACTCTTTCACGCATGCCCAGCATGCCGAAACCGGGATCCTGCTGCCTGTCCTGGCGCAAACCCTGGCCATTGTCTTCGATGGCCAGGTGCAGCAAGCCGTGCGCGTCGACGCGCAATTCCACCGTGGCATGGTCGGCGCCCGCGTGGCGCGCCACATTCGTCAATCCTTCCTGCACCAGGCGGTAGATGGCCGTGGCGATGCTGTCGTCGAGGTCGGCGGGGATGGCGTGTGGGGCGAAACGGCAAGCGATGCCGTGCTGCTGCGCCCAGCTGTCGCACAGCGTCTGCAGGGCCGCTTCCAGGCCCAGGCTGTCGAGCACTGGCGGGCGCAGCCGGCGCAGCATGCTGCGCACCATCGCATGCAGCGCTTCCGCAGAGCGGGCGATGCTGGCGGCGCACGCTTGCACGTTCGCCTGGTCGCCGGCACTTGCGCGCAGGATGTAGCTGGCGGCGGCGCGGATGGCCGTGCAGTCTTGTCCCACTTCGTCGTGCAGCTCGCGCGCCAGCGCGCAGCGTTCCTCTTCCTGCGCGCGCAGCAGGCGCTGCGTGAGGGCGCGGTTTTGCGCCAGCAGCAGGGCCACCTGGCGTCCGCGCCACACGGCAAAACTGGCCAGCGCGAGTACCAGCAGCAGCAGGCTCAGGGCCAATTCATCGAGTTGCCAGTGCTCCTGGCGCCAAAGGGCATGCGTCAGCCATTCGGCCAGGTTTAGCCTCGCGGCCAGCAGGAAAAAAGCCAGCGCCAGCGCGCAGCACACGATGCTGCGCCAGGCCGGCCGCGTGCCTGATCGGCCGCTGCCGGCCAGTTGGTAGTGTTCCATGATGCTGCTCCCTGAGCACGGTCGATCCCCTTGTTGAGCAAGCTTCATGCCATCGGCACAGGAGGCGCAGGGGGCGTCTGGCGGAGCGCCGGCAGACCAGGCAGTGTTCCAGGATGGAACAGGTGTACCGCGATGTGACGCAGAGGACGACGCGGCAAGCGCGGTTTTCGAGCTTATCTGAAGTCGTGCCGGTCCGTTGGCGCGCACGTCAGCCGTGTGATGAATTGTTGTTCAAATGTAACGTTGAGATTCCTCAAGCTTTCATAGATAAAACAAAACAAAGTTTCGCCGAGTTAGATAAAAAATAAATAAATGATATTAAAAATATGATATTTATTTTATGCAATTTGCTATATTTATTGACACTTTTGTGAAAAAGCTGAAAGCGGGCGCCAGACCTGCCGACCTATCTATCCACAACAATCAAGGGAATAGAATGAATCGTTTATCACATCTGCGGGTATCGCCCGCCACCGTCAATCCGCCCGCTACCCGCGGTCGCTCCACCGTCTTTGCCGCATTGGCCACCGTATCGGTGCTGGTCAGTGCGCCGGCCATGGCCGGCGTACTGAGCTTCGACACGCTGCGTCCCGATATCTATGAAAGCGGCCAGACGCTCAATACGTCGAGCTACAACCTGCTGTTCCTGGCCGATCCGACCACGGCAGCCGGCGGCGGCGTCAGCGGCGTGGGCGCCATCCTCGATGGCCGCCTGGGCTCGTCGTGCGATATCGCCGCCTGCCCGCAGGGCGCCACCGGCAACTACCTGGCCATCCTCAACGATGGCGGCGTGAATTTCTCGCGTGCCGACCACCAGGCATTCACCCTGGCCGGTTTCGACTATTCCTTCATCGCGCCCGTGTCCGGCTTGCCCAACATAAATTGGGGCCAGCTGCAGCTGAGCGGCACCCTCAGCGACGGTCAGGTGATCAGCACCTCGCTGGCGTTTCCCGGCCAGGGCAGCGATGGCAATTACCATTTCCAGAGCGCTTCCCTGCTGAGCGGCTTCAGCAACTACGCCTTCACGGGCCTGACCTTCAATGCCTGCATTTTCAATGACACGGGCGCGTGCAGCAATTCCCTCGATTTCCCCGCCTTTAACCAGGGCCAGTTTGCGCTCGACAATATCAATATCAGCGCCGTGCCGGAACCGTCGACCTATATGCTGATGCTGGCCGGCCTGGGCGCCATCGGCATGCTGTCGCGCCGCCGCACCGGCAAGTTTGCAGCGTCCACCGTGCAAGGAGCGTGAGATGAAACTACGTCCCGTTTCACTCGGCATCCTCCTGCTGGCCGCCAGCCTGGCGCAAGCGGCGCAGGCGCAGGAACGCCGCTCGTACATCGTGCAGCTGGTCGACAAGCCGGCCGCCACCTACACGGGCCAGGTCAACGGCCTGGCCGCCACCAAGCCGGCTCCGGGGGCGCGCATCAACGTGGGCGCCGCCGATGTGCAGGCTTACCTGAGCTACCTCGACACCAAACAGGCCGCCGTGGCCGGTACCGTCAGTGCGGCTGAAATCACGCACCAGTACAGCGTCGTCTTCAACGGCTTTTCCGCCTTGCTGACGGACGATGAAGTGCGTGCCCTGAAGAAAAACAGCGGCGTGGCCAGCATCAGCGCCGACTCCATCCTGCAGCTCGATACCAGCTACACGCCCACCTTCCTGGGGCTGGACAAGCCGGGCGGCATATGGGAACAGCTGGGCGGCAAGGCGCACGCGGGTGAAGACATCATCATCGGCATCGTCGACAGCGGCATCTGGCCAGAGAATACGGCCTTTGCCGACCGCCTCGACGAGAACGGCGTGCCCAGCCACAGCGGCAACAACGTCGTGTACGGCGCGCCACCGGCCAGCTGGCAGGGCACGTGCCAGACAGGCGAAGGATTTTCCGCCGACAATTGCAACAATAAGCTGATCGGCGCGCGCTACTACCGTGCCGCCACGTCGGCGTTGCACTGGACGGAATTTTTATCGCCGCGCGATTCCGTTGCCGGCCTGACGGGGCACGGCGGCCATGGCACGCACACGGCATCCACGGCCGGCGGCAACAATGGCGCCATCGCCACCTCGGGCGGCGTGTCGCTGGGCAAGGCGTCGGGCATGGCGCCGCGCGCCCGCATCGCCGCCTATAAAGTCTGCTGGACAGCCGCCTCGACGGGGCGCAACGGCTGCGCCACGGCCGACAGCGTGGCCGCCATCGACCAGGCGGTCAAGGACGGCGTGAATGTCATCAACTTTTCCATCGGCCCGAACGCGGGCGGCGGCGCTTTCGACGAACCGACGGAAGTGGCCTTCCTCGGCGCGGCGGCAGCCGGTGTCTTTGTCGCCACATCCGGCGGCAACTCCGGCCCGGCCACGCCAGCGCCCGACGTGCCGGCGCCTGTGTCGCACATCAGCCCCTGGCTGGCGACGGTGGCCAATTCCACCCACAACCGCCTGTACGCGGGCAATGTGATACTCAGCAATGGCACCAAGCTGGAAGGCGCATCGAGCAATGCGAAGACGCCCGCGCTGCCGCTGATCCAGGCGCGCGACGCGGGCCTGGACGGCGTGTTGCCAACGGATGTCAACCTGCTGCGCTGCTTCGGCGTAGCCGATGCCACTTCGGCCTACCTGGACCCGGCGAAAGTGGCGGGCAAGGTGCTGGTGTGCGACCGCGGCGGCAACGTGCTGGTCAACAAGAGCGCGAACGCCAAGACGGCGGGCGCGGCGGGCGTGATCATCGCTAACGTGGCCGGCGGCGCCAATACCGTCATCAACCAGGCGCATTTGCTCTCGACCGTGCACCTGGCGCAGGCGCAGGGCGACGCGCTGAAGGCCTTCATGGCGGCGACGCCCGACGGCACGGCGGCGCTGGGCGAAGTGCATACGATCCCCGACACCACGGTGCAGGCGCCGATTGTCAGCGACCGTTCCTCGCGCGGGCCGAACGTGGCCAACGCGAACATCCTGAAACCCGACCTGTCGGCGCCCGGCACCAACGTGCTGGCCGGCGTGACGGCCGACCTGACGCAGGCGCAGCGCGATGCCGTGGCTGCCGGGGGCGTGGCGCCATTGGCCGAATGGGATTTCTATTCCGGCACCTCGATGGCCAGCCCGCACGTGGCCGGCGTGGCGGCGCTGCTCAAGCAGCAGCATCCGGACTGGTCGCCCGCGGCCATCAAGTCGGCGCTGATGACGACGGCCTTCAGCACCTATTCGGATGGCTTGAACGGTTCCGTGTCGTGGGATGCCACGGCGAAGAACTCGGGCCAGCTGCCGTGGGGCCAGGGCGCCGGCCACATCGCGCCGAACAGCGCGGCCGATCCAGGTCTCGTGTATGACATGTCGGAAATCGACTATGCGCGCTTCCTGTGCGGCCTGAACCTGAAGGTCTACACTGCCGCCACCTGCCAGGCCGTCGGCAGCATCGCCGCCTACAACCTGAATCTGGCATCGCTGACGGCGGCCAACGTGCTGGGCACGCAAGTATTGACGCGCACGGTGACCAACGTAGGCAGCAGCAGCGCCGTCTACAACGTCTCGGCCAGCCTGCCCGGCTATACGGTGGCGGTGACGCCAACCAGCCTGAACCTGGCGCCGGGCGCGAAGGGGCAGTTCCAGGTCAAGCTGACGCGCACCACGGCGCCGGCCAATACCTGGACCTACGGCGCCCTGAGCTGGACCGATGGCACGCACACGGTGCGCAGCCCGCTGACGGCGCGCGGCACCTCGCTCGCTGCCATTGCGTTGGTCAGCAGCGAAGCGGCCACGGGCAGCAAGGTGCTGACCCTGGGCACGGGCTTCACGGGCGCGCTGGTGGGCGTCAAGTCGGGGCTGGTTGAAGCCGTGCGCGAGACGCGCACGATCGGCCAGGCGTCGACGGGCGCCGCCGCATCGGCTGCCTGCAAGGCCGGTGGCGCCACGGGCGTGAACGTGCACAACGTGGTGATCCCGGCCGGCACCCTGGCGGCGCGCTTTGCCACCTACGACGCGGAAACGACGGGCGGCGCGACTACCGACATGGACATGGAGGTCTACAACGCCGCCAATGTGCTGGTCGGCAGCAGCGGCAATGAAGGTTCCAATGAGCAAGTGGAACTGCGCCTGCCCGCCGCCGGCACGTACAAGGTGTGCGTGATCGGTTTCGCGCCGCAAAACGGCCAGGCCGAGTACGCGCTGTCCTCGTGGGTGCTGGCGCCGGGCTTGAACAATGGCAGCTTCAAGGCGCTGATGCCGGGCACCGGCTACACGGGCGGCACCGCGACTGTCTCGCTGAGCTGGTCCAACCTGGCCGAAGGCAAGCGTCACCTGGGCGCCGTCGGCTACCAGGTGGCTGGCGTGCTGCAGGGCGTCACGGTGGTCGAGGTCAATACCAATGACCCGGTGCCGCTGTTGCAGAATGCGCGCGGTGCCAGGCCGGTGCTGGCCCATTAAACCGTTTCAGGTGTGAACGCAAGGCGTGCCTTCGGGCACGCCTTTTTTTTAGGCTCTGTCCCCGATAAGTAGGGGAATTCCGAGAATTTTCCTGGGGCCCTGCTGTCTGACGGTACATAGCAGACAAACGGGAGTCTTCCATGCAGCAAGCCCAGTGGAAAACCTTCATCGCCCAGTTCACCGCACTGAGCCAGCGTCAACGCCTGGCGAGCATCGCCCTGCTGCGCGGGGCAGCGCCGCAGGACGCCGCCGTGGCACTCGTCGA
>NZ_JBNYXS010000040.1:0-30592 GCF_051380775.1 Janthinobacterium pasteuri | reverse complement strand
GGGCCACGCTTTCGACGAGTGCCACGGCGGCGTCCTGCGGCGCTGCCCCGCGCAGCAGGGCGATGCTCGCCAGGCGTTGACGCTGGCTCAGTGCGGTGAACTGGGCGATGAAGGTTTGCCACTGGGCTGGCTGCATGGAAGACTCCCGTTTGTCTGCTATGTACCGTCAGACAGCAGGGCCCCAGGAAAATTCTCGGAATTCCCCTACTTATCGGGGACAGAGCCAAAAAAAACGCACCGGCGAGGTGCGTTTTTGCTTCTTAGACATATTTATACCCGAGACAAATGCTGGGGTCAGACCCGGCGGGGAAATGCGTCCTAGTAGAACGCATTTCAATCGCGAAGCGACTGACCCCGGAATTACTTGTTGGGCTGCGGCGTCAAGCGCAGGTATGGCTTGGCGGCCGTAAAGCCCTTCGGATACTTCTGCTTGATCACGTCCGGGTCTTGCACGGTCAATGGAATGATGACGTCGTCGCCATCTTTCCAGTTGCCTGGTGTCGCCACCGTGTAGCCATCCGTCAGTTGCAGGGCGTCGATGACGCGCAGGATTTCATTGAAGTTGCGGCCCGTGCTGAGCGGATACGTGAGGATCAGGCGTACCTTTTTGTTCGGATCGATGATGAAGACGGAGCGCACGGTGGCCGTGACGGATTGCTCCGGGTGGATCATGTCGTACAGCACCGACACTTTCTTGTCGACGTCAGCGATGATGGGGAAGCCAACCACGGTGTTTTGCGTCTCTTCAATATCCTTGATCCAGCTCTTGTGCGACTCGGCTGCGTCCACGGACAGGGCGATGGCCTTCACGTTGCGCTTGTCAAATTCCGGCTTGAGCTTGGCTGTCAAGCCCAGTTCCGTCGTGCACACGGGAGTAAAGTCGGCCGGGTGGGAAAACAGCACTACCCAGGAATTACCAGCCCACTCGTGGAACTTGAGCGTGCCGATCGAGCTGTCTTGTTCAAAATCAGGGGCGACATCGCCCAGGCGTAAAGTCATCGTGATCTCCTTGAAAAATTGTGTGGCCGGATATTCGTCGAATCAGGCTGCCTGACGGTGGCGTTTGTCGCTTTGCGCCAGATCAAACAGTGTTTGCAGTTGCGCCTGGCCATAGACCCAGTCCCCCAGGCGCGACTCGGCGTTGATATGGCCCAGCGCACCGCCATCAATATACTTGCAATTCCAGCGCCGTGCCCACTGCGCCGCGTGTTCGGCCGTCATCCACGGGTCGGTCCGGCTGGCGATCAATATGCCGGGGCAAGGCAGGCGCTTTTGCGGCAAGGCTTTCGCCACGCCAAACTTGTCCGGATCGGCAGGCCCCACCAGCAGCACGCCGGCCACGCCGTGCGGGTCGCGGGCCAGGCTGTGCGCCGTCGTCAGGCAGCCGAAACTGTGGGCGACGATCAGGGTGGGGCGCGCATCTTGCCGCCGCACCTGGTCCAGGCGCGCCGACCAGGTGGCCAGGTCGGGTTCATTCCAGTCGTCCTGCTCGACCCGCTCGAATTGCGGATACAGGCGCTGCCAGCGGCTCTGCCAATGCTCTGGACCGCTGTTATGCAAGCCCGGCACGATCAGTACCCGGTAATCGGAAAAGCTGCGCAGCGCCATGATAGATCCCTTTTAGTAGCAGTCTGGCAACCGTTGCCGATTGCCATCCGATATTACTTGGGTTGGTAGATCTGGTCGAAGATGCCGCCGTCGGCAAAGTGCGCCTTCTGTGCTGCCGTCCAGCCACCGGCCACTTGCTCGATGGTGAACAGGTTGACCTTGGCGAACTGCGACGCGTATTTCTTCGCCGCCTTGTCCGTGGCCGGACGGTAGTAATTCTTGGCGATGATGTCTTGCGCTTCGTCCGTGTACAGGTAGTTCAGGTAAGCCTCGGCCACCTTGCGCGTACCGTGCTTGTCGGCAAACTTGTCCACAACGGCGACGGGCGGCTCGGCCAGGATGCTGACGGACGGCGTGATGATGTCGAACTTGGTCGGACCCAGTTCCTTGACGGCCAGGTAAGCCTCGTTTTCCCAGGCGATCAGCACGTCGCCGATGCCCCGTTCGACAAACGTGGTGGTGGCGCCGCGCGCGCCGGAATCGAGCACGGGCACGTTCTTATACAGTTTGCCGAGGAAATCCCTGGCCTTGGCTTCGTTGCCACCCGGCTGGCGCAAGGCGTAACCCCAGGCTGCCAAATGGTTCCAGCGGGCGCCGCCCGAGGTTTTCGGATTCGGCGTGATGACGGAGACGCCCGGCTTGATCAAGTCGTTCCAATCCTTGATGCCTTTCGGATTGCCCTTGCGCACCAGGAACACGATGGTCGAGGTGTAAGGCGAGCTGTTGTGCGTCAAGCGTTTTTGCCAGTCGGCGGCCAGCAGCTTGTGCTCGGCCAGCGCGTCGATGTCGTAGGCCAGGGCCAGGGTCACCACGTCCGCTTCCAGGCCGTCGATGACGGCACGCGCCTGCTTGCCGGAACCGCCGTGCGATTGCTTGATCTTGACGTTGTCGCCTGTCTTGCCTTTCCACTCCTTGGCAAATGCCGTGTTCACATCCTGGTACAACTCGCGCGTCGGGTCATACGACACGTTGAGCAGGGTGATATCGGCAGCTTGCGCCGTTTGCAGAACGGCAAACGCGCTGAGGGCGGCGGCAATGATGATTTTTTTCGACAGCATCTAAGATCCCCGTATGGTTGAACTTTCAGAGCCACCAGATTACGGCGCAACGGCCGCAAAGAGAACGAAGCGTTTCGTCGTTTGATATGCGTTTTTCGCATATGGGCGGTGCGCAACGGGGATATAACGCTTAATAAAAGCGGTTGAACAATACAACGGCCCAGGTAGCAAAGGCCAGGATGCAAGTCAGCAGCACGGCAGCGCTGCCGAAGTCCTTGGCGTTTTTCGACAGAGGATGAAGCTCGAGCGAGATGCGGTCGACCACGGCCTCCAGCGCAGAGTTAAGCAATTCTATGATCAATACCAGCAGCAGCACACCGATCAGCACCAGTTTTTCAAAGGCCGAGATGCGCAGCAGCAAGGCGATCACCGTGCCGACGACGAACAAGCCCAGTTCCTGGCGGAATGCATGTTCATGGCGCCAGGCCGCCTTCAAGCCGTCGAGCGAGTAGAAAAAGGCGGAAAAAATCCGTTTCAAGCCGCTCTTGCTCTTGAATTCATTGACAGGTTGCATAGTTTTCCATGGTTCAAAGTATGTCCAGCCGCCAATTATGACGGCCAATATGAGAATTGTGACAATTTATTCGCTGAATATCTCGGAACATTTCACTATTTTTTCACATCATGGTATAAAGAAGGATGAATACTGCATTGCACCAAATCCATCATGAAAATTGAACCGGTCGCTGCCCCGAAGACGACGATCCAGGTCATCGAACGCATGGTCGCCCTGCTCGATGCCCTGGCCAAATATTCCGACCCGGTCAGCCTGAAGGAATTGTCCAAGGTTTCCGGCCTGCACCCCTCGACGGCGCACCGCATCCTCAACGACATGGTGCTGACGCGCTTTGTCGACCGCATCGAACCGGGCACGTACCGCCTGGGCATGCGCCTGCTGGAACTGGGCAATGTGGTGAAAAGCCGCCTCAGCGTGCGCGAAGCGGCGCTGGACTTCATGCGCCAGTTGCACAAGAAAACCCAGCAAACCATCAACCTGTCCGTGCGCCAGGGCGACGAGATCGTCTACATCGACCGCGCCTTTTCGGAGCGCTCGGGCATGCAGGTGGTGCGCGCCATCGGTGGCCGCGGCCCGCTGCATCTGACTTCGACTGGTAAATTATTCCTCTCCGTGGATGAGCCAAAAGCCATCCGCGCGTATGCCACGCGCACGGGCCTGGCCGGGCACAACAAGAATTCCATCACGGATCTGCAAAAACTCGAGCGCGAACTGAGCCTGGTGCGCGAACGCGGCTATGCGCGCGACAATGAAGAGCTGGAACTGGGCGTGCGCTGCATGGCCGCCGGCATCCGCGACGACTCTGGCAAGCTGATCGCCGGCCTGTCGATCTCGGCGCCAGCCGACCGCTTGCAGGATGAGTGGCTGGTCGACTTGGTGGAGACGGCGAACCAGATTTCCGTGACCTTGGGTTTTATCCCACAAGACTAGAGCACTGCCGCATAAAAATGTTCAGGGCAAGGCGCACTAACGAAGACAGTACGACTAGTACGGCGAGTTAGTGCAACGCAGCCATGGACATTTTTAACCGCCGGGCAGGCTCATGTTGGCAGGCTTGAGTGCTTCGAGCCACTTGCGCATGCGCCCCGCATCGGCCGTACGCGACTGTTTTCCCTTGGAATCAAGGAAGACCATGATCACGGCCCGTCCTTCGATGACGGCCTGCATCATCAGACAACGTCCCGCCTCATTGATGAAACCCGTCTTTTGCAAGCCGATTTCCCAACCGGGATTGGCCACCAGGTGATTCGTATTGCCAAACTGCATGGGCTGGCCGCTGGCTTCGACGATGGCTTTCGGGTCCGTCGAATACTCGCGCAACAGCGGATGGCGGAAGGCGGCCATGGCCAATTTGCCCAGGTCGCGCGCGCTGGCCACGTTCATTTTCGACAAGCCGCTGGAATCGACATAATGCGTATCCATCATGCCCAACTGGCGCGCCTTGCTGTTCATGGCGTCGACAAAGGCGGGCAAGCCACCCGGATAATTGCGTCCCAGCGCCGAGGCGGCGCGGTTTTCCGAACTCATCAGGGCGATATGCAGCATATTGGCGCGCGTCAATTGCGAGCCCACTTTCAGGCGTGAACTGCTGAACTTGGCGCGGTCGACGTCCTCGTCCGTGATCGTCAGTACTTCATCCATGTCCTGGTGCGCTTCGACCACCACCAGGCCTGTCATCATCTTGGTGATGGAGGCGATGGGCAGGGCCACATTGGAATTCTTTTCAAACAGCACTTCCGCATTGGCCTGGTCCAGCACCAGCGCCACGCTCGACTTGAGGTCGAGCGGATCGCGCGTCAGGTTCAAGCCAGCCAGGTCGCCCATGGTGGGCATCGGTGCGGCCATGGGCACGGCCACGCTGCTGACTTTTTGATAGATGACCTTGCGTTTGCCGCGCACCATGACGACCCGGCGCACGGTCTTGTCGCGTGGCGCGGCCGTCGCGCCCTTGCGCAGCACGACTTTGACTTTCTTGGTGTTGTGTTTCTTGGAGGCTGAGGATTTGCCGTTCGCTTCCCTGGCGTGCACGGCCGCAGCCGGCGCCAACGCAAACAGCAGGGAAGCCAGGACACCCAGCGCAAGTTTAAACTTAGCCATTCGATAATTCCCCGTGAAGCTGTTGCCTTATTGCAGTGTAGCGAAATGCAGAGTAATCGCAAGCCTATTTAACAGTTAGGACAGTATTTATTGCAGCAACGAAATACAAATCGTTAGCGATCAGAAAACAATCTCATCCTTGACCGGCTTTTTGCCTGTGCAGATCGCTGGCGTGTCTATTTATCCATGAATTTAACAAAGCCGGCCAACGGCTCGCGTTCCGTGCTCAAGCGGTTCTCGATCTTGTCCGGATCGGCATAGCCGAGCGCCATGCCGCACACGACCATTTCGCTGGCCGGCACGCCCAGTTCCTCGCGGATGATGTCATGGTAGTGGATGAAGGCCGCTTGCGGGCAGGTATCGAGCCCCCGCGCGCGCGCCGCCAGCATGATGTTTTGCAAGAACATGCCGTAGTCGAGCCAGGAACCCTGTTCCAGTACCCGCTCGATGGTAAAGATCAGGCCGACGGGGGCATCGAAAAACTGGAAGTTGCGTCCATGCTGGGCCGCCATGCCGGCCGTGTCGCCCCTTTCCAGGCCCAGCAGCTGGTACAGGTCCAGGCCGATCTTGCGGCGGCGCTCGATGAACGGCGCCGTCCACTGGCGCGGGTAATAGATATACGACGCCGTGCGCGCGGGCGCATCGGGCGCCTTGGGTGCGGCATAGGCGTCGAGGATGCGGCGCGACAGGCGCTGGCGCGCTTCGCCCGACAGCACATACACTTTCCATGGCTGCATGTTGGCGCCCGAAGGCGCGCGCGCCGCCACTTCCAGGATGCGCGCGATCTCATCCTGCGCCACCGGCGTGGGCAGGAAGGCGCGGATCGAACGGCGCGACACAATGACGGCGTCCACGGCTTGCTGCGCCGACGGTGTTTCAGATACTTGTTTGCTCACTGCCCTGCTCTCCTGCTATTTCTTGACAACAAAAACCACGCCGACCACGGCCACCAGCATGCCGGCGATGCCCAGCATATTAAATGCTTCGCCAAACATCAGCCAGGCCATCACGGCCGTCGTGGGCGGCGTCAGGTACAGCAATCCCGTCACTTTCGTGGCATCGCTGCGGCGGATCAGGGCGAACAGCAGGAAGATGGCGCCGATGGATAGCACGAGTACCGACCACAGCAAGGCGCCTATGAAATTCGCCGTCCATTGCACACTGCTGAAATGCAAGTCCAGTCCTTCGTAATACAGGGCAAACGGCAACACCACCACGATGGAGGCGGCAAACTGCACCACCGTGCCGGTGCGCAAGTCGAATTGGGGACAGTGGCGTTTTTGATACATGGTGCCGGCCGTCATCGACAACAAGGCAAACACGCACAGCAGCACGCTGTCCACGGTCAGGCCCACGAGGTTGATCTTCGCATACACGACCAGGGCCACGCCCAGCAAGCCAAAGAACAGACCCAGCCACTGGCGCGGACGCACGGATTCGCCGATCAGGGGCGCGGCGCACGCCGTCAGTACGGGCTGCATACCCACAATCAACGCGCTCAAACCGGCTGGCATGCCCAGCTTGATCGCGCACCAGACGCCGGCCAGATAGCCGGCCTGCATCAGGATGCCGGCCACGGCGATCTGGCGGAACTGTCCCACGGGCCACGGTGCGCGCAACAGCAGTACCAGCGGCAGCAGGATCACCAGCACGCCCAGGAAGCGCAACAACAGGAAGGTCAGCGGCGGCGCGTACGGCAGGCCGAACTTGGCGACAATAAAACCTGTGCTCCATAACAACACGAAAAAGCCGGGCAAGGCCATCGGCGCCAGGGTCGTCAGGAAAGAGGGTTTACCGCTGGTGCCAGCCGCGGCGGGAAGATTGGACATGGTATCAACTCGGGAAACGGGATCGGTACCGGGGCGCTACGCCAGTGCGGGAAACAAAGTCTAGCATGCTGCGCCGCGATCGTCCCTGCAGCCCCTGGAAACAGTAGTTTTCGCGCAAACCATTGACACAGGGAAATTAAATATTTCTCTTTAGAAACAAAGGCTTTTGATGCAAATCTATTCAATTGTTGCATCGCACAAGAATCGCTTGACTTCGCTTTTTTTCGCCGTAGAATAGGGTTTGTTGCGTTGCACAATTCTTGTTCAGCTTGAAAATTTAGATTCACCTGCTTTCCCAAACGGTACACGCAGCATCAAATTAACCAGATTTCGATTTTTTGGAGATTTATATGTTTTCAATTCCTGAGCAATTTTCGTCCGCTACCAAAACCAACCTGGAAGCCCAATTCGCCCTTTTCTCGTCGCTGACGAGCAAAGCCTTCGAAGGCATCGAAAAGATCGTCGAACTGAACCTGACCGCTGCCAAGGCAACGCTGGAAGAATCGACCGCCGCCGCCAAGCAATTGCTGTCGGCAAAAGATCCACAAGAATTCTTCTCGCTGAGCACTGCTCAAGCCCAGCCTAGCGCCGAAAAAGCCATCGCTTACGGCCGTCACCTGGCTGCCATCACGTCCGGCACGCAAGCCGAATTCAGCAAAGCTGCTGAATCGCAAATCGCTGAAACCAACCGCAAAGTTCTGTCCCTGGTGGAAGAAGTCACCAAGAACGCGCCAGCCGGTTCGGAAAACGCCGTCGCCATGCTGAAAAGCGCCATCGGCAACGCCAATGCAGGCTACGAGCAATTCTCGAAAACCAGCAAACAAGCCGTCGAAACCATCGAAGCGAACCTGACTTCGGCCGTGAACCAGTTCACGCAAGCGGCTGAGAAAGCCGTTCCGCGCACTGCCAAGTAATTCTGGCGCGACCGCTCCGGCGGTCCGCTAAGATTGGGGGTTACTTTAATACCAGCTCCTCCAGGCATCCATCCCGCACGTCCCCGACGGATGCCATTATGCCCCAGCCCAGCTGGGGCATTTTTTATGCCTGAACGCTTCCTGAACGCGATTACTCGCCCAGATACGCCGCCTTCACGCGCGGGTCATCGAGCATGGCGGCCGCGTTGCCGCCCATGGTGACCAGCCCGGAATCCATCACATAGCCGCGGTGCGCCGCTTGCAGGGCCAGGCGGGCATTCTGTTCGACCAGCAAAATCGTGATGCCTTCGGACGACACCTTGCGGATCACCTCGAAGATTTTTTCCACCATGATGGGCGACAAGCCCATCGATGGCTCATCGAGCAGCAACAGCTTCGGATGGCTCATCAGCGCGCGCGCCATTGCCAGCATCTGCTGCTCGCCGCCCGACAGGGTGCCGGCCATCTGCGCTGCCCGCTCCTTCAGGCGCGGAAACACGTCAAACCAGCGGGCGATGTCATCCTCGACACCGGCCTTGTCCGTGCGCGTGTAGGCGCCCATCATGAGGTTTTCACGGATCGACATGCGGGTAAACACGCCCCGCCCTTCCGGCACCATGGCCAGTTTCTTTTCCACCAGGTGAAACGATTTCGTGCCCTTGAGCGACTCGCCCAGGTAGCTGATCGTGCCTTCTACCTTGCAGGCCGGCAAAGTACCCGTGATGGCTTTCAGTGTCGTCGTCTTGCCGGCACCGTTCGCGCCGATCAGGGCGATCAGCTCGCCCTGGTTGACTTCCAGGTCGATGCCTTTGACCGCCTTGATGCCGCCGTAGGCCACATGCAGGCCCGCCACTTTCAATACATTCTGGTTCAAACCATGGTTGCTCATGCGTGCGATCCTCCCAGATAAGCCTCGATGACGGCCGGGTTTTGTTGTATTTCGGCCGGCAAGCCTTCGGCGATGCGCTTGCCATATTCGAGCACCGTGATGCGGTCGCACAGTCCCATCATCAGTTTCACGTCGTGCTCAATCAATAGCACGGTCTTGCCTTCGGCCTTGATTTTCACCAGCAACTCGCGCAGGGCCAGCTTTTCCGTCGCATTCATGCCGGCCGCCGGCTCATCGAGGGCCAGCAGGGTGGGATCGGTCGCCAGCGCGCGGGCAATTTCCAGGCGCCGCTGGTCGCCATACGACAAAAAGCGCGCCGTGCGGTTGGCGAACTGGGCAATACCGACGAAATCGAGCAACTCCATGGCACGCTTGCGGATGGACGCCTCTTCTTCGCGCGCCGCCTTGTGGCGGAAGATGGCGCCGAATACGCCCTGGTGCGAGCGCACATGACGCCCCACCATGACGTTTTCCAGCGCCGTCATGTCGCCAAACAGGCGGATGTTCTGGAAGGTGCGCGCGATGCCCGCCTTGGCCACCTTGTGCGGCGCGGACGGCGAATACGGCTTGCCGGCCAGCTCGAAGGTGCCCGTGTCGGGCTGGTACAAGCCCGTGATGACATTGAAAAAGGTGGTCTTGCCGGCACCGTTCGGGCCAATCAAGCCGTAGATCTGCCCTTGCCGGATAGTAATGCCCACATCGGTCAGCGCCTGCAGGCCGCCAAAACGTTTATTCACGCCGGCAATGTTGAGAATGATCTGTTCGCTCATGCTATCCCTCCCTTAAGCGGACACGACGCCGGTTGATTTATTCGGCTGGTCCACATCGTGATCGGGCCGGTCTTCGTGCTTCGGCGATGGCCACAGGCCGGCGGGACGGTTGAGCATGATCAAGACCATGGCCAGGCCATACAGCAACTGGCGCAGCACTTCCGCCTCGATCACCACGTGGCCGAACAGCGCCTGCTGGGCCGGTTCCACCACATGGCGCAGCACTTCGGGTATCGAGGCGAGGATCACGCCGCCGAGGATCACGCCGGGGATATGCCCGATGCCGCCCAGCACCACCATGGCCAGCACGGCGATCGATTCCGTCAGCGAGAACGATTCGGGTGAGACAAAGCCCTGGAACGAGGCAAACATGGCGCCAGCGACGCCGCCAAACGAGGCGCCCATGGAAAAGGCCAGCAATTTCACGTTGCGCGTGTTGATACCCATGGCTTTCGCGGCGATCTCGTCTTCGCGGATGGCCACCCAGGCGCGGCCCAGGCGCGAATGCTGGAGCCGTTTGGTGACGAACACGACGGCGATGCACAGGAAGAGGAACAAAAAGTAATACGCATTCACGGACGGCATGGAAAAGCGGCCCACCACGACGGTGCTGTTGGTGCCCGCCTCGCCCGCCAGGTTGACGCCGAAGATGCGGATGGGATCGATCAAATTGATGCCTTGCGGGCCATTCGTGAAATTGATGGGATCGTTCAAATTGTTCATGAAGATGCGGATGATCTCGCCAAAGCCCAGGGTCACGATGGCCAGGTAGTCGCCGCGCAGCTTCAACGTCGGCGCGCCCAGCAGGGCGCCGCACAGGCCCGCCACGGCAGCGGCCAGCGGTACGATGAGCCAGATCGACAGATGGATGCCGTTTTCGCGGATTTCCGGCCCCATCAGTTGCACCAGGGTTTCGCCCAGCACAGGATATTGATTCACCACCGATTCGAGCAGGATGGCGAACTGCGGCGAGGCCAGCAAGGCCGTCAGATAGGCGCCCACGGCATAGAAGGCAATGTAGCCGAGGTCAAGCAGGCCGGCAAAGCCGACGACGATGTTCAAGCCCAGGGCCAGCATGATGTACAGCAAGGCCATGTCGATGATGCGCACCCACGAGTTTCCGAACTGCGCGGCAAAAAACGGGAACACCATCAGCAGCGCGGCCAGGCCCAGCATGCCGGCATAGGCTTTGGTCGGATTCTTCTTAGCGTCAAAATCGAGTAGTGCCATGATGGTCAACTCCTTGTTTTTATGGGTGACTTCAGGCGCGGTCGGCCACGCGTTCGCCCATGATGCCGGACGGGCGCAGGGTCAGCACGATGATCAGCACGACGAAGGCAAAGATATCCTGGTAGTGGCTGCCCAGGAAGCCGCCCGTGATGTCGCCGATATAGCCGGCACCCAGGCTTTCGATAATGCCCAGCAAGATACCGCCCAGCATGGCGCCATAGATGTTGCCGATGCCGCCCAGCACGGCCGCGCAAAAGGCCTTCAGGCCGGGAATGGCGCCCATGGAGAACTGGATGGACGCATAGTTGGCGCCCCACATCACGCCCGCCACGGCCGCCAGTGCGGCGCCGATGGCAAAGGTGGCAACGATGACCTTATCGGAATCGACGCCCATGAGACCCGCCACGCGGGGGTTTTCCGCCGTGGCGCGCATGGCGCGACCCATTTTCGTTTTTTCCACCAGCAACACCAGTCCGCCCATCGACAGGGCCGCCAGGGCCAGCAGCAGCACCTGCGTTTGCGAAATCACGGCGCCGCCTATATTGATGGGGTCGGTTGACAGCAATTGGGGAAAGGGCAAGGGATTGCGCGTCCAGATCATCATGGCAAAGGTTTGCAGCAGGATGGAGACGCCGATGGCGGTAATCAGGGGGGCGAGGCGGGGGGCGTTGCGCAGGCGGCGGTAGGCGACCCGCTCGATGATGATGTTGACCAGAATACAGATGGGAATGGCGCCGAGGATGGCGGTGGCCAGTTTCAGGTAGCCGGGCCAGTCCGGTACATAAATGCCCAGCAGTTTGAGGATGCTCAAGCCCACCATGGCGCCGATCATGAGCACATCGCCGTGGGCGAAGTTGATCAGGTTCAAGACGCCGTACACCATTGTGTAACCGAGGGCGACTAAGGCATACATGCTGCCCAACACCAGGCCGTTAATGATCTGCTGGATGAATGTATCCATGATTGCCCTATCAAATATGCATTTTTCGGGAACAACTTCCGCGAGAACATGGGTCGCTGATACAAAAACGGCACCGGAGGAAAAATTCCTGCAGTGCCATCTCTGGATCATTCTCACCAGCATGGTGCACACACTCAAAACGGGCGTGACCTTGCTTAGTCATAACGACAACACATTCAAGCTTGAGGCAATCATAACGATCTTTTGCAAAAACTAAACTTGGAATAAATCGATCATTTCCAAATTAAATTCGTTTTTGAGGTAACTATTTCATCGATACTCAAGAACCAAGCTGCCTCAGGCGACGTCGCGCTTGATGCCATCGAGGCCTTTCGGCATCGGGAACGTCACGGCTTCCTGCACGCCATCGAGCGAGCGCACGCTCTTCACGCCACACTCTTTCAAGCGGTCGATGACGGCTTGCACCAGCACCTCGGGCGCCGAGGCGCCAGCCGTCACACCCACGCGCAGCTTGCCTTCCAGCCAGGCGGGATCGATCTGCGAGGCATTGTCGACCATGTAGGCTGGCGTGCCCATCTTCTCGGCCACTTCGCGCAAGCGGTTCGAATTCGAGCTGTTAGGGCTGCCCACGACGATCACCACTTCCACTTGCGGCGCCATGAATTTCACGGCTTCCTGGCGGTTCGTAGTGGCGTAGCAAATGTCGCCTTTTTTCGGCTCGGCGATATTCGGATATTTCGCTTTCAAGGCCGCAATAATGTCGCTAGTGTCGTCAACTGACAACGTTGTTTGCGAAACATAGGCCAGGCTGTCCGGATTGGCAACCTGCAATGCCGCCACATCGTCGAGCGTTTCCACCAGATGCATGCCCTTGTCGGCCTGGCCCATCGTGCCTTCCACCTCGGGATGGCCATCATGGCCGATCATGATGATCTCGCGGCCTTCGCGGCGCATCTTGCCCACTTCCATATGTACCTTGGTGACCAGCGGGCAAGTCGCGTCAAAAATGCTCAGGCCGCGCGATTCCGCCTCGGCGCGCACGGCTTTCGACACGCCATGCGCTGAAAACACGAGCGTATTGCCAGCAGGTACGTCATCGAGGTCGTCGATGAAGATGGCTCCCTTATTGCGCAAGTCGGCCACCACGTAGGCGTTGTGGACGATTTCATGGCGTACATAGATCGGCGCACCAAATTGCTGCAGAGCACGCTCGACGATTTCGATCGCCCGGTCGACGCCAGCGCAGAAACCGCGGGGCTGGGCCAGTAATAGTTCTTTATCCATCGCTATTCCTTCACAGCACCGAAATGAGCTTGACTTCAAAGCGCAGCGGCTGACCGGCCAGCGGATGATTGAAGTCGAACAGGGCGGATTCCTCGCGCATTTCGCGCAGCACGCCGGCAAAACGGCCACCGCCCGGCGCGGCGAAGTCGACCAGGTCGCCGATCTTGTAGTCGGCGCCCGGCACCGAATTCTCGTCCAGCGTCGCGCGCGAAACCGACTGCACCAGCTCGGGATTGCGCTCGCCAAAGCCTTCGCCGGCGGCCAGCTCGAACGTCTGGTGCGTGCCTTCAGGCAAGCCCAGCAGACGCTGCTCGAGGAATGGCGCCAGCTGGCCCTGCCCCAGCATCAAGGTAGCAGGATTTCCGCTGAAGGTAGTGACAATATCAGTACCGTCAACAGTAGCAAGACGATAATGCAGGGTGAGGTAAGCCGCTTCGGTGACGACTGCTGGTTGCTCGTTGGACATAGTGAGTTTTCAAGTAGCTGATGCAAAACGATATTGTAAGCCACACTGGCCGCGCCTGCCCCATGGCTTCGTCAAAGAAGACCATGCTGGGGCACGCACCGGTGACAAACAGGAGAACAGTATGGGCATCAAGGACTGGCCGGCCAGCGAACGGCCGCGCGAACGTTTGATCGAGGATGGCGCGCAATCGCTGTCGGATGCGGAATTGCTGGCCGTCTTCCTGCGCACTGGCGTGCGCGGCAAGAGCGCCGTGGAGCTGGCGCGCGACACGGTGGAACACTTCGGCTCC
Organism: Janthinobacterium pasteuri; assembly: GCF_051380775.1. Classification (NCBI taxonomy): domain Bacteria; kingdom Pseudomonadati; phylum Pseudomonadota; class Betaproteobacteria; order Burkholderiales; family Oxalobacteraceae; genus Janthinobacterium; species Janthinobacterium pasteuri. Next base: position 16,719 of record NZ_JBNYXS010000040.1, on the reverse strand, counting down.
TTGCGGGGCCTGTTCGGCGCCAGCCTCGTGAGTTTTTCCGCCGTACATGGCATGGGCAGCGCCAAGTTTGCGCAGTTGCAAGCGGTCATGGAACTGGCGCGGCGCGCCATCATCGAGGACTTGCAGGCGGGTCAGGCGCTCAATTCGCCGCACGCCGTCAAGGATTACCTGCGCCTGACTCTGGGCAACCTGCCGCATGAAGCATTTCACGTGTTGTTTTTGGACGTCAAGAACCGCCTGATCACGAGCCGGGAAATGTTTCGCGGCACCCTCACCCATACCAGCGTGTACCCGCGCGAAGTGGTCAAGCAGGCGCTGCTGCACAACGCGGCCAGCGTCATGCTGGCCCACAATCACCCATCGGGCACGCCGGAACCGAGCGAATCGGATTTGTTACTGACGCGCGCGCTGGTGCAGGCCTTGTCGCTGGTGGACGTGCGCATCCTCGATCATTTCGTCGTGGCCGGGAGGCAAGTACATTCGTTTGCGGAACACGGCCAGATCTAGGCCAGCGCCGCCCTCGTCGCAGTTAACCATGTGTAAACAAGGACATACGTGACGAGCCGAAACGCTTATCTAACAGTAAACAGCACTGTTTACCAGTGCTTTTCCCTATGGGGAATGGGGAAAGTCAAATTGTTAAATTAATTCACAACAACACGACACAATTGTTTTTCGCAAGTCATTGATAAATCTGCTTATTTTAGATATACTCTCGTTTTTCCAATTTGGAATATCTTTAAGGAGTGCGCCATGGCACGTGTTTGCCAAGTCACTGGGAAGAAGCCGATGGTCGGCAACAATGTTTCCCATGCAAACAACAAAACCAAACGTCGTTTTTTGCCTAACTTGCAGAATCGTCGTATTTTTGTTGAATCTGAAAACCGCTGGGTCTCCCTGCGTTTGTCCAACGCCGGTCTGCGCGTCATCGATAAAGTCGGCATCGACGCCGTATTGGTCGATATGCGCGCTCGTGGCGAAAAAGTCTAATTAGCAGAATAAGGGAGCTATCATGGCAAAATCAGGCCGCGACAAAATCAAGTTAGAATCGACCGCCGGCACGGGTCACTTCTACACGACTACCAAAAACAAGCGTACGACGCCTGCGAAAATGGAGATCATGAAATTTGATCCTAAAGCACGCAAGCACGTAACGTACAAAGAAACCAAAATCAAGTAATTGATATTGTGTTCTGTAAAAAGAGCCGCTCCGATGAGCGGTTTTTTTTCGTCCTGATTTTCAGCCGACTGCCCGCCCCTTTTGTCGGGACGAAAAAAAGGCCCCGGAATCCAGGGCCTTGATATGCAGCAGCTTACTTATGCGTAGCTGCGCAGGCGCAACGAGAAATCCTGCAGCGACTGGATGCCCGACGCTTCGGCGCGTGTGCACCAGTCTTGCAGCTTCTGCAGCAATTGCTCGCGCGTAAAGTGGGAACGCTCCCAGATGGCGCCCAGTTCCACGCGCATGTGGTGCATGGTTTCCAGTGCCTTGCTGTGCTGGAACAATTCCGACAATTGCTCGTGATGCGCATCGGCCAGCTTGCCCGGCTCGCGCTGCATCAACTTGCGCGACGACTTGAGGAAACGCTTTTCCAGTTCCGCCTTGTGCTTCAGGTGTTCCAGCTCTTCCTTCCAGGCATGCTTGATCGATTTCGCATACTTTGCCATCACGTCGTAGCGATTGGCGATGACCGATTGCAAGGTCTCGAAGTCCGCTTCCAGCTTGCCGTGCGAGAACTTCGGTTCTGGCGCCAGCTTTTTCACCTTGGCCAGGCCCAGCATTTCCAGCGCGCGGATATACGCCCAGCCAATATCGATTTCATACCATTTCGACGACAGCTTGGCCGACGTCGCATACGTATGGTGATTGTTGTGCAACTCTTCGCCGCCGATCAGGATGCCGAACGGAATGATGTTGGTGGCTGCGTCGGCGCAATCGTAGTTGCGGTAACCCCAGTAGTGGCCGATGCCATTGATGATGCCGGCTGCCGTGATCGGGATCCACATCATTTGCACGGCCCACACGGAAATGCCGATCACGCCGAACAACACGAAATTGATGACGAACAGCGACACCACGCCCAGCCAGCTATATTTGGTGTACAGATTGCGTTCGATCCAGTCCGTCGGCGTGCCGTGGCCGTACTTGGCCATGGTTTCCATGTTCTTCGATTCGGCACGATACAGCTCGGCGCCTTCCCAGAACACTTTCTTGATGCCGCGCATGACGGGGCTGTGCGGATCTTCTTCCGTATCGCACTTGGCGTGGTGCTTGCGGTGGATGGCCGCCCATTCCTTGGTGACCTGGCCCGTCGTCAGCCACAGCCAGAAACGGAAGAAATGGCTGGGAATGGCGTGCAATTCCAGCGCCCGGTGGGCCTGGTGGCGGTGCAGGTAAATCGTGACGCTGGCGATCGTGATGTGCGTGACCACCATGGTGTACAGGAAAACTTGCCATGCGGACAGATCGGTAATGCCAGTTGCCATAAACTGCAAAACGTCGTGTAAAACGGAACTCAATGTCATTACTACTACTCCAAGTGGACAGGCATGCGCACGGTCGCTCCAGTGACTCTGGAAGTCCGGCAGTGTTAATTTTAGGCGTAATTGTACGCCCTAATGGGTGCTATCAGGCAAAATCGGAGGCAGGCAGCGAGGTTAAGGCTGGGTGCCGGATGGCGCGGACTCACCCTCTGCCGCGCCCGCGAGCGGGACAGGAGGCGTACCAACAATACGCAATTCGCGTTGCGGAAACGGTACAGTGACCTTATGTTCCTGCAAGGTGCGCCAGATGGCGCGGTTCACATTCGACTTCACGCCGCCCGTGCCGTTTTCCGGGTCTGCGATCCAGAAGCCGATCTGCACATCGAGGCCGTCGGCGCCGAAACGCACAAGAGTGGCCGATGGCGGATTACTTTGCGACACGCGCGGCACCTTGGCCGTCGCCGCTTCCAGCAGGGGGAAGATGACATCGAGATCCGTCTCATAGCCTACTGACACTGCCGTCGACAGCCAGACCATGCGATTACTCAGCGACATGTTCTGCACGCCACCGGAAATCAGCATTTCATTTGGCACGATGGATTCAACGCCATCGCCACCCAATAACACAGTATAGCGCGTATTGATTTGCGTGACTTTGCCCGTGAACTGGCCGACAGTGATCATGTCGCCGATGGTGAGGCTGCGGTCGAGCAGGATGATGAAGCCGGAGACGAAGTTCGCGGCGATCTTTTGCAAGCCGAAGCCCAGCGCCACGCCAAAGGCGCCGCCAAACACGGACAGCACGGTCAGGTCGATACCCACCAGCGACAGGCTGACCAGCACGGAGACGAGGATCAGCACGGCGCGCCCCATGCGCGACAGCACCACGCGCAAAGAGGTATGCAGACCCTGCATTTTCATCAGGCGCTCGTCGAGCGAGGTGCCGGCCCACATGGCCAGCACCAGCAGCACGGCCACCGAAATAGCGGCTTGCAAGATGGCAGCAACGGAGACCTTGTTGCGTCCCAGCGGCACGACGATACTTTCCAGGAACTCATGCAGTTCCGGCCACAGGCCCGTGATATACAGGGCCATACCGGCCCACACCACGACCGTGAAAATCTTTTCCAGCAGCAACATGGTGGGGCTGATGTCGCCATGGCGGGCAAAAATGCGGCGCAGCACATAAAAACCGAAGCGCACCAGCGCCATCGAGGTACACAGGGGGATGGCAATACTGAGCAGATTCACCGACTGGAACTTGAGCAGGAAGTGTTGCGCAATGCCCAGCAGCATGGCCGCCAGCACGGGCGTCAGGATGCGGATGAAACTGTCCGTGCGCTGCAGGGTTTCCGGCGTAGCCGGGACAACGGCCGCTTCCGCCCGCTTGTGCAGGAATTCGCGCAACTGCCGCACCAGCAACCAGCTCAGGGCCAGGCAAGCGACGATGACCAGCGCCTGCCACAGGATGGCTGGTTGACGGAAATCATTGACAAAATCAGTGATCAGGTTGAGCAGCGGGGTTTCGTTCATGGCAGATGGGGGCTGGAAGGTGGGACGGATGGGCGGTGTGCCCATGCCGCCAGGCGGGCTGGCGGCATTGAAAGCGGCCACTGCAGGGTGCAGCGGCGGCCCGTGACTAACTTACTCGGTTTGTTCAGCGTCAACGTCGTCGGCCGGTTTCTCATCGGCGTAGACTTTTTTCGGCATGATCTTGCGCTCGAACACGGCGGCGAAGAAGCCGTCGGTCTGGTGCAGGTGCGGCAACAATTTCAGGTAATCGCCCATTTCCAGCTCGATCTTCTGTTCGGCCAGCACCTTGTTCATCGGCACCAGGGTGAAGTCCGGATGCGCGGCCAGGAATTGCTCGGCGATAAAATCGTTTTCTTCGTTCAGGAAGCTGCAGGTGGCGTACACCAGACGACCGCCGCCCTTGACCAGGCGCGCCGCGCCGGCCAGGATAGCTGCCTGCTTGGCTTGCAGCTCGACGATGGAGTTCGGCTGCTGGCGCCATTTCACGTCCGGATTGCGGCGCAGGGTACCCAGGCCGCTGCACGGGGCATCGACCAGCACGCGGTCGATCTTGCCGGCCAGGCGCTTGATCTTGGCATCGCGCTCATGCGCGATCTGCACCGGATGCACGTTCGACAGGCCGCTGCGGGCCATGCGCGGCTTCAGCTTGGCCAAACGCTTTTCCGACACGTCAAACGCATACAAACGGCCCGTGTTGCGCATCAGCGCGCCGAGCGCCAGGGTCTTGCCACCCGCGCCGGCACAGAAATCGACCACCATCTCGCCGCGCTTGGCGCCGACGATCTGCGACAGGATCTGGCTGCCTTCATCTTGCACTTCGATGGCGCCGCTCTGGAACAACGGCATGTTTTGCAGCGAAGGCTTCTTGATCACGCGCAAACCCAGCGGCGCATAGGGCGTCGGCGTGCTGAGGATCGGTGCTTCGGCCAGGGCCAGCATCACGTCCTCACGCGTGGCCTTGAGCGAATTGACGCGCAAGTCCAGCGGCGCCGGCGCGTTCAGCGCATCGGCCAGCTTCATGGTTTCCGCTTCGCCGAACTGGGCGATCAGCTTGCCGAACAGCCAGGTCGGCATGTTGGCGCGCATGTTCGACGGCATCAGGCTGCGGTCGATTTGCGTGATGCGTTCCAGCCATTCGACTTCTTCTTCCGTCAAGCCGCCCAGGGAGTCCGCCCCGACGGCTTCGGCAAGGCCGAGAATGGTCAGGCGGCGCATGGTCGGGCCACTGCCCGCTTCGGCGAAGTCCGTGAAGAACGATTTGTTGCGCAGCACGGCATAAATGCCTTCGGCGATGGCGCCGCGTTCGCGCGAACCGAGGCGCGGATGGTCGCGGAAATAGCGCGACAGGGTGGTATCGGCCGGGGCCGTGAAACGTAAAATTTCGCGCAATACTTCTTCAGCATTGGCAAGTATCGCTGGTGGCAATCTCATTGTTATTCTTCCTGTAATATTTTATTGAGGGTCCACGCGGACCTGGCCATGCTCGGCTGACAGTTTATCGTCAATGAACAGGCGGATGGCGCGCGGGTAAAGCAGATGTTCCTGTACCAGCACGCGCGCCGATAAGCTGTCTTCTGTGTCGCCGGGCAAGACGGGCACTTTGGCGCTCGCCACGGCCGGCCCATGATCGAGCTCGGCAGTCACGAAATGCACGGTCGCGCCGTGTTCCGTCACGCCCGCCTCGAGCGCCTGGCGGTGCGTCGCCACGCCCGGGAACAGCGGCAGCAGTGACGGGTGGATGTTGAGCATGCGCCCCGCGTAATGCTCGACGAAGGGCGGCGTCAGGATACGCATGAAACCGGCCAGCACGACCAGGTCGGGGGCAAAGCCATCGATCACGGCTTGCAGCGCCGCATCAAACTGTTCGCGGCTGGCATAATCCTTGTGGCCAACAACTGCCGTCGCTATCCCATGTTCCGCGGCAAAAATCAATCCCTGAGCATCGGCCCGGTTACTGATGACGGCGGCAATCCGGGCTGGCCATTGCTCGGCTTGCGCCGCGCGTACGACCGCTTCCATGTTGCTGCCGCGTCCGGAAATGAGGATAACGATATTTTTCATAGCGCGCATTGTACCCGCTATGGCGATGCGAATCTAGAAAGGCCGGCATTATTGTTGCGGCGCAACATAGGCGCTGGCGCGCCGCAGCCACCCGGCAATGCCGATTATCATCTGCACGAGAGGCCGGTTTTACGGCGCCAGGGCAAGAGTAAGTATTTACTCGAACGAATAGAAGACGCGGAACGGCACTTTCTTCTCTGCCCAGTAGTCGGCCGAGTCGCGGAACACGTCGAGCAGGATCTCGCGCGCTTCCTTGTCGAATTTTTGCGTATTTGGCAATTGCTCCAGCACCACGAGGAAGCCCGTTTGGGTGCCGGCCTTGTGCATGGTATCCGTCAGGCACAGACGCAGGGCATCGAAATTCTTCGCCAGGTTTTTCGGAAACAGGAATGCTTCTGCAATAATGCCGATAACTTGTTGTTTGGTCTGTCCAGCGTTGCAATGCGCATATAAAAAGTGCTGCCCGAGACGGATCGCCTCGTCTTGTAATTCGGTCACGCGAAAGGCACGGATGGACTGGACAAGGTTGGGCGGCACGGTTAGTAACAAACTCATTTTTCCCTCAAATCGACCTGTTATGTATGGATTTGTTCTATTTGCTCTTCTTATTGCATCCCCGCACGCGGGTCAATGCGCACGCGGTGATTCGATCTGTATCAACTTTTATGCGATTCAGTGCGATTTTATATAAGCCATACGCGTATTAGGGTAACGTGTTGTCCTGTATGAATCAACCCGAATGTGATGTCAAACGCAAGATTTGTTACAAACCGCTGGTTTCAAGTCACTTCAACATCTTGTATCGATTGAAAGTGCATGTTACAGACTGTGGGGCAAGGGGCTTGGGCTGTTACATTTTGTTGCCATGCGAAACACTTGCCTCGGGCTGGCGGGATTACTATAGTCCCAAGTTGTAAAAAATACCCTGAAAGATTCTCTACATAATGAGGTTACAAATGAACTTGCAAGCCAAATTGATGATGTCAGCCCTTTGTATCGGCGCATTGCCACTCGCCCAGGCTGCCGACTTTGAAGATTTCGGCAAGGTCGTGCGCGTCGTGCCACAAGTGGAACAGATCAATCGTCCACGCCAGGAATGCCGTACGGAATACGTGCAAGTACAGGCACCGCCGCAGCAGCGCAGCGCTGGCGGCTCCATCGTCGGCGGTATCGCCGGCGCCCTGCTCGGTAGCCAGGTCGGTGGCGGCAATGGCCGCACGGCCGCCGCTGCCGCTGGCGCGATTGCTGGCGCCGTCGTCGGTGACCGCGTCGACAACCAGAACAACTATCAGGGCGGAGTGCAGGAACAAGCCGTCAAGCAATGCCGCCAGGTCGACCACTGGGAATCGCGCAACAATGGCTACCAAGTCACCTACGACTACCGCGGCCGCAACTACACGAGCATCATGTCCTATGATCCGGGCGAACGGATCCGCTTGCGCGTGTCGATCGAGCCCGCACAGCAGTAAGGCTTGACATAAGCTGCTGCGCGTCGCTTCTGTCAGGCGTTGTTACTGAGTATTAAAATGCCGGACCCATGTCGTTCTCATGGGGCCGGCATTTTTTATGGCACCCCGGCACGGGCTATAATGCGGCACACTTTCAGGCCGCCTTATGCTTATCAAACGAAAATCCATCGAACAAGTCGAATCCTCGCGCCCCGCGCGCAAGCCCCGCTATGCCCCTGTCACCCTGTCCGAAATGGATGGCGTGCGCTATTTGCATTTCGGCACGGAGTGGGTGCAGGGCGCCATGCGCATCCGCAAGCCGGACTGGCCGGAGCTCGAATACGCGCAGCAGATGATGGCGTGGATGCTGTGGATCGAGCAACCGCAGCGCCTCGCCCAACTAGGCCTGGGTACGGCGTCGCTGACCAAGTTCTGCTACCGCCAGTTCCCTCAGGCGCAAGTGGAAGCCATCGAACTGAATCCTTCCGTGATCACCATCTGCGCCTCGATGTTCAAGCTGCCGCCCAACGACGAGCGCCTGCACGTGCGCGAGATGGATGCGCTCGACTACGTCAACGACGAGGCCAACCACGGCACCCTGGACGCCCTGCAGGTGGACCTGTACGACGCCACGGCGCGCGGTCCCGTGCTCGACAGCGCGGATTTTTATTCCGCCTGCTGCGCCTGTCTGGCGCCGCACGGCATCATGACGGTCAACCTGTTTGGCGACCACCCCAGCTACGCGAAGAACATCAAGGCGATGAAGTTTGCGTTTGCACAGGTGATCTGCCTGCCGGAAGTCCATGATGGGAACGTGGTGGCGATCGCTTTCAAGACGAAAGTAGCACTCGATACCGAAGCGCAAGCGGCCCTGCTGGAACGGGCCAGGCAGATCGTTGCCGAGACCAAGCTGCCCGCCAAGACCTGGGTCAAGGGCATCGTCAGCACCCTGTAAGCGCCGGCACACCCACGCAAGGCCGGCAGCCCTGAAAGGCACCGGCCATGCCCGCTTCCCCTCCTTCCAACACGCTGCTGCAACTACCGCAACTGCTGGCCTGGCTGCAGGAGGACGGCTTGCTCGACGCGGCACAAGCGACCGCCATCGTCGCCCAGGCCGCTCTGCTGCCGGTGCCGGCCTTGCATCCGCTGTGCAACATCGCTCATGGCGCGCTGACGCTCGACACCCTGTGCGCATGGCTGGCGCAACGGGCTAGCCTGCCGTACATGCGCATCGATCCCTTGCACATCGATTTCAGCCCGGTGGCCGACGTCATGACGGCCGGCTATGCGGCCCGCTTCAACATCCTGCCCGTGGAAACCACGCTTGAGCGCATCGTCATCGCCACCGCCCAGCCCTACGCACTCGCCTGGCAGGCGCAGCTGGGGAACCTGGCGCCACGCAAGCTGAGCCTGGTCATCGCCAATCCGCTGCACATCGCCGACGCCATCGCGCAATTTTTCAGCCTGGCCAGTTCCGTCAAGGTGGCACGGCAAGCGTCCACGCAAGACCTGGCGCTGCGCCACAATGTCGAACAGCTGGTGGAACTGGGACGCAACAAGACCAACCTCGACGCCAACGACCAGCACGTGGTGCGCATCGTCGACTGGCTGTGGCAATACGCGTTTGCCCAGCGCGCGTCCGACATCCACCTGGAACCGAAGCGCGACGCGGGCCTCGTGCGCCTGCGCATCGACGGCCGCCTGCACCAGGCCTATCAATTGCCGCCCGTGGTGCTGCTGGCCATGACCGCGCGCATCAAGTTGCTCGGGCGTATGGACGTGGTGGAAAAGCGCCGCCCCCAGGATGGCCGCATCAAGACGCGCAATGCGCAGGGCCAGGAAATCGAGCTGCGCCTGTCCACCTTGCCCACGGCCTTCGGCGAAAAGCTCGTGATGCGCATCTTCGACCCGGAAATCGCCATCAAAGGCCTGGCCGAGCTTGGTTTTCCGCCCGCCGACGCCGAACGCTGGCGCCAGCTGACGGCGCGCACGCACGGCATCGTGCTGGTAACCGGTCCCACCGGTTCAGGCAAGACCAGCACCCTGTACAGCACCCTGAAGGCGCTGGCTGGCAGCGAAGTCAATGTATGCACGGTGGAAGATCCCATTGAAATGGTCGAACCGGCCTTCAACCAGATGCAGGTGCAAACCCAGGCCGGCATCGAACTGTCGTTTGCCGATGGCGTGCGGGCGCTGATGCGGCAAGATCCCGACATCATCATGGTGGGAGAAATCCGCGACCTGGCCACGGCCGAAATGGCCATGCAGGCGGCGCTGACGGGCCATCTGGTGCTGTCGACCCTGCATACCAACGACGCGCCCTCGGCCGTCATGCGCCTGCTGGAACTGGGCTTGCCCGCCTATCTGCTGGAAGCGTGCCTGATCGGCGTACTGGCGCAGCGCCTGCTGCGCTGCCTGTGCCCGGGCTGCAAGCAGCTGGACACGGCCCCGGACGGCGCCGCATGGCAGCGCTTGACAGGCGGCCAGCTGGAACGGCCCCAGGTCACGTACCGCCCGGTCGGCTGCACCCAGTGCCGGCACAGCGGCTACCTGGGACGTGCCGGTATTTATGAACTGCTGAGCGTGACGGAAACGTTTGGCCAGCTGGTCAAGGCGGGCGCCGACCTGCACGTGCTGCGCCGCCAGAGCATCCTCGACGGCATGACACCACTGCGCATCGCCGGCGCGCGCAAGATCATCGATGGCACGACCAGCATCGACGAAGTGCTGAAGATCACGGCAGCCTTGCATTAGCAGGCCATCACTTTCTCGCAGGAATGCTTTGCATTCTTTTTCAACTGATATATAATGCGGCCTCTTTCGGGTCGTTAGCTCAGCTGGTAGAGCAGCGGACTTTTAATCCGTTGGTCGCAGGTTCGAATCCCGCACGGCCTACCACGAATGCGCAGTACTAAAAAGCCCATCCTCACGGATGGGCTTTTTTCGTTTCAGCCCATCCACGGTTATACTGGTTCTTCGTCTTGCCAGCCCTGAAAGAGAAATGCATGAAACTTGCCGCCGCCCTCCTCCTGGCCAGCGCCTGCCTGTCCGCGCAAGGGCAAGCACAAGGTCAGCCGCCCATCGTGCTCGACGGCCAGTACAGCGCGCGCACGGACGAGATGAGCCTGGAGATTATCGGCAACCGCGTCTGCTTCGCGCCGGACAAGGCGCAATGGGGCCGCTTGCCCCGTCCGGCAGCGACGCACGCTGCGTGGTTCTGCTTTTCCAACGACGCCGAGGCGCGCCGGCTGCTGCGCATGCCCGCGCGCGAGGCCGACAATTGCGGCTGGCAAGCCCGCGCGCGCATCGTCATCGACACCTACCAACCGTATGTCGAGCAAGGCGATGGCAACGACATGGCGCGCCTGGCGTCGGTCGTCAAGGTGGCGCAACCGAATGCCATCGCCTGCGAATAAACGCTAATCGAGTTCGTATTCCTGCAGATAACGCGCCAGCAATTCTCCATCCGAAAGCGGGCAGACAAAGCCCGCCCCCCAGTCGGCCAGCAACAGCTGCTCTTTCAAGGGCAGCAGCAACAATTGCGACATGCCATCGCTGCACCACAAATCCACCACGATGCCCTTGTCGTCCAGGCCGGCAAACAAGGTCTCCGTCTTGTCGCCGCCAAAGGCCAGCACATTCTTGCATTCCACGCGGTAACTGCTGTAGCCCGTATACACGGCGTCGTACGGTGGCATGGTGTCGGCCAGCGCCAGGCGCAGCTGCCCGGCCGTGATACCCAATGCGGACAGTGGCGACGGTGGCGCCTCGGGCACGTACATCTGCGTCCAGCCGGCGCCGCTGCGGTGCGCATCGGCGAACGCCTGCTGCTCGCCCATCTGCGTCAAACAGTGCTGAAAATTATCCAGCGGCAGCAATTCGATCATGCAAAAATCGTCTTCGTGGTAATACGCTTCACGCATGGCTTAATTCCCCAGCAAATCTTGTAACTGGGCATTGCGCCGCGCCGTCAGCAGGCCCGCCCAGGTCTCGCTGGTGACGGCGGGATAGCGCACGGCGCCGAAATTCATCCAGGCATCGCGGTATGCCAGCCACAGGCGCTGGGTGGCGCGGATGCCATCCTTGCCCACGGCACCCGCATAGGTTTCCGCCGGCTTTTTCATCAGCTTGCCGTAGATAAGGTTGAGTTCCTTGTCGAGCGCCGCCACTTGCGCCTTCGACATATTTGCCGGCAACTTGCCCGCTTCGTACTCGCGCAAGTCCTTCGCCAGCAGATCGAGTTCGGCCGTACGGGCGGCGATGCTCAGGGCGGCGCGCGCCGTACCGCTCAAGTCCGTTTCATTAGCGGCGCGCGCATCGGCAAACTTGCTTGCCGCCGCCTGCAACTTTTGCAGCGAGGCTTGCGCCACGGCCGGCATGCTTTCGCTGACCTTGCCTGTCGCCTGCGCGCGCACGCGCTGCTTTTGCCGCGCATCGATGGCGCTGCACACGCCCATCATGTAGCCGCTGGTGATGTCGTCGCACAAGTCGATCATGCCGCGCCCGCTGGCATTGATCTGCTGCAAGTGTTCGATGCGCCCCCGCATCTCGGCGGGCGCCGCATCGATGCTGCACGCATACTTCAGCGCCAGCAACGGGTCCTTCTGCACGCCCTGTCCATTCTGGTACAGCATCATCAAGACGGCGCTGTTCTGCGTGGCCATCGCGCAATGACGCGCGGGACGCCAGTCGGCCGGCTTGGGCGAGGACATACTCTTGGTATCGTAATACAGGTCCATCGCCTGGCATTGCTGCATGGACGCCACGGCGGACGGCGCCGGCAAGTCGGCGGGCGGCGCCGCCGCATCCTTGACCTTCAGACAGCCCGCATACCAGGCCGTGCTTTCCGCCTGGCCCACGCCCATGGCGCTGGTATTCGGGTACGGTGCGGCGGCAGCAGCAAAACCCGGGCTGGCAAGCAGCGCGCCGGTACCCAGCAATAGCGTTTTCAATAAGGATAGACAAGTTTTCATGTTCAAGCAGCGCCAGCGTGAGTAAAGCGGCAAGTTTAACTGATCTGCCAGGCTGCGCCCGCCCGATACACGCTCATCGCGCCGGGTAAGTTACGGTACTCAGCCTTGGCAGTGCAGGAAGCCATGGGCAATAATGTTGCCCGCTGTACTTTTTTCACTACTCCGGACCACGCCCATGACCTTACCCCGTCTTCGCCGTTCCCTCGGCTCCCTGCTGATCGCAGCAGTCTGCGCCTCGCTGGCAATGACCGTCCACGCCGCCGCTACCACGACGGCCATACCCGTTGCCGCCACGCAAACGCAAGCCAGACACGCCATCACGCATGAAGACGTATGGCTGATGAAACGCGTGGGTGCGCCCGTCGCCAGCCCGGATGGAAAGTGGGCTGTGTTTTCCGTCGTCGACAGCGCCTACTCCAGCCAAGAGCAATGGTCGGACCTGTGGATCAAGTCGCTGCTTGACGACAGCCCCGCGCGCCGGCTGACCTATTCCAAAGGCGGCGAAAGCGCCGTGACCTGGTCGCCGGACAGCCGCCAGCTGGTGTTTGTCGCCAAGCGCGACGGCGATGAAGCGGGACAGATTTACCGCCTCGACGTGGCCGCAGGCGGCGAAGCACAGCGCCTGACCTCGCTCACCCTGGGCGCGCGCATGCCGAAATGGAGTCCGGATGGCAAGCAACTGCTGCTCATCAGCGACATCTATCCAGGCAACAAGACGGAGGCCGACGTCAAGCAAAGCGCGAAAGAGCGCAAGGAACGCAAAGTCAGCGCCCGCTCGTATGAAACGACGGCGCCCCGCTATTTCGACAAATGGCTGACCGACAAGCAAGTACGGCTGTTCATCGTCGACGCCGACGCTGCTGCCCGAGGTGAAAACACAGCGCGCGACATCCTGTCTGGCACGCAACTGGTCACCCTGCCGGGCTTTGGCGGCGGCCAGGGCGACGAGGGACAATCGCTGGACGCCGTCTGGACGCCGGATGGCAAGGCCGTCGTCTTCAACGCGGCCACCAACCACGACGCGGCGCAGCGCGAAGCCGTGGTCTCGCAACTGTATCTGCTGCCCGTGGCGGGCGGCGAAGCACAGCGTTTGACGCAGGACAAACATAGCTACGGTTCCTTGAAATTTGCGGCCGACGGCAAGACCCTGTTTGCCTTGAGCGATGCGCAAACGCCGGGCAAGGTGTATGACGTGAAGCGCCTGGCCAGCTTCGCCTGGCCGATGAGCAACCCTGCGCCGACCATCCTGACGGCCAAGCTGGACCGTTCGATTTCCCGCTTCGTGCTGCCCGAGGGCGGCAAGCGCGTCATCTTCAGCTATGAACATGCGGGCCTGGAAAAGCTGTACTCGATCGACGCCAGGGGTGGTGACGTGCGCGAGGAGCCATCCTTGCCGACGGGCAGCATCAATTCGCTGAGCAGCGGCGGCAAAGCCCTGGTGGGCGTGTGGGAGTCGTCCATCAACCCACCGGAAATCTATGCCTTCAACGGCAAGCAGCCGAAGCGCTTGACGGCCTTCAACACGGACAAGGCAAGTAAAATCGACTGGCAGGCGCCCGAGCACTTCTGGTTCACCACGGCCGACGGCCGCCAGATCCACAATATGCTCATCAAGCCGGCCAATTTCGATCCGAACAAGAAATACCCGCTGTTTACCGTCATCCACGGCGGCGCGGCCAGCATGTGGCGCGACCAGTTCGTGCTGCGCTGGAACTATCACTTGCTGGCCAAGCCGGGCTACGTTGTCTTGCTGACCGACTACAAGGGATCCACCGGCTATGGCGAGGAATTCTCGCGCTCGATTCAATTCGACCCCTTGAAGGGCCCGGGTGATGAAGTCAATCAGGGCGTCGATGAAGCCATCAAGAAATATGCCTTCATCGACGGCACGAAGCTGGCCGCCGGCGGCGCCAGCTATGGCGGCCACCTGGCCAACTGGCTGCAAGCGACCACCACGCGCTACAAGGCCATCGTCTCGCACGCGGGCGAAATGGACTTGATCATGCAGTGGGGAACCAGCGATGGCGGTTTCGGCCGTGAAACGAATGCAGGCGGCCCCGTCTGGTCGAACTTGCCCGTGTGGCGCGACCAAAGCCCGGTCATGCAAGCGGGCAACCATGAAAAAGGCACGGGTTTCACGACGCCGATCCTGATCACCGTGGGCGAGCTCGACTACCGCGTGCCTGCCAACAATGCCTTGATGAACTTTGCCGTGCAACAGCGCCTGAACGTGCCGGCGAAATTGCTCGTGTTCCCGGATGAAAACCACTGGATCTTGAAGGGCGAAAACAGCCGTTTCTTCTATAGCGAAGTCGAGGGCTGGCTGGCTAAGTACTTAAAATAATCCTGCTGTACGCTGCTTGAAAAGCCAGGCTCCGCTCATGCGGGCCTGGCTTTTTCATGTAGGCTGGGCAGCGGTGTGTGCGGCTCCAGTCGTCACTTCAAGCTTGTGAAATGGGGTCAGACCCGGCGGGTCTGAGCCCATACATTACTTCACCTTCAAGCCATTCTTCACATCCGTCACGCCTTCCACGCCACGGGCCAGGTCAGCGGCTTTTTTCACTTGCGCCTGTGTCGGCACGAAACCGCTGAGCATGACGACGCCATTCATCGTTTCCACGTGCACGTCCAGCGCTTTCAAGTCATTGTCCTTGACGAGGTCTGCCTTGATCTTGGTGGTGATGACGGAGTCTTCCACTGCCACCTTGGTGCTGCTGGCCGCATTGCGCGTCACGCAGGCGGCCTTGGCCGTTGCATCCATGGCATCGCAATTTTCCTTCCTGGTGGCAGGCGGATTTTGCGCCACGTTGGTGCCGGCTCTGGCGCCCATGTTGGCGTCAGCCAGCGCGGCCGTTTTCGCCGCCTTGGCATCGTTCATGCACGTGGTCTTGTCGGCGCCCGAGCGATCGCCGCATTGGGCCTTGGCCAGGTCATACTCGGCATTGGCGACATCCTTGCGGGCCTTGCCCAGTTCGCGCGGCGTGTTGCGGTACTGGGCCACGGCGTCCGAATCGGCCCTGGTGCGCGCCACCCTGGCTTCTTCCACGCAGACTTTTTTCGCGTTGCCGCTGTGGGCATCGCAGGCAGCCTTGGCCTGTTTGTAGTCGGCCGTTGCCTTGTCCGTCAAACTCTTGTACGAGGCATCCTGCGCATACGCGGGCGTGGCGGCAAGCAGGGTGCTGGCACTGGCGGCCAGCATGAGTGCGATCATTTTGTTCATGGTGGTTCCTCTCTGGTTAGTTGATGCCCAGATTAGACCCCTGCCGTATGCAAAGCTCCGTGCGACAGCACACGCTGACAGGCCATCTGCGTAAAAATCAGCGTTTATTTGTCGCCGCTCAAGCCCTTTCGCCATAATACTTGCGCCTGTTCAAATGGTGAAGCGCCCCCAGCAAATGCGCCTTCGCCATCCGCCAGCGCCAGCCATGCCTGCGTGGTGTGGGAACCTCCCGCGCTATCGCCGCCGGCGCGCACGCCCCGCATCCAGGCCAGCACATCTGGGTATTGCCCGGGGTAGCGTCCATGCATCCAGGCCAGGGCCACCAGATCCGCATAGGCCTCTTCGCGACGCGTTTCTCGCAGCTCCTGCGCCAGCGGTGTCAGCTTGCCCCGCTGCGTGCCGAGCGGCTCGCCTAAGCCGCGTGGCAAGGCGTGCCAGTCGCCCTGTGCATAGCGCTGGCAATGGCCGATTTCATGCGCCGTCATCGCTTCGATCATCATGCCTTGACGCGCGGGCAGTACATCTTGCAAGACACTGTCCGCCTGCGCATTGCCGCGCAAGGACAGCACCAGCTTGCAGCGCCCCGCTTCGTAGCCCAGCGCCAGCGGCACGGCATCGGGCGCATCCTGCGGTTGCACGATGATATCGATGGGCAAGCCTTGCGCGCGCGCAAACGCGATGACGGGCTGGCCCGCCTGCAGCCAGCGGCTTTCCAGATCGGTGAGCTGAGCATGCGCCATGGCGGGCGCGGCACTAAGCAAACTCAACAGCGAAATCAGTTTCAACATGGGATCAACGGCAAGAAAGGAATGCAACCACTGCAGAGTAAGCGGTGAAGATATTTCCACAAGGAAAAACTGGCAACTATTCACAAATAAAGACGAAAAAAAAGGCTCTGTCCCCGATAAGTAGGGGAATTCCGAGAATTTTCCTGGGGCCCTGCTGTCTGACGGTACATAGCAGACAAACGGGAGTCTTCCATGCAGCCAGCCCAGTGGAA
>NZ_JBNYXS010000003.1:0-325643 GCF_051380775.1 Janthinobacterium pasteuri | reverse complement strand
CGCACGTGAAGCAGGGCTCAGCCACCAGGCCGTCAACGTGCGCGCCGGCATCCGCGTACAGGGCGCCGCCCACGTGCAGAACGTCAATGCCTACCACAGCCGCTTGCGCGGCTGGCTACGCATATTCCACGGGGTAGCCAGCCATTACCTGCCGAATTATCTGGGGTGGCGCTGGATACTCGACGCCGGACGCATCCGCTCCCCACAAACATTGTTGAAGGCAACCATGGGAAAGTTCCCACACCTTACGGTGACATAGCCTTTTTTTTGTGCGCCAGGCATGGCGCGACGCGCGCGAGCGCGGCTCGACTGACTGTGGTGGTTAGTTGAGTGACTTGGAGGTGAAAGTCCTCTGCATACCCGGCAAGGGGAAGTGCTAGCTGAACGGCAAGGGTGTCCGTCGCAAGGCGGAATCTGAAGGAAGCCGCGGGCAAAATGCTGGTCTGACGCACAGGAAGCGGATTAGGCGGCGTAGCGGGGTAAGCAGTCCAAAATCTGTAAAGCCCGATACTTGCACGGAACGCTATGACGTAGATCCGACAGACATAAGCATGAAGGTCACGCGAATTACCCTGGGAGGCCCATCAATCTGCCTCGTACTACCGGCATTGCAAGGTGCCGGGATGGATTGGTGGGAGTCAGCAGAGGCCATATTAGCCGCTCGGAACCGGAGTGGTGAAGGGCTGAACCTGACATGAGTGGACAGTCAAGCGTGCTCTCTGAGCGGGCAGGGCGCAAGCCTCTGATAAAGGAGGGCCTTGGTCAATGGGCGAGACCGGAAGTCTTTGCCGTAACCGAGGTGCTTGCAGACCGACAGGCGACACGACGCACGAAACCAAGCTCGCTGGGGCAACCCAGTAGTCAGGAAACGCCGGATACGTGATCCGTACGTCCGGTGTTTTGGGAGGACGGCGGGGGCAACCTCGCCTCCTACCTGATCGCGCACATCTTGCGCGCGCATCGATGGTGTTTTTCAGTCCATGCGACGTATTATGTATGACTACTGTTGGTTACATTTTTTGCCGTGTATGCCGGGTAGAACCTCTCGCTCCATTCTGTCGCAGCATCCTGCTGCCGTGTCCCATTCCGCTAGCCTCGCAGACGGCTATTGTCATTCTCAGTTTCAATAAAAACCAGTTATCCTCAGCCTTACATGATTCTGACAAGAACGTAAATGCCAAACTGGAAACTATTTATCCTGTTAAATTTAATTCTAATTTGTCGATATTTTCCGAACTTAATATTGATAAATATTATATTTAATATTGATTATTCTGTTAAGTCGTTTTATAGCAACACAAAATAACATTTGTAACAAAATGAAAAAACTTGCATGCATAATAAAGTTTCATGCAGACAACGCATAACCGCGTTTGGGAGACGTATTGCCTGCCTAGAATATGTAACGCCGCTGGATGCATGAATCTGAGTTGCAATAACAAAACTGACTATATAAAAAAGCACAAAGGGAAGAGTAATGTTCATCAGAGAAAAAACTAGTGTGGTCTTGGTTCGCTTGGCGCTGGGCGTAATTGCCGGTACCAGTTTGTTGACTCAAGTAGCTCATGCGCAGGACACCAGCATGGGACCTCAGGCGGCGGCACCGGCGAAGGCTGCAGTCGAGGCCGATGGCAGCCCGGTGCAAAAAGTGTACGTGACCGGCTCGAACGTGCGCCGCATCGCGCTGGAATCGGCTTCGCCGGTGCAGATCATCACGCGTGATGAACTCACGCGTGGTGGTGCGACGTCGCTCAACGAAGTCTTGCGCACGATCTCGTCGAACGTCGGTGGTATCGATGAAAACCGCACCAACGGTTTTAGCGCTGGTGCCGCCGGCCTGAACTTGCGCGGTTTCGGCAGCCAGGCAACCCTGACCCTGATCAACGGCCGCCGCCTGGCGCCTTACGCGCAACCAGAATTTCAGACGACGTTTGTCGACTTGAACTCGATTCCGGTCGGCGCGGTGGAGCGTATTGAAATTCTGAAAGACGGCGCATCGGCCATTTACGGTTCGGAAGCCATGGCCGGCGTGGTCAACATCATCCTGCGCGACAGCTTCGAAGGGCTGGAAGTGGGCGGTTCGCTGGGCCAGTCCAGCCGCAGCGATGGCGAACAGAAGCGTGCAACCATCAGCTTTGGTACAGGCAGCCTGGTCAAGGACCATTTCAATGCCTACGCCACCCTGGACGTGCGCCAGCGCGATCCAATGTACATGCGCAAGCGCGACGGCTATCTGAGCACGCAGGATCTGCGCGCGTATGGCTACAAGGACCGCCGCTCGCTGTACACCTACCCGGGCAATATCTACTGGACCGACAAGGCTAGCAACAAGCTGGTCTCGCGCACGCTGGACAATAACTGCCCGGCGGACCGCCTGGTTCCCGCCTCGCCGGTGCTGGCCGTTGGCGCTGTCGGCAATGCTTGCGTATTCGATGACTTCCAGGATAGCTCCATCAATTCCGCCGGCAAGACCGATCGTTTCGGCATCACCAGCCGCCTGACCTGGCAGCCGACCGCCAGTACCACGGTGTTCAGCGAATTGATGTTCAACCGCAACAAGGCCACCGTCACTGGCCTGCTGCACTGGGTTGCCGGCCAGAATGGTCAACCGACCCCTGCCTTGCCAATCACGCATCCGCAATACCCGAAAGAACTGATCGGTCCAGATGGCAAGACCTTGGCAGGCGGTAACGGCACCGTGCGCGTGCGCGCTTCGCTGCGCGACTTCCCGGGCCAGGGCCAGGACAACACCACCGATTTCGGCCGCTATCTGGTTGGCGTCAAAGGTGACTTCAAGAACTGGGATTGGGAAACCGCCCTGTTGCGTACGGATAGCCAAGTGACTTCGCGCAATACCAGCGCGATCATGCTGACGCCTTTCGTCAATGCCTACAAGAACGGTACTTTCATTTTTGGCGGCGGCGCAGCCAACCAGGCCCTGTATGACTCGATCACGGCCAATTCGAAAAACATGTTCAAGTCCAGCCTGACGCAAATCGATGGCAAGATTTCCGGTGAACTGTTCAACTTGCCTGCTGGCGCCGTCGGCCTGGCGGTCGGTACCGAGTTCCGTCGCGAGAGCCTGAGCACGTCGCCCGATCCGCTCGCCGTGCAAGGTGAGTTCTATCACCAGGCGCAATTGCCGCCAGGCTTTTCGAATGACCGCAACATTTCATCAATCTACGCGGAATCGACGATTCCCCTGCTGAAATCGCTGGAAGCTCAGGTGGCGGTGCGTCACGATCACTACTCCGACTACGGCAATTCGACCACGCCGAAAGTGGGCTTGAAGTGGAGCGTGACGCCAGCGTTCATGGTGCGCGGCACCTATGCGGAAGGCTTCCGCGCACCGACCCTGGTGGAAAACTCCACCGACGTGCGCAATGCCTTCGTGTCGATTCGCGACCCATACCGTTGCAACGCCCAATACACGCTGGGCTGCTCCACTTCCAGCCCGTATCAAAGCGGCGCGAATCCGGAGCTGAAACCGGAAACGGCGAAGAGCTACACCCTGGGCCTGGCCTGGGAACCAAGCTCGTCGTTCCTGGCGACGATCGATCTGTGGCAGATCAAGCGCGTCAACGAAATCAGCACCTATGACCTGGACAAGGTCCTGTCCGATCCTGGCCGCTACGCTGGCGACCCGGCCGTTGCCATCACGCGTGATCCGCTGACCGCCGCCGACAAGCTCGCCGGTGCTACCGCCGGTGAAATCACCAACATCAAGATGTTGCTGACCAACGTGGCAGTGACCCAGATCCGTGGCGTGGACTTGAAGCTGACGGGCCGTATCAACATGGGCGAGTACGGCAGCTTGCAGCCAACCCTGAACGTCAGCCACATGCAGTCGTTCAAGAACGCGCCGTCGCCAACCGACGGCCTGATCGAGTACGCTGGCGTCCGCGGCACGCCGTCGGTGCAAGCTACCCTGGGCCTGGCGTGGAAGAAAGCGGCCTACGCCTTGTCGGCAGATACGGTCTTCATCAGCAAGATGGCATCGGTTGCTGACCGTACGCAAGATTGCGTACTGGCAACCGAAGGCTTCCCGGAACTGTGCAAAGGGATTCCATCGTTCACCGTGGTTAACCTGGGCGGCAGCTACAGCGGCTTCAAGAATACCAAGCTGAGCTTTGCGATCCAGAATGCCTTCGACCGCAAACCGCCTTTCCATCCGAACGGCACGGCCAACTACTATGCGCCGCTGCATAGCGCGATGGGCCGTTACTTCCAGATCACGGCTGATTACAGCTTCAAGTAATCGCGCGTGATGAAAAAAGGCGCCGTGACCGTGAGGTGACGGCGCTTTTTTTATCCTGGTGGGCAAGCGGTGCACGATTGCCTAAAGGAAATTAATGTCATTGTTTTTATCGAGGAGACTGTCTTGAACCGACGCATCATTCCTGTCGTGCTTAGCACCTTGTTACTGAGTAGCGGCCTGTACAGCGCCAGCGTGCGCGCCGACGCATCCATTCCCATCGCCGAATTCTTCAAGAAGGCGGAATTCAGCGGCCGCCCCATCCTGTCGCCGGACGGCCAAAGCATGGCGGTGTTGACGCCGCGCAATGGCCGCTTTGTGCTGGCGGTCATTAATCTCGATACGCGGGCCTCGACCGTGGTGGCTTCCGATCCGGACTGGAACGTTGCCAACCCCATCTGGGTCAACAACAAGCGCCTGGTGTTCAGCATCAGCAAGGGCAGCGAAGAAGTGCTGGAAAAACAGACCGGTGGTGGTTTGTTTGCCGTCAATAGCGACGGCAGCGGTTTCCGCAAGCTGGTCATCAGCGTGAAGGAATCGATGAGCACGGGCATGCCGTACAAGCCCGTATCCGTCCTGCAGCGCGTGGGCGGCGATAGCAACGACTTGATCGTCGTCAACAATGAACGGGGCCGCGATGCCGATCTGGGCGCCAGTGATGTGTTCCGCCTCGATACGACAAATGGCCGCATGGCCTTGTTGACCTTTAATAACCCGGGCGCCGTCAGCGGCTGGGTGCTGGACCATAATAATGTGATACGCGTGGCATCGGCCATGACGGTGGAAGAGGGCAGCAGGCGCATCGTGCAAACCGTGTATCTGCGCGATGACGAGAAGGCGCCCTGGAAAGCGATTTACAAGGCGTATCTGGATGAAGGCAAGGAAATGAACCCGCTGGGGTTTGATTTCGACAACAAGACCCTGTTCGTGGCGGGACGTTTCAATGGCCGCGACAAGGCTGGCGTGCATATCTGGAACAGCGTCAACAATACGGCGGGCGAGCTGATCGCCGAGCATGCGGAAGCCGACATCGCAGGCGGCCTGGTCTTTGACGAGGCGCGCAAGAAGGTGGTGGGCGTGGCCGTCAACGGCATGAAGCCGGAAATGTATTACTTTGACGAAGACTATGCGCGCCTGCAGGCTTCGCTCGACGCCAGCCTGCCTGGCGAGCACGTGGAATTCCAGTGGCGCGGCAACCGCGCCGTCGTCGTCACCACCGGCGTCAACAACGTGGGTAAGCTGTATTACTTCGACACGCAGAAGAAGACGCTGGAACCGCTGTACAGCGTCAAGCCCTCGCTGGACGGCAAGAAGCTTTCCGAGCAAACCGTCATTCACTACAAGGCGCGCGATGGCTTGACCATCCCGGCCTACCTGACCTTGCCGGAAGGCCTCACGCCCAAGGCTCTGCCGCTGGTGGCGTATATCCACGGTGGCCCGCATGCGCGCGACAGCTTTGGCTACGATCCGATCACGCAGATGCTGGCCTCGCGCGGCTTTGCCGTGATGCAGCCGCAATTCCGCATGTCGACCGGCTTGGGCTGGAAACACCATACGGCGGGCTGGAAGCAATGGGGCCTGGCCATGCAGGATGACATCACGGACGGTATCGAGGAACTGGTCAAGCAAGGCGTGGTCGACCGCAACCGCGTCTGCATCATCGGCGCCAGCTACGGCGGCTATGCCACCATGTACGGCCTGGTGAAAAATCCGGACCTGTACAAATGCGGCATCAACTGGGTGGGCGTGACGGACGTGAAAATGCTGTTTACCGTCAACTGGTCTGATGTATCGGGACCGGTGATGGATAACATCGGCACGAAAATGCACGGCGATCCGAAGACGGACGACGCATATTTCCGTAAGGTATCGGCGATCGATCATGCGGACAAGATCAAGGCACCCGTGCTGATGGCCTACGGTAGCGAAGACCGCCGCGTGCCGCTGATCCACGGCGAAAAAATGCGCGACCAGTTGCTCAAGCAGGGTAATACGGTCGAATGGATGGTGATGACAGGCGAGGGCCATGGCTGGTCCAAGGAAAGCAACAACATCAAGTGGGGCGAAGCCGTGTACAGCTTCATTAACCGCTACATTGGTCCGGCTGCCGGCAACAAGACCGCGCAGCAGTAATTTAGCGTAGCAAAGTGATGCCGTTCAGACCTGGTCTGGACGGCATTTTTGCATTCAGAAGCGGCGCCGGTAAAAGCGCCATAGCAGGCGCAAGTCGCGCAGCACGGGCACGCCAGACAGCAGGGTCAGCACGCCGGCCAGGATGATGGTGGCGGAAGGAAAACCGATGTGCTTGAAAGCCAGTGCGCCGCTGACGCCGCCGATGAAGAAGCAGCTGATCAGCAGGCAGTGCGTTCTCAGCTTGCCCCGGTTGACCTTGACCACGCGGTCTGGCAATTGCCTGCGGTTGTAATACGCCATCTTGCCCAGTTCGATGCCGATGTCGGTGGACAGGCCCGTCACGTGGGTGGTGCGTATGACGGCGCCCGAAATTTTCGTGATGATGGCGTTCTGCAAACCCATGACAAAACACAGCAGCAAAATGGTGACGGGGCCCAGCACGTCGGGCATGGCCGCCAGGTAGTTGCCCGCCAGGCCGAACAGCAGCAGCAAGGCCGCTTCCAGCAGCAGGCTGGCGGCAAACTGGCTGTGCAGCCGGCGCCGCCGGCCCCAGTTCACCATGATGGCCGTGACGGCCGCGCCGGAGACGAAGGCCAGCCACGCGCCCAGCGCGGCCAAGGCCAGCGTGATATTGCCCAGCGCCAAGTCATCGGCCATGCCGGAAACGATGCCCGTCATGTGCGAGGTATAGCCGCCGATGGCCAGGAAGCCGCCCGCATTCACGGCACCGGCCACCAGCGCCAGCACGCATCCCAGCTGAAGATTGGCTTGCGTATCGCGTGCTGATCCGCTCAGGCGGGACAGGTAATGGAGCGGCATGCGGGTGCGGTTTCCTTTTGCCGTGGCTTATTTATAGATGCCGGAACCGACAATCATATTGTCGACCCGTTCGATGTAGCCGGATTTCTGCTCGACCACTTTGGTCAGCGGATTGGGCCACTTGAAGTCTACCCAGCCGCGTCCGGCCGGCGTGCTGGCCGTGGTGATCAGCGACTTGACGATGGCCTTGCCTTCATTGTCCTTCAGGTCGATCAGATTCTTGCCGACCATCTTGGGATTGTTGCCGTGCGCCAGGGTGACGCCATTCATGTCGTACACATAAATGTACAGGTCGCGGTCATGAAAGCTGGTGTTGGCGGGATCGGCAATAGCGGCAAAGGCCTTTTCCTTGCCATCGGCCTTGATCATGGCCACGGCGCGCTTGGTCATGGCGATGGCTTCGTCCGCGCTGCCCTTGGGGGCTGCCCATGCCGCTGCCGGCATGGCGCAGAGGATGAAACTGGCAACGAGGGCGTTGATGCCCGTTTTTACAATAGTCTGCATGCGCTGTCTCCTGGATGATAGGCAACCCCGGCGCGGCCTGTTATACGGCACTACTGGGAAGTGGAATTGCCTGTACGTATCATACGCCGCAGCCGGGCTTATGCAATCGTTGCGGGAAAGATCGTGTGCCACAGGCGCGTCACATTGTCCGCATGCACGCGCACCCGTTCCGGTTCCACGCGGGCCAGGTCCTGCCCCTGCAGGCGCAGCTGATGCTGGAGCTTGCGCAGCGCGCGGTAGGCGTCGGCGACCAGGGTGGCCAGTTGCGCGTCGATCAGCCCCAGCTCGCCGCACAGGCGCAGCAGGGCGATATTGCCCGAGTTGGCCGTCAGTTGCGGATACTGCGCCGCGTGCTGCAGCACCAGGTATTGCACCATGAATTCGATGTCGATCATGCCGCCCGGATCTTGTTTCAAATCAAAGCTGCCAGGGCGGGACGGGTGCGCGTCCAGCATTTTCTTGCGCATGGCCACTACTTCGCCCTTGAGCGGGCCGTTTTCCGGGCGCTCCTTGCGCAAGATCGTGTCGCGGATGCGTTCGAAGTGCTTGCCGATGGCGACATCGCCGGCGCAAAAGCGCGCGCGCGTGAGCGCCTGGTGTTCCCACACCCAGGCCGCGCTGCCCTGGTAGCGCTCGAAGGCCTGCACGCTGGAGACCAGCATGCCCGAGGCGCCATCGGGGCGCAGGGCGATATCGATATCGAACAGGATGCCGGCCGACGTGTGCGAGGTCATCCAGGTAATGAAGCGTTGCGCCAGCTTGGCGTACAGGCCGGGCGCTTCCTGGTCGTCGTCGTCGAACAGGAAGATGACGTCCAGGTCGGAGACATAACCCAGTTCCTTGCCGCCCAGTTTGCCATATGCGATGACGGCGAACTTCGGCACTTCGCGGTGGCGTGTCGGCAAGGTGTGCCACACGGCTTGCACGGTGGCGGCGACGATGATGTCGGCCAGCTGCGACAGGTAGTCGGCCAGCTTTTCCACGCTCAGGTCGCCTGCCAGGTCTTGCGCCAGGCATTGGAACAGCTGCGCATGGTGTGTTTCGCGCAGGATATCCATCTGCCGCTCCGTGTCGCCGGGCGCGTCGTCGAGCTGGCGCTGCAGGTCGAGCGCCAGCGCGTCTGGATCGGGCACCGTGTTGCGGATGCGTTCATCCAATAATTCGTCGAGCAGGATCGGGTGCTGCGTGAGGAAGGTGGCGGCCCAGCCGCTGGCGCACACCATGCGCACCACGCGTTCCAGCGTGTGTGGATACTCGGTTAACAATGACAGGTAGGCAGAGCGGCGCGCGATGGCTTCCAAAAAGTCGAGCAGCCGGCCCAGGGTAGCCAGCTGGCTGGCGTTACCATTGGAAACGGAGCAATCGGTGATCAGGGGCAGGGCGGAATTGACGAGGGCGACGAGGCGCGTGCGGCTTGCCTCGGGCAACGATTGCAGGCGCGGCGCCTGCCACGTGGCCAGCAGACGGCGTGCGCAGGCGGCGGGCTCATGGAAGCCCAGGGCGGCAAAGCGCGCCTCGATGGCTTCCTGCTGGTCGGAGGCGGCGCAATCGTTCGACGTTTGCGGGTCGATGCCCGTGTCGGCCGGCGGCGTGCCGCTGCTCTTGTCGCTGAACATCTCGTCGAATTGTCCTGCGACAAACACGCGGTGCGCTTCCAGCCGGGCCAGCAGGGTGGGCGTGTCGGGCAAGCCCATCATCTGCGCCACCACCAGGCGGTCGGCCTCGTTGGCCGGCAGGGTATGCGTTTGCGCATCGTCCAGGTATTGCAAGCGGTGTTCCAGGTTGCGCAGGAAAGTGTAGGAACCCAGCAATTGTTCCACGATGGCCGGCTCCAGCAAACTCTTGTCGGCCACCGTGCGCAGGGTAGCGCGCGTGGAGCGTTCGCGCAGCTCTGCATCGCGCCCGCCACGTATCAATTGAAACACTTGCGCGAGGAATTCGATTTCGCGGATGCCGCCGCGGCCCAGCTTGACGTTGTTGCTGCGGTCCGGGTGCAGCCGCTCCTGGCGGTTGACCTCGGCGCGGATCTGGCCGTGCATGGTGCGGATGGCATCGATGACGCCAAAATCGAGGTAGCGGCGGAAGACGAAGGGCCGCACGATGGCGTCGAGCGAGGCGATGTCTTCCGGCTTGCCCGTCACGGCACGCGCCTTGACCCAGGCATAGCGCTCCCATTCGCGGCCCTGCACGATCAGGTATTGCTCGACCATGCCCAGGCTGGCGGCCAGCGGCCCCGAGTTGCCGTTCGGGCGCAAGGCCATGTCCACGCGGAAAGTAAATCCATCCTGCGTGATCTCGGCCAGGGCGGCGATCAGTTTCTTGCCCATGCGAATGAAAAATTCGTGATTGGACAGGCTGCGCTGGCCCGGCAGGGTGACTTGCGTGTCGCCATCTTCCGGGTAAACAAAGATCAGGTCGATATCCGACGAGACGTTCAGCTCGCCGCCACCCTGCTTGCCCATCGCCAGCACCATCAAGGCCTGTTCCTCGCCCGATTCCTCGCCGACGGGCATGCCGTGCAGGGCCACCATCTCGGCCATGATGGCGTCCACATGCGTGCGGATGGCGAAATCGGCAAAGCCCGTCATGGCCGTGACCACCTCATTCAAATCCGCCTGGCCATCCAGATCGCGTTCGATCAGGCCGCAGACCAGCAGGTTGCGCAGGCGGCGCATGGCCCGCTCGGGCGGCAGCGGTGGCGTGGCGGCGTTCGCTTGGTCGGCCAGCGCGGCGGCAAAATCGAGCCCGTCGAGCGGCGCGCGCACCAGTTGCGCTACCTGTGCAGCGCGCTCGGGGGCGGCAGCCAGCCAGCGCTGGTAGAAACGGGAGGCGGAGATCAAAGGCTGTGTGCTCATGGTGTCGGTAAGGGTCTCGTGGATGCTGCGTGCATGGTTCTTGTTTAACTTGGCTGCGAACGGCGGGGGATGCGGTAAAATTGTGCCGCTGGCGCGGGTGCCGCCGGCAGTGCGTGCTCTTCCGGACGATGGTAAGGGAGGCTTTGCTCAGAAGCAAGCGCAAGGATGCAGGTGCGCACCACGAATGCAGACGATTTTTGCCATTATTTGACGCCGGGCCAGTTTATTAGCTTATTGATGCAAAAACCGCCAGAAGCAAGCGTGACAGAGCATGTGCCGTTGGCCCTGCGCTGGCAGCGGCTGCGTGCCGCCTATCGTATGGCCAACCTGGCCACCCACCATGTGTTGGGCTTTACCATCAAACTGGTGCTGCTCGCGTATTTCGCCTTCGCCGTGCTGTTTCTATTCCTGCGCTACGCCATCTTGCCGAATATCGATTACTACAAAAGCGATATCGAGCGGGCGGCCAGCCGCGCGCTGGGCAACCCAGTCAGTATTGCGCGTATTTATGCCTCGTGGCATGGCGTGCGGCCGAATCTCTTCCTGGGCGACGTGAGCTTGCGCGACCAGGCGGGCCGCCAGGCGCTGAGCCTGCCGAGCGTCTCGGCCACCGTGTCGTGGTGGAGCGTGCTCGGTGCCGTGCGCTTCGATACCCTGGAAATCACACGGCCCGACCTGGACGTGCGGCGCAGCAAGGATGGCAAGCTGTATGTGGCCGGCGTGTTGATCGACAGCACGCAAGGCAGCGATGGCAAGGGCGCCGACTGGCTGCTGTCGCAGCATGAGATCATCATTCACGATGGCAAGGTGCGCTGGACGGATGAAGTGCGCGGCACGCCGGAGCTGGCTTTAAGCCAGGTCAACTTGCTGCTGCGCAACCGCTGGCGCAGCCACCGGCTGGGCTTGCAGGCCACGCCGCCTGCCAGCCTGGCCGCGCCTATCGATGTGCGCGCTCACTTCACGCATCCCCCTTTCAGCACGCGCATCTCGGATGTGTCGATGTGGAAGGGCGAGTTGTACGCGGACCTGAAAAACGCCGACCTGGCCGCCTGGCGCAGCTATCTCGATTACCCGTTTGAATTGAGCCAGGGCAAGGGCGCCCTGCGCGCCTGGCTGAGTCTGGATCATGCGCGCCTGGCCGGCTTCACGGCTGACGTGGGTCTGACGGAGGTGCAGGCGCAGCTGGGCGAGCATATCGACCCGCTCGACTTGCTGTCGGTCAGCGGGCGCATTTCGGCAAAGGAAGAGCTGTCGGCGCAGGTGCCGGACGGCAAGCCAACTTTTGGCGCGAATGGACACCAGGTGGAGTTGACGAATTTCGCAGTGGAAACACGCGATGGCCTCAGCCTGCCGCCCACGACCTTGTCCGAACGCTTTGTTGCCGCCACCAAACGCAAGCCGGCGCGCACGGAAATCTCGGCCAAGTCCCTCGATTTGCAAACCCTCGCCGCGCTGGCCGACAAGTTGCCGCTGGGCGAGCAGCAGCGCCAGCGCCTCGACGCCCTGGACCCGCGCGGACGTTTGCAGGATTTTTCAGCGCAATGGGAAGGTGACATGGCCACGCCCGCCAGCTACCGCCTGCGCGGCAAACTCATCGACCTGGGCCTGAATGCGCAGCCGGCGCGCCTGGCCGTGGCGAAGACGGCGACCAGTGCCGCACAGGCAGCTGCACCGGCCATTCCCGGCTTCGATCACCTGACCGGCAGCATCGATGCCAACGACAAGGGCGGCAGCATTGCCATCGATGCGCAAGACCTGGTGCTGCAGTTCCCCACGTACCTGAGCGAACCAGCCTTGCCGTTCGAACAATTCGCCATGCAGGCGCGCTGGACCTTTGAAGCGGACAATATGCTGCAAGTCGGGCTGGACAAGCTCGATTTCAATCAGCAAGGCTTGCGCGTCGCCCTGCAAGGCACGCACTGCATGCCGCTCGACGGCAAGAACCTGGGCCAGGTGGATTTGACGGGGACGATCGACAATTTCCAGATCAACACCATCGGCCGCTATCTGCCGCTGCAAACGCCCGAGCATCTGCGCCACTGGCTGACGGGCGCGCTGGAAGGCGGCGTGGCGCGCGATGTCAGCCTGCGCCTGCGCGGCGAACTCGAGCATTTCCCCTTCAAGGCCGACACGCCGGCGCAGCGCAACCGTGGCGACTTCCGCGTGGCCGGCAAGCTCGAGAATGGCATCCTCAATTATGCACCCGGCGAATTGGCGGAAAACGGACCGCTGGCGGGCAAGGCGCCCCGGTGGCCGCAGGCGGAAAAAATCAAGGGCAGTTTTATTTTCGAGCGGGCGCGCATGGAAATTCGCGGCGACACGGCCACCACGGGCGGTGTGGCCTTGACGAATGTCAAAGCCGTGATTCCCGACCTGACCGTGTTCGACACCTTGCTCGATATCGAGGGCAACGCGGCCGGCCCGATGCAGGAATTCCTCAAGTACGTGACGGCCAGCCCCGTGCTGGGCTGGATCGAGCATTTCACGGATGAAACGACGGCGACGGGCAACGCCAGGCTGGCCCTCAAATTGCACCTGCCGATCGAGCGCATGCTGGAGTCGACCGTGCAGGGCAGCTTGCAGCTGGCGGGCAATGACGTGGTGCTGTTCCACGACATGCCGCCCGTGCTGGGCACGCAGGGCAAGATCGAGTTCAACGAAAAGGGCGTGAATCTGAATGGCTTGAATGGCAGCCTGCTGGGCGGGCCACTGGCCATCTCGGGTGGCACGCAGGCGGACAATTCCATCCAGGTAAAAATCGCCGGCAACATGACCATCGATGGATTGCGCAAGACGTATCCGGCACCCGTGCTGCAGCGCCTGGCGAAACATTTGAGCGGCGGCGCGCGCTACAGCGGCCTGATCACGGCGCGCGACCACCAGGTGGTGGTCAATGTCGAGTCGCCGCTGACGGGTCTGGGCCTGGATTTCCCCGCCCCCCTGAAAAAGCCGGCCGGTGACAGCTTGCCCGTGAAATTTACCCTGACGGGCAACGCCGCGAACGGCGCCGGCCTGCGCACGGACGATATTCGCATCGCGCTGGGTGCTGGCATCGCTGCCCGCTACCAGCGCCAGAAGCAGGGCAAGGACGCCTGGCGCCTGCTGCGCGGCGGCATCGGCGTGAATGTGCCGGCGCCGGAACCGGACAGCGGCATGATGCTCAACGTGAATATGAAAACGCTGGACGTGGATAGCTGGATCGCCGTTGGCAGCGAGATCGCCGGCAACGCCACGGCGCCAGCCGATGCGGGTAGCAACACTGACGACGCACCCGATATCGCGCAATACGTGGTGCCGGACATGATGGCGGCGCGCGCCAGTGAATTGACGCTGGGCGAGCGCAGGCTGGAAAACGTGGTGGTCGGCGCCACGCATCAAAAGGATGTGTGGCAAGCCAATATTGATGCGAAACAAGTGTCGGGCTATGTGACGTGGCTGGAAACGCCGTCCGGCCTGGGCAAGATGACGGCGCGCCTGTCGTCGCTGATCATTCCGGAGTCGGCCGCCAACGATGTGAAGAATTTGTTGGAAGGCAAGAGCGGCGCCCAGTCGATTCCCTCGCTCGATATCATCGCCGAGCATTTTGAGCTGTTCAACAAGAAGATCGGCCGGCTGGAGTTGCAAGCCTATAACACCATGGCGGCGGGCGTGCGCGAGTGGCGCGTGGGCAAGCTGCAACTATCGAATCCTGATGGTGCGCTGAGCGGCAATGGCAAATGGGTCATCAAGGATGGGCAAAGCACGACCAGCCTGCGTTTTGGCCTCGATATCGTCGATGCGGGCAAGTTGCTCGACCGCTTCGGCTTTGCCGACACCGTGCGTCGTGGCAAGGGTCGCCTGAGCGGCGACATCGCCTGGAATGGTTTGCCGTATTCGCTCGATATTCCCAGCCTGTCAGGGCAGATCGAGATGAATGTGGAGTCGGGCCAGTTCCTCAAGCAGGATCCGGGTGCGGCCAAGCTGTTGGGCGTGCTCAGCCTGCAAGCCTTGCCCCGTTTGCTGAAACTCGATTTCCACGATGTGTTTTCCGAAGGCCTGGCGTTCGACGGCATCACGGCCAACGCCAGCATCAAGCGCGGCGTGGTGACCACCGACAACCTCAAGATGCACGGCGTGGCGGCCACCGTGCTGATGGATGGCACGGCCGACATCGCCAATGAGACGACGAATTTGCGTGTGGTGGTGATCCCGGAATTTAACCTGGGCACGGGGCCGCTCGTGTATGCGCTGGCCGTCAATCCCGTCATCGGCCTGGGCAGTTTCCTGGCGCAGTTGTTCCTGCGCGCCCCCGTGATGAAGGCGCTCACCTATCACATGCAGATCGCCGGCCCGTGGAAGTCGCCCGTCGTAACCAAGCTCGATGGTGGTAAATTGGAGCCTGTCGCTGTGCCTGCCGCTGCCGCTGCAGCGGCGGAGGCAGTGACGAAATAGTCGAGGCGTTCGAATGGATAAGAGGTGGCAATGATGCATACAGTCGCAGCAATACAAATGATTTCCTCGCCGTCCGTGGAAGACAACCTGGCCACGGCGCGGCGACTGGTGGCGCAAGCGGCCGCCGCTGGCGCGCAACTGGTGGTGCTGCCCGAATACTGGGCCATCATGGGGAAGCAGGAAACGGACAAGCTGGCCCATGCGGAACAGCCCGGCAGCGGCCCGATTCAGGATGGCATGGCCCAGATGGCGCGCCAGCATGGCATCTGGCTGATCGGCGGCACCTTGCCCCTGATTTCCGGCGAGGAGGGCAAGGTCTTGAATACCACGCTGGTATACGACCCGCAAGGCGAGCCGGCCGGCCGCTACGACAAGATCCACCTGTTCGGCTTTACGCGCGGCGCCGAGTCTTACAACGAATCGCGCACCATCGTGCCTGGTGCGCAAGTGCGCGCGATCGAGACGCCGTTTGGCCGGGTTGGCCTGTCCATCTGCTACGACCTGCGTTTTCCCGAACTGTACCGCGCCATGGGCGATTGCGTGCTGATCGTCGTGCCGGCCGCGTTTACCCATACGACGGGCAGCGCCCACTGGGAAGTGCTGCTGCGCGCGCGCGCCATCGAAAACCAGTGCTATGTGCTGGCCTCGGCGCAGGGCGGCTTGCACCCGAACGGCCGGCGTACCTGGGGCCACAGCATGCTGATCGATCCGTGGGGCGAAGTGAAAGCCGTGTTGCCCGAAGGCGAGGGCGTGGTGAGCGGCGAAATCGACCTGCTGTTTTTGGCCGGCGTGCGCGAGTCCTTGCCCGCTTTAGCCCACCGCACCATGTAAATGTAAAGAATAGATAGTCATGATCCCATTTGAACCCAATCTGTCCAGCCTGGCCGTGGCGCGCGAACTCCTGCTTACGCCATTTGGCCTGGACGAAGACAAGCTGCTGAAAGCCCTGGGCACGATGTTTACGCACAAGGTCGACTATGCCGACCTGTATTTCCAGTCGACCAGGAGCGAAGGCTGGAGCCTGGAAGAGGGCATCGTCAAGACGGGCAGCTTTTCCATTGACCAGGGCGTGGGCGTGCGCGCCGTGTCCGGCGACAAGACGGCCTTTGCGTATTCCGACGACATCTCCGAGCGGGCGCTGCTGGAAGCGGCAGCGGCCACGCGCACCATCGCGCGCGCGGGGACCGGCAAAATCAAGATCGCTGGCCACATGCTGGCGCAAGGTGGACGCTCGCTGTACCTGCCCAACGACCCGCTCGCCTCGCTGGACGCCACGGCCAAGGTGCAACTGCTCGAGCGCGTGGAAAAGATGGCGCGCGCGAAAGACCCCCGAGTCGTGCAGGTGATGGCGGGCCTGGCTGGCGAGTACGACGTGGTGCTGGTGCTGCGCAGCGACGGCGTGCTGGCGGCCGACATCCGCCCGCTGGTACGCGTCTCGCTTACCGTGATCGCGGAACAGAATGGCCGCCGCGAAACGGGTTCGGCCGGTGGTGGCGGACGTTTCAGCTATGACTATTTCAGTGATGCCGTGCTGGAACAATACGCGGCAGACGCCGTCAATTCGGCCCTGGTGAACCTGGAAGCGCGCCCTGCGCCCGCCGGTCCCATGACCATCGTGCTGGGTCCGGGCTGGCCCGGCATCCTGCTGCACGAGGCCATCGGCCATGGCCTGGAAGGCGATTTCAACCGCAAGGGTTCGTCCGCGTTTTCCGGGCGCATCGGTGAGCGCGTCGCTGCCAAGGGCGTCACCGTGGTCGACGACGGCACCCTGGCTGGCCGGCGCGGCTCCCTGAATATCGACGACGAGGGCAACCCGACGCAGTGCACGACCCTGATCGAGGATGGCATCCTGAAGGGTTACATTCAGGACACCATGAATGCGCGCCTGATGAAGATGCCCGTGACGGGCAATGCGCGCCGCGAATCGTTCGCCCACCTGCCCATGCCACGCATGACGAACACGTATATGCTGGGCGGCGACCGGGACCCCGGTGAAATCCTCGCTTCCGTGAAAAACGGTCTGTATGCCGTCAATTTCGGCGGCGGCCAGGTCGACATTAC
The DNA here is from genome assembly GCF_051380775.1 of Janthinobacterium pasteuri. Lineage (NCBI taxonomy): Bacteria > Pseudomonadati > Pseudomonadota > Betaproteobacteria > Burkholderiales > Oxalobacteraceae > Janthinobacterium > Janthinobacterium pasteuri. The sequence continues at coordinate 308,585 of NZ_JBNYXS010000003.1, read as the reverse complement.
AAACGGCAAGTTTGTGTTCTCGGCCAGCGAAGCGTACATGATCGAAAACGGCAAGCTCAGCTACCCGGTCAAAGGGGCGACCCTGATCGGCAACGGCCCGGACGTGCTCCACCGCGTTTCCATGATCGGCAACGACATGCGCCTGGACTCGGGCGTGGGCGTGTGCGGCAAGGAGGGGCAAAGCGTGCCCGTGGGCGTGGGGCAGCCGACCCTGCGCCTCGATGGCATCACCGTCGGTGGCACGGCTTAAACGCAGGCAGCGTATAGGGGAGGAGCAGACGGAAAAAGGTGAGGTGCGCCTTGACGCGCCTGCTACGCAGGCCTCAGCGCTGATAGCGAGTCGCTGCGCATGTGCGTGCGCAGCGCGCAACTTTTTATGCTTTTTTACGTGCTTTGCCGTCTAAAACGGCTGCGGCATGCGGCTTTGCCGATAAATATGCTTGCCAACCCTTGCAATTTAGGTTTATAGTCGTTCATCACTTATGGATGACTCGCATGTTCGCTCGCCACTTTTTTACCGCTTATTTTTACTTTAGCAATTCCAACCCAAAGGCGGTGGAGTAGCGGTCGGTTCACGTAGCAGCAAAAAACGAGATCCCAGCAAATTCTAAAAAACCGCCACTGATGGCGGTTTTTTTTTACCCAGATGTTTTACCCTTCCTTAAATTTTGGAGAAAATGATGCCCCGCACCGATGATTTGCGCATTCGCGAAATGAAGGAATTGACCCCGCCGTCCCACCTGATCCGCGAATTCGCCTGCTCGGAGCAAGCCGAACAGACCGCTGCCAGCGCCCGTATCGCCCTGCACCGTATCCTGCACGGCCAGGATGACCGCCTGATGGTGGTGATCGGGCCTTGCTCCATCCACGATACCAAGGCGGCGATGGAATATGCGCGCCTGCTGGTCAAGGAGCGTGCGCGTTTCGCCGGTGAACTGGAAATCGTCATGCGCGTCTACTTCGAAAAACCGCGCACCACGGTGGGCTGGAAGGGCCTGATCAACGACCCCTACATGGACAACAGCTTCCGCATCAACGACGGCTTGCGCATGGCGCGCGAACTGTTGCGCAATATCAATGAGCTGGGCTTGCCGGCTGGCACCGAGTTCCTCGACGTCATCAGCCCGCAATACATCGCCGACCTGATCAGCTGGGGCGCCATCGGCGCGCGCACCACGGAGTCGCAGGTGCACCGCGAGCTGGCCTCGGGACTGTCGTGTCCCGTCGGCTTCAAGAATGGCACGGATGGCAATGTGAAAATCGCCGTGGAAGCCATCAAGGCCGCCTCGCAGCCGCACCATTTCCTCTCCGTCACGAAGGGCGGCCACTCGGCCATCGTCTCGACCAACGGCAATGAGGATTGCCATATCATCTTGCGCGGCGGCAAGACGCCCAACTATGACGCGGCCAGCGTTGACGAGGCCTGCAAGGCCATCGCCGCGCAGGGCCTGGCGGCGCGCCTGATGATCGACGCCTCGCATGCGAACAGCTCGAAAAAACCGGAAAACCAGATCCCCGTGTGTGCCGATATCGCCAGCCAGGTGGCAGGCGGCGACAGCCGCATCGTCGGCGTGATGGTGGAATCGCACCTGGTGGCAGGGCGCCAGGATTTGATCCCGGGCAAGGAATTGATCTATGGCCAATCCGTCACCGATGGCTGCATCGACTGGAGCGCCAGCGTGGCCGTGCTGGAAAACCTGGCGGCGGCCGTCAAGCAGCGCCGCCTGCAGGGCGACAAGGAATGAAATGACGTGGCGTGTAGCATGAAAAAAAACCCCGGAAAGCTAAGCTTTCCGGGGTTTTTCAGTTTTTAGCCGGGAGCAGATGCAATCAGCTTAGAACTTGTACGTGGCGCGCACGTAGAAGGTGCGGCCCAGCGGATCGGCGTAACGCGGATCGTAGCCAGACTGGAACGTCGTGTACTGGTTGGTGAACGGTGGATCTTCGTTCAGCAGGTTTTTCACGCCCACGGTCAGTTCCGTGTTCTTGAAGCCCGAATACATGCCCGACAGCGACCAGATCGAGTATGCCTTGACCTTTTGCTTGAATTCGTCGTCGACGTCGTTCATGTCGTGGTAGCCGCTCATGTACTTGTTCGACAAGGTGGCGTTCCACTGAGCCAGGTTCCAGTTCAGCGAAGCATTATGTCTCCAGCGGAACACCGGGCCATTTTCGCCATACACGCCCACGTTCTGCACGTATTCGCCGTTGCGCTCATTCTGGTACTCATATTTCTGCACCCAGGTGCCGTCGAAGGCAAAGGTGACATTGCCATACTGGCTGCGTGGCAGTCTCCAGTTCAAGCCCAGATCGACACCCGCGGTATGCATTTCGCCCAGGTTTTCCAGCGGGGACAGCACATAATCGAGCGAGTTGCCATTGGCCGAGTATACGAAGTTGTTCTGGTACTTATCGTATTTGTCGAACAGGGTTTGTTCAGCCACCCGGTCGATCTTGTCGCGCAGCTTGATCTGGAAGTAGTCGAGCGAGACGGTCAGCGATTTCGTTGGCTCGAGCACGATACCGGCGCTGAAGGTCTTCGATTTTTCCGGCTTGATTTCCGAATTGCCGCCCGAGCGGATGTATTGCTGCGTACTGCAAGCCGAATTTTCATTCGCGCCAGGGATGGCTACGCCGCCTGGGCACAGACGTGGATCGCTGTACTTGCCGGCCGTAAAGGTCTTGCTCATCGGACCATGCAGGTCATACAGGGTCGGAGCGCGGAAGCCCGTGTTGTACGAGCTGCGGAACAGGATCTGGTTGGTCGGCTGCCATCGTACACCGACTTTTGGATTGAAGCTGCCACCGACATCGTTGTAATGGTCATAACGGGCTGCCAGCGACAGTTCGAGATTTTTCACGACAGGGATGCTCAGTTCCGTAAAGATGGCGGCAATATTACGGCTACCCGATTGGTCCTTGGCTTCGGCATAGCCAGAGCTCGACGCTTGCGAAGCGAGCGCCGTGTTGATGTCGTATTCCGCCTTCTCATTGCGGAATTCGGTACCGACGGCAAAGCCGACGGCGCCCGCTGGCAGGTTGTAGATTTCACGGCTGATCTTGGCGTCGACTGCGGTGCTGGTCATCTTGGCGCTCAGGTACTCACCTTGCAACAAGGACTTTTTCAGGTAGTCCAGGCCGGCGGCGCTTTGTTGGCCGAACGGATTGAGCACGCCACTGGCCACGCCGTCGATCATGCGCTGGTCACCCATGTAGCCGTTGACGAAGGCGCTGGTGGCTTTGCTCACGGAGTAGCTCAGACCGACGTTGTAGTCCCAACCGGCAACGATGCCTTCGGACGCGGCAACCAGGCGGTCCGAGGTGCTGGTGTCGAAGCCGATGCGCTGGCCCATGTCCATCGGACGCCAGCTCAGGTCGAGGTTTTCACCTGCCAAGCCAGGAACGGCAGGTACACCGGCGCTGCCGCCCGGATAGTACGGCGAATTCTTGTCGATGATCAGACCGATGCGCGTCAAGGTCGGCGGCGTGATGCGCGACTCATTGGTGCTGCGTGCGTGCAGGTATTCGAGGGTGGCCAGGTGATCCTGGTTGATCTTGAAGCTGACCTTGCCCAGGAACGATTCCTGGTTGGTCTTCGGAATGTCCTGGATGTACGGCGCGGCGTCAAACGCGCAGGTCGGACGGCCACTCGGATTCGGACGCAGGTTTTCGCCCACGCAGCCACCGGCAAAAGCCGGGTTGCCGGAGAATACTTGATCCGGATCTTTATTGATCGTGGTGAAGTTGGCGATCGGCGTCGTGCTGCTGAGGTTATTCACGCCCTTGTTCGGCACATAGCCGTTGGCCGAGAAAGCGCGGTCGCTGGCGTTCAGCGCCGACTGGCGGTGCACGTCAACGACGCCGAAGACGTTGAAGCCATCCTTGTTCAGATCGCCATAGCCGGCGGACAGGTTCAGGCGCGACTCGTCGCCGCCACCCGATTTTTGTGGCTCGTAGTGTTCCACGGTCACGGAGCCGCCCTTGACCGAGCGCTTGGTGATGAAGTTGATCACGCCGCCGATGGCGTCGGTACCGTAGATGGCGGACGCGCCGTCGCGCAGCACTTCCACTCTTTCCAGGGCCGAGACGGGAATGATATTCAGGTCGACGGACGAGCCGTTGAACGGATGGCTGGCGATGCGCCGGCCATTCAGCAGCACCAGGGTCTTGTCGCCGCCGATGCCGCGCAGGTCGGCGACGGATTGGCCGCCCGTGCCTGCACCCACCGATTGGCTGCTGCCCTGGGTACTTTGATTCATGGAAATGGTGGACAGGACTTCCTGTGCCGTCGTCAAGCCTTGCTTGGCAAAGTCGCTGGCTTTGATCGACGTGATCGGCAAAGCCGTTTCAGACGACAAGCGCTTGATGCTCGAACCGGTGACTTCCACGCGCTGCATGGTGCCATCTGTTGTTTCTTGCGCATACGCGGCATGCATGCTCAGGGCCATGCCGCCAGCAAACATCAGGCGCAAGGAGCGCGACATTACATTTTCTATCATCATCTGAAATTCCTTGGTATTGTGATAAAGATGGCATTTATTTTGAAATAACTTGTTGTCTGCTAGCAATTTATTTGTTTATTTCAAAATCCACCAATGAAAATTCTGTAAATTTTCAGGGTCCTCATCAAAACATTCACGATTCAGATTGTCAATTTCGCGCAGACTTTTTGGACAAAATGCAACATTTTCCTGTTTTTTTTATAATCCTTCAGCAATAAAGTATCGTGAACCCTTGTCAGACTTGCTCAGATGCGTAAAATAAAACGGCGCACATCATCGCTGATGGCGCCGCTTTTCTGTTGCTGGCACGCTGTTGCCAGCGCTGCCTGTTTTATCTATCGACCTGAAAATTCCCCTTAAAACGTATAGCTGCCGCGCAGGTAATACGCGCGCCCGATCGGATCCGTGTAGCGCGGGTCATAGCCTTTCTGGAACAGGGTGCCCTGGTTCGAGAACGGTGGCTCCTTGTCGAGCAGGTTTTTCACGCCGGCCGTCAGCAGCAAGCCTTTCCACACGTAGCTGCCGGACACGTTCAGCAGGCTGTAGGAGGGCACATCGTGGCGGTATTGTGGATCCACCTGGTTCTGGTCCGTGTAGCCTGACTTGAACGATTGCGACACGGTGGCGCCCCAGTTGCCCATGCGCCAGTTCAACGCCGCCGTATGTTTCCAGCGGAACACGGGATTGTTGTCCGCATAGCGGCCCACGTTGGCGATGAATTCGCCGCCGCGTTCGTTCTGGTAGTCATACTTGTGGGTCCAGGTGCCATCGACCGACACGCTGAAATCGCCGTAGGCACCGCGCCCCAGACGGGCATTCAGGCTGACGTCGACGCCGTCGGTTTTCACTTCGCCGAGGTTGTCGTTCAAGTCCAGGATGGCGAAAGGCGAACCGTCGGGATTGCGCAGGAACAAGGCCTTGTATTTTTCGTAGTTGCCGTAGATCGATTGTTCGGGCAAGGATGAAATCTTGTCCTTCAAATGGATGTTCCAGTAATCGATGGCGACGGTGACTTCCTTGACCGGTTCGAGCACCAGGCCGAAGGCAAACGTGGTGGATTTTTCCGGCTTCAGCTTTTCATTGCCGCCTTGCAGCTTGAATTGTTGCAAGTCGCAATCACGCAGGGGGTTGGCGCCCGGCTGTGGTACGCCACCCGGGCACAGGACGGGGTCGTCGTAAGAGTCGTTGGTATCGTTCTTCGACGGTGGCGCATTCTTTTCAAACAGGGTGGGGGCGCGGAAACCCGTGCTGGCCGAGCCGCGCAGCACCAGCGCGTTGCTGGCCTGGTAGCGCAGGGCCAGCTTCGGATTGGTGGTGCTGCCCACGTCGCTGTAATGGTCGAAACGGGCCGCCAGTTGTACTTCCAGGTCCTTGATCAGCGGCAAGTTGACTTCGCCAAAAACGGCCTGGATCGTGCGCGAGCCGCTCTTCGACAGCGAGCCGGACAGGCCGGAACTGGTGGCCTGGCTGGCGATATCACGGTTGACATTGAAGTCGGCTTTTTCACGCCGCAGTTCACCGCCGAGAGCGATGGCCAGCGGGCCGCCGGCCAGTTGCATCAGTTCGCGGCTGCCCTTGATGTCGAAGCCAGTGGTGGTGACCTTGGCATTTTGTACCTCGCCGCGCAGGGCGGTGCTGTCCAGGTAAGCCTTGCCGGCCGTGTCCTGCATGCCAAACGGGTTCAGTATGCCGTTCAGCACGCCAGCGGCAAAACCCGCATCCTGCACGTAGCCACCCGTAAATTTTTCGGACGACTTGCTGATGGCGTGGCTCAGGCCCGTCTTGTAGTCCCAGCCAGCCAGCTCGCCTTCGAGAGCCAGCACCAGGCGGTCCGCCTTGCCATCCGAATCGATCTGCCGCTGTCCCGCTTCCACGGGGCGCCAGTTGACGCTCAGCGGCTGTCCCGACAAGCCCGGCTGTGCCGGCACGCCGCCCGCATTGCCCGGATAGTATTTGCTGGTATTGGGCAAGATCAAGCCCGTTTGCGGCGGCGGCGCCGTGCGTGCTTTTACCTTGTTTTCCGAATGCAGATATTCCACGGTGGCCAGGTGGCCGCCGCCCAGCTTGAAGGCGCCCTTGCCGAAGAACGCCACCTGCTCTTGCGCCGGCAGGTCATCGATCTGCCGCGTGTAGTCCTGGCGGCAGGTGCCGTTGGCCGCCGCCACCGACAGGGGCGCATTACAGCCCGTGGCCGCATACGGATTGCCGGCCAGGCCCTTGCCGCCGTTGGCCGCCGCATCAAAGTAGTTGCCGGGGAAGGTGGTGCCGCTGGTGAGAGACAGGCCCCGTTCGGGAATGATGCCGGTCTCGGAAAAATCGCGGTCCTGCGACGTGAGCACATTTTGCTTGTGGTAATCGACTACGCCGAAAATATTGTAGCCATCGGCGTCAAGCTTGCCGAAACCCGTCGAGAGGTTGAGGCGGTGCTCGCCGCCACCCTTGTGTTCGGGCGCGACGACCTCGGCGGTGATGTTGGTGACATTCACCGAGCGCTTGGTGATGAAGTTGATGACGCCGCCGATGGCGTCCGTGCCGTAGATGGCCGAGGCGCCGTCGCGCAGCACTTCGACGCGCTCCAAAGCGGCGATGGGAATGATGTTCAGGTCGACGCTGGCGCCGTCATACGGATGGTTGGCGATGCGCCGGCCGTTGAGCAGCACCAGGGTCTTGTCGCCGCCCAGGCCGCGCAAGTCGGCGCTGGCCTGGCCGCCCGTGGGCAGGCCGCTGGTGTTGCCGCCGACGGCATTGCCGCTGCCCATGCTCGACGCATTCGAGGGTATCTTGCTGAGGACTTCCTGGGCCGTGGTCAGGCCCTGCTTGGCAAAATCTTCGGCCTTGAAGATGGAGAGAGGGGTGGCTGTTTCCGAGACCAGTCGCTTGATGGACGAACCGGTGACTTCGACGCGCTGCATGCCGGCCGTTTCGCCGGTTTCCTGGGCCAGTGCCGGCTGGCTGAGGATGCCGGCGGCGAGGCCACCGGCGCAGATCAAACGGATGGAACGGGATAGGCATATTTCTCTGATCATGTTCAAGACTCCTGATAAAGCGGTTGGCTAAAAGGGCAAGAACGGCCGCGCCGGTAAGCACGTCCGAAAATATTGAAGAGGTGAAATAAATTATTTCTTTTCAATTGATTGAATGTAATGATCGACAAAACTCTTTGTCAACAGGGTGTTGTACTTTGTGTTTTTAAACAACGGCTTGCTTTTAGTAATGTTGACTCACAACAAACTGTTCGCGTTTTGTGATGTATTTTCTCGAAGAAACTTTTTTCGCTGCCTAGCGCGCCCAAACACCGAATGCTGTGCTGCAGCGTAGATGTCCCGCCGGTCTTTTCCTAGACGATGAAAACCGCACGTGGTGCGATGCAGCAAAATCGGACGGGTAGTGGGCTTCGAGTAGAGACCCTTGCATTTCTCTTTGTCGCCGAGGGGGAAACTGCGTTATCGTTACGCGTTTTTCAGACAGTCGAGATGGCTGCTAACAAGGCATAGATCTTGCGAGGATGGACTGGTTTTGGCGGTGGAATCCTGTATCCCGGGGGGAAGCCAGTACAAGCGCACCAATACGGTGCGACAGATAATCGAGATGAAGGGTATTACATGAAGTCACCATGGATGCGGCGCGTGGCGCTGCTCGCCTGCCTGGCCACTCTGCCGCTGGCGGCTGTTGCCGCCGATGCTGCCCCCGCGGCTGCGCCGGTGAAAACCTTGCGCTATATCCTGCCGGCCGCCGAGACGGGCTTCGATCCGGCTACCGCGCGCGACCTGTATTCGAACCACATCACGCAGGCCGTTTTCGACACCCTGTACACCTATGATTACCTGGCGCGCCCCGTGAAGGTGGTGCCCGGCGCGGCGGCCGCCATGCCGGAAGTGTCGGCCGATGGCAAGACCTACACGATACGCCTGAAAAAAGGCATTCTGTTTACGCCCGATGCCGCGTTCGGCGGCAAGCGCCGCGAACTGACGATGGCCGACTATGTGTATTCGTGGAAGCGCCTGTTCGACCCGCGCCTGGCCTCGCCACACAGCTGGCTGTTCGAGGGCAAGGTGGTGGGCCTGGACGATCTGGCCAAGGAAGCCGCCAAGTCGAACAAACTCGATTTCAATAAAAAGGTGGCCGGCCTGGAAATCCTCGATCCGTACACCTTGCGCATCTCGCTGACCAAGACCGACTTCAATTTCCCCATGATCCTCGCCTACGTGCCGACGGCCGCCGTGGCGCGCGAAGTGGTGGAAAAATATGGCGACGTGAAGGGCGAAGTGGGCTCGAATCCCGTCGGCACCGGCTATTACACCTTGGGTGAATGGACGCGCGGCAACCGCATCGTCCTGAATCGCAACCCGCAGCATTTGCCCGAGACGTGGAATTTCATGGCCGGCGACGACCCGGACGACCAGCGCATCGTGCGCCAGATGCAGGGCAAGCGCATTCCCGCCATCGACCGCATCGAAATTTCCGTGATGATCGAAGACCAGTCGCGCTGGCTGTCGTTCCAGAGCGGCGGTACGGACGTGTTCTGGCTCGACGGCCCGCTGGCGCCGAAGGCTTTGTTGAACGGCAAGCTGCGTCCAGAGCTGGCGGAGAAGGGCGTGCAGCTGTCGCGCCTGCTGGATCCGGAAATCAGCTATTACTACTGGAACATGGAAGACCCCACCCTCGGTGGCTTCAGCAAGGAAAAGATCGCCCTGCGCCGTGCGATTGCCATGGCGCACAATATCGATGAGGAAATCCGCATCATCTGGAATGGCCAGGCCAAGCGCCTCGACTATCCGATACCGCCCGGCGTCGTCGGCTACGATCCGCACTACAAGAGCCTGCTGCAATACGATCCCGTGCTGGCGAACAAATTGCTCGACAAATTCGGCTACAAGAAGGGCGCCGATGGCTGGCGAACCTTGCCGGACGGCAAGCCGCTGCTGATCCGCTACGCCTCGCGCAACGAAGCCAATGGCGTGCTGCAGGCGGAAATGTGGCGCAAGACGTACAACTCGCTGGGCATCCGCATGGAAAACGACCGCATGATCTTTTCCGACATTTTAAAAACGGAAAAGCAGTGCAAGATGCAGACGCGCACGGCGCCTTGGCTGGCCGACTATCCGGACGGCGACAATTTCATGCAGCTGTTCTACGGCCCGAATACGCACCAGAACAACAACGGCTGCTACCAGGACCCCGAATACGATAAATGGTATGCGGCCAGCCAGGCCATGCCGGCCAGCCCCGAGCGCGATGCGCTGTTCCACAAGATGGCGCGCCGCCTGGAAGTCAATGCGGGCGCCCTGATCGGCTATGCGCGCTACCGCAACATGCTGGCGCAAAAGTCGGTACTCGGCTACAAGAAGCACCCGATCCTGTTCCAGGAATGGGCGTATATGGATATCGACAGCACAGGCGCGCCCGTGCCTGCCGCGCCAGCCCCTGCGGCCTCGGCCAGTAAATAAGCGACGCTTATAACAACAAGGAATCATTATGTTTGCTTATATTCTGCGCCGCCTGTGGCAGATGCTGCCCACCATGCTGGGCGTCGTCCTGCTGGTATTTATCCTGTTTAACTGGGTGGGCGGCGATCCCGCCTACATCCTGGCCGGCAAGATGTCGAGTGCGGAAAGCATTGCCAATATCCGCCGCCAGCTCGGTGTCGACCAGCCGTACTACGTGCAGCTGTGGATCTTCATCAAGCAGATCGTCACGTTTGACTTCGGCCAGAGCTGGGCCACGGGGGAATCCGTGTCGCACATCATCACTTCGCGCCTGGGGCCGTCGATGATGGTGCTGATCCCGCTGACCGTGCTGGAAACGTTTTTTGGCGTGGCGCTGGCGCTGGCCATCGCCTTCGTGCGCGGTTCGCTGACGGACCGCGCCGTCATGATTGCCTGTACGGTGGGCATGTCGATTTCCATCCTCGTCTACATCATCGTCTTCCAGTACGGCTTTGCCTACAAGCTGGGCCTGTTCCCCGTGCAGGGCTGGGGCGACAGCTTCTGGGAAAACCTGCTGCGCTATTCGACCTTGCCGATTCTGATCGGTCTGGCCGTCTCCATCGCGCCCACCCTGCGCCTGTTCCGCACCTTCGTGCTGGACGAGGCCAACCAGGATTACGTGCGCACGGCGCGTGCCAAGGGCTTGAAGGAAGGCCGCATCATGTGGGTGCATGTGCTGCGCAACGCCGGCATTCCCATCATTACCTATGTGATGTCGAACTTGCCGGCCCTGCTGATCGGCGCTTTCCTGCTGGAACGCTTCTTCGGCATCCCCGGCATCGGGCGTGAAGTGATTCTGGCGGTCGAGCGCAGTGACTTTCCGGTGATCAAGGCGATCACCGTGTATGTTGCCGCCGCCACCATGCTCTTCAACCTGCTCACCGACCTGCTGTACCAGGCGGTCGATCCTCGCGTACAACTGAAGTAGAAAGAGACGATGTCGAAACCTCATACATCGCCCGGCCTGTGGGCCCTAGCGTGGCGCCGTTTGCGCGGCGACAAAATTGCAATGGTATCGCTGGCCGTGGTCGGCGCGTTTTTCCTGCTGGTGCTGGCGTCCGCCAGTGGCCTGGTAGCCTCGAACTGGGAAGATGAGGTGGCCGTCAGCTATGCGCCGCCCACCTTCATCGGTGCCGACAAGGACGCGTCCGCGTCCGGTGATGGCGCCATTCCCCTGCCGGACGAGCGCAGCGCACCGACGCCCGTCAATGTGCTCGACCCGCTGGCCGAGGATATCGCAGAACTGCGCGCCCAGATGGGTAGCAATCCATCGGCTGGCGTCGATATGTACGGCGTCACCGATCCGCTGGCCGACGACTTGACGGCCTTGCGCGCCGGCATGGGCAAGACGAAAAAGTTGATCGCGCACAAGGCGGCAACCTTGCCGTTCGGCGCCGACAAGTGGGGCCACGATATTCTCCAGAAAACCATCAAGGGCGGCGAAACGTCGATCGTCGTGGGCCTGGTGGCAGCCTTGCTGGCCGTGGTGCTGGGCACGCTGTTTGGCGCCGTGTCCGGTTACTTTGGCGGCATCGTCGATGATTTCTTCAACTGGTTCTACAGTATTTTCACCTCGATTCCGTCCATCCTGATGATACTCACCGTGGCGGCCGTGCTGCAGCAAAAGGGCGTGCTGACCATCGTGCTGATCCTGGGGTTGACAGGCTGGACGGGGCCGTACCGTTTGATCCGCGCCGAATACATCAAGCACAAGGCGCGCGAATACGTGATGGCGGCCGACGCCATCGGCGCCTCGCACTGGCGCAAGATGTTTTCGCACATCTTCCCCAACGTGAGCCACGTGGCGCTGGTGCAAATGTCCATCCTCGTGGTGGGCTTCATCAAGGCCGAAGTGATTTTGAGTTTCCTCGGCTTTGGCGTGCCGGTGGGCACCGTCTCGTGGGGCAGCATGCTCAACGAGGCACAAAATGAACTGATCCTGGGCAAATGGTGGCAGCTGACTGCCGCCGCCACGGCGATGGCCGTGCTGGTGACGGCGTTCTCGCTGTTTACCGATGCCTTGCGCGATGCGCTCGACCCCAAAGTGAAATAGGAGTTGCTCATGGACCAGAATAACCTGTTGGAAGTGCGCGACCTGCGCGTCACCTTCCGCCTGGACAAGAAAACCACGTTTGAAGCCGTCAAGGGCATCTCGTTCAACGTGCCGCGCAACAGCACCGTCGCGCTGGTGGGTGAATCGGGCAGCGGCAAGTCCGTCAGCTCGCTGGCCGTGATGGGCTTGTTGCCGCCAGATAACACCATCATCGATCCGGCGTCCAGCATCCACTTTGGCGGGCGCGACCTGCTCAAATTGTCGATCGCCGAGCGCCGCACCATGTGCGGCAAGGATATTTCGATGATCTTCCAGGAGCCGATGTCGTCGCTGAACCCCGTGTTTACGGTCGGGTTCCAGATCGCCGAAGTGTTGCGCCAGCACATGGGCATGAACCGCAAGCAGGCGCGCGCCCGCACGCTGGCGCTGCTGGAAGAAGTGGGCATACCCGATCCCGCTACCAAGATCGACGCCTACCCGAGCCAGATGTCGGGCGGCCAGCAGCAGCGCGTGATGATCGCCATGGCGATCGCCTGCGAACCGAAACTCTTGATCGCCGACGAACCGACGACGGCGCTGGACGTGACGATCCAGAAGCAGATCATGGACTTGATCGCGGCGCTGCAAAAGAAACATCAAATGTCCGTGCTCTTCATTACCCACGACCTGGGCCTGGTGGGAGAGATCGCCGACCAGGTCATCGTCATGCGCCACGGCGAAGTGCGCGAGACGGGCGAGGTGCGCCAGGTATTTGACACCCCCAAAGACCCGTACACCAAAGCATTACTGCATTGCCGGCCTTCGCTGGACGAGCGGCCGTGGCGCCTGCCCGTCATCGCCGACTACATGGAGGGTAAGCACGAAGCAATCAAGGCCGGCCCCGGCGTGGAAGTGAAACAGCGCACGCGCGGCTACACGCCCGGTGACGAGCCGGTGCTGGTGGTGAATAATCTGAGCAAAAGTTTTTACACGCGCGAGGGCCTGTTCGGCAAGCGCGAATTCCAGGCAGTCAAGGACGTGTCGTTTACCTTGCCACGCGGGAAAACCTTGGGCGTGGTGGGCGAATCCGGTTCCGGCAAGACGACGGTAGGCCTGACCCTGCTGCGCTTGCACCAGGCCACGGGCGGCACGGCCATGTTCCATGGCAAGGACCTGATTGCCATGCCGAACAAGGAGTATTTGCCGTACAAACGCCGCATCCAGATTATCTTCCAGAATCCGTATGCTTCGCTCAATCCCAGGTTTACTGTCGGCCAGATCTTGCTGGAACCGATGCGCATCCACAAGATCGGCGCGAACGACCAGGAACGCATCGCCAAGGCCTACTGGCTGCTCGACAAGGTAGGGCTGCCGGAGCAGGCTTTCCACCGCTATCCGCACGAGTTTTCCGGCGGCCAGCGTCAGCGCATTGCGATTGCCCGCTGCCTGACCATGCAGCCGGAAATCCTCGTGTGCGACGAATCCGTGTCGGCGCTGGACGTGTCGGTGCAGGCGCAGGTGCTCAATTTGTTGCAGGACTTGCAGGATGAATTCGGCTTGTCGTACATCTTCATCTCGCACGATTTGTCCGTCGTCAAATACATCGCCGACCAGGTGATGGTGATGCACAAGGGGCAAGTGGTGGAACTGGCCGATTCGGATGAGCTGTACCGCAATCCCGTGCATCCATATACGCGCACCCTGCTCAGCGCCATACCGAAAGGCGTCCAGGCTTAAATTCGCTTTTACGGTAAGATAGCGCCCATGCCCAACCTCATTTACCTGCTCGAACATTACGGTGTCCTGATTGTCTTTGGCATCGTGCTGGTGGAGCAGCTCGGCCTGCCGATTCCGGCCTTTCCCATCCTCGTGGTGGCGGGGGCGCTGGCGGTCGATGGCGACATGAATGGGGGGCTGGTGCTGGCCGCCGCGCTGGGCGCTTGCCTGATCAGCGACTTCACGTGGTTCCGCGCGGGCCGCCATTTCGGCAAGCGTATCCTGCGGCTGCTGTGCCGCATCTCGCTGTCGCCCGATTACTGCGTCAGCCAGACGGAAGACAAATTCAAGCGCTGGGGGCCGAAAGCCCTGATCGTCTCCAAGTTCGTGCCGGGATTCAATACTGTGGCCGCGCCCATGTCGGGCGCGCTGGGCACGCCGCCGGGTCAGTTCTTCCTGTACGCGGGCCTGGGCGCCTTGCTGTGGAGCGGCACGGGCATCGTCGTCGGCGTGATCTTTCACGCCAGCGTGCAACAGGTGCTCGACTTGCTCAACACCATGGGCAGCACCGCCTTGCTGATGCTGGCTACCTTGCTGGGTTTGTTCCTGCTGTATAAATTCCTCGAACGCCGGCGTTTCCGCCAGGCCTTGCAGATCGAGCGTATCGGCATCGATGAATTACTCGAACTCATCGAGCAGGGCGAGGAGCCGCTGATGGTCGACGCGCGCAGCGCCACGGCGCAGGCGCTTGAACCGGCCGTGCCGGGCGCCTTGTTCTTCAATGGCAAGGAACCCGTGCCCGCCATGATCGCCATGGACAAGGAACGCCACATCATCGTGTATTGCAGCTGTCCCAACGACGTGACGGCCGCGCAAGTGGCCAAGCTGCTGCACCAGCACGGCTTTCACCGCGCTAAGCCCCTGCATGGCGGTCTCGACGCGTGGAATGCCGCCTACCGCTCGGACCAGCCGGCGCCCGCCAGCCTGCTGGGTGAAGGCTTGCCCTCCTGATTTGCGCTGCCTCCCGCACGCCAGGTTGGCCGTAGAAACCCGCAGTAAAAACCGGTAGTAATAATACGAAAACACCATCACCGGGCCGCCGGGATGGCAGCGCTAAACCTGCTCCGCCCCGTACAAAGCGCCTTTGCGCAAACTCCGGCATACTCTGTTTTCAAGCTGATTCCTGCTGCTATGCAACATGCTTTTCGGGTTCCTGATGACAGCAAGTACTTACTATAAATCATTGTTTTTAAGCAATTTTGGCGTTGCCTGTTGCATTTGGAGTGGAACTACCAATAAAGGCTGGTTTTGATGTACTTAAACTACAAACTTTGCTTGCCTCCGGGCGCATTCATCCTTTAAGCTTGGCGTCCCATGCGTCCCACTTCATCATTTAAAATCATGAGCGCTTCGTCTTCTCCCGTACTGCCGACTTCCGCCTTTGCCGATGGACCGCGCCTGCTGGCCGACGTGGGTGGCACCAATGCCCGTTTCGCCCTGGAAGTGGCCGCTGGCCACATCACCCTGGTCGAAGTGCTGCCCTGTGCCGATTACCCGAGCCTGTCCGCCGCCCTGCAAGCCTACCTGGCCCTGCCGCACATCGCTGCCGCCGGCGGGCAAGCGGTGCGCCATGCCATGATCGCCATCGCCAACCCGGTCGACGGCGATTTCCTCAGCATGACGAACCACCACTGGTCGTTCTCGATCCGCGCCATGCGCGAAGAGTGCGGTTTCACGACCCTGGACGTGGTCAACGATTTCACGGCCCTGGCGCGTGCCTTGCCGCAGCTGGCCAGCGATCAGAAGCATCAGATTGGCGCGGGCACGGCGCGTCCGAACACGGCCATCGGCCTGATCGGCGCCGGCACGGGCCTGGGCGTATCGGGCCTGATTCCTTCGCATGGCGGCTGGATCGCCCTGCAAAGCGAAGGCGGCCATGTCAGCTTTGCGCCGTTCAATGAAGTGGAAGTGAGTATTTTGCAATTCGCCTGGCGCGAATACGAGCACGTCTCGGCCGAACGCCTGATTTCCGGCGATGGCCTGGAACTGATCTACCGCGCCCTGGCCGACCGCGCGGGCGTGCCGGCCGAAGACTTGCCGGCGGCGGAAATCACGCGCCGCGCTCTGGCTGGTGAATCCCAGCTGTGCGACGACGTCATCGAAGCGTTCTGCTGCATGCTCGGCACAGTGGCGGGCAACGTCGCCGTCACCCTGGGCGCGCTGGGCGGTATTTATATCGGCGGCGGCATCGTGCCACGCCTGGGGCCGCGCTTCGACCGCTCCGGTTTCCGTGCCCGCTTCGAGCGCAAGGGGCGCTTCGCCAATTATGTGTCGCAAGTGCCCACCTTCGTCATCACGGCGCAGTACCCAGCTTTCCTGGGTGCATCGGCCATTCTCTCGGAGAAACTCGCCTCCCTGTAATGCGGTGGCGGGCGATGTGTCGCGCAAAGGCCGGGTAAAACGCGTGTTTTACCCGGTTTTGCGCTTTTCCGCTTTTTATCAGGTACAATTGGCATCGTTGGATGAAACGACGACTGTCGCTCTCCTGTCTGGCTGCTTGCTCGCCACGGGAAAAGCAGCTGCTCCGGAGTGCGTTTCATTGCTGGTTATTTAAGGCCAGCACCATGGATGGCAGGACTTTCACTGCATCCGCTTCAGTCCCGCTTTGCGCGCATCGGCCAAGGCGTCGGAAAAACAGCCTCAACTAGTAACCCAGCACGGCGTCATCATTGATGTCTGCCATCTGTTACGTTGAAATGAACGTTTTTGATTTCTTTCTCTGCATACGAATTGCAACACACATCCGCACAGAATTGCTATGAATACAATTGAGGCTAAAAGAGTCCTCGAAACCGCGTTGCTGTGCGCTCGTGAGTCGCTGACGATCCATAGCCTGAAAAAGCTGTTCGTTGATGCGGACGAGAACGGTCGCGTGCGTGGTGTCGGCGTCGGTGCCGACACGATCAAGCAATTGCTGGAAGAATTACGGCAAGAGTGGGAAGGGCGCGGCATCGAGATCGTCAGTCTGGCCTCGGGCTGGCGCTTTCAAAGCCGCCCGGAAATGAAGATGTATCTCGATCGCATGACGCCCGAGCGGCCGCCCAAGTATTCGCGGGCGACCCTGGAAACCCTCGCCATCATCGCCTACCGCCAGCCGGTGACGCGCGGCGATATCGAGGAAATCCGCGGCGTTGCCGTCAATTCGCAGACGATCAAGATGCTGGAAGACCGTGGCTGGGTCGATGCCATCGGCTACCGCGACGTGGTGGGACGGCCGGCCTTGCTGGCCACCACCAAGCAGTTTTTGGATGACCTGGGTTTGCATTCGCTGTCCCAGCTGCCGCCTTTGCAGCAAATCAGTGAAATGCAGGGCAATGGGCTCGAAGCCCTGGAAGCGGCCCTGCAAGAAAATTTTGACAAGGCAAGCAATGAGCTTGTCCCCCAGCTTGGTGCAGGTAGCAATACGGCTGTGACAGATGTGACAGCAAGCCTTGATGCCGGCCCCGATGCTTCGCCCACGGACGAAGCCTACACTCACGACCCTGCGCCAGAACTAACGGTTGACGCTGCGCCAGGTCAGCACAGCCAAGAAACGAAGAATGAATAATCCGAACACACCCGAGACAGTAACCGCCAGCGACGAAGCCATCGTTGCCAAGCCCAAGCGCCGCACCAAGGCCCAGATCGAAGCTGACACGGCCGCTGCTGCCGTTGCTGGCGACGCCGTCGCTGCCAAGCCGAAGCGCCGCACCAAAGCCGACGTGGCCGCCGACGCGCCAGTCGTCGCCGCTGCTGAAACTGAAGCTGCCCCAGTCGTCAAGAAAACCCGTGCCAAGCCGGCCCTGAAAGCCGTCGCCGAAGCCGCCGAAGCGGCCGCCGAAGCCGTGGCTGCCCCTGCGCCGCGTCCGCCGCGCGCCCGCGCCGCCGCCAAGGCTGCCGCCGCCGAGGCGGAAGCCGCGCCGGAAGTTGCCGCTGACAAGCCGGCCGAAGCACGCCCTACCCGTGGTCCGCGCCAGATGCGTGGCGTGCAAGCGGAACGCGCACTGCGCCAGCCGCCGCGCGCCGAAGCGCCGCAGGCCGCCGAAGCAGTTGCAGCAGCGCCTGGCGCAGAGCAAGCTGCCGCGCCTGTCGCCGATGTGTTCGATGCCGAAGGCAACCTCGTTTCCGGCCCGCGCCTGCCGCGCGGTCCGCGCAACGACGTGCCGGGTGCTGGCAAGAATGCCGGCAAGAGCCGTAAAAAGGGCAAGGGCCGCCAGGCTGCGCCCGGTAAGCTCAGCGACGCCGATGCCGTGTTCTCGTTTGTCACCTCCGACGCGTTCGACAGCGAAGAGGGCGGCACGGGCCGCGTGCAAAAAGTGGCCGTGCGCCGCGACCTGACGTCCGACGACGACGCGCCGAAGCTGCACAAGGTGCTGGCCGAAGCCGGTCTCGGTTCGCGCCGCGACATGGAAGACCTGATCATTTCGGGCCGCGTGTCCGTGAATGGCGAGCCGGCCCACATCGGCCAGCGCATCCTGCCGAGCGACCACGTGCGCATCAATGGCAAGTTGATCCAGCGCCGCGTCAGCAAGAAGCCGCCACGCGTGCTGGTGTATCACAAGCCGGCCGGCGAAATCGTCAGCCATAATGACCCTGATGGTCGTCCATCCGTGT
Source organism: Janthinobacterium pasteuri (assembly GCF_051380775.1). Lineage (NCBI taxonomy): Bacteria > Pseudomonadati > Pseudomonadota > Betaproteobacteria > Burkholderiales > Oxalobacteraceae > Janthinobacterium > Janthinobacterium pasteuri. The sequence goes on along the minus strand of NZ_JBNYXS010000003.1, from coordinate 290,196 downwards.
TTGACCGCTTGCCGACCATGAAAGCGGGCAAGTGGCTGGCCGTTGGCCGTCTCGACTTCAATACGGAAGGCTTGCTGCTGTTTACCACGTCCGGTGACCTGGCCAACCGCCTGATGCATCCACGCTACGGCATCGACCGCGAGTACGCCGTGCGTACCCTGGGCGAGCTGGAGGAGGGTATGCGCCAGAAGCTGCTGGCTGGCGTCGAGCTGGAAGACGGCCTGGCGCAGTTCTCGAAGATCGCCGATGGCGGTGGCGAAGGCATCAACAAGTGGTACCGCGTGGTGATCGGCGAAGGCCGCAACCGCGAAGTGCGCCGCATGTTCGAAGCGATCGGCCTGACCGTCTCGCGTCTGATCCGTACCCGTTACGGCGCCATGACCCTGCCGAGCGGCTTGAAACGCGGCCGCTGGGAAGAGATGGATGAAAACACCGTGCGCGACCTGCTGACCGCCTACGGCATCGAAAAGAAAATGCCGGCATCGGGCGACCCCCGTGCCGCTGGTGCCGCCAAGGGCCGCGAAGCGCGCAAGGCCAGCCGCGATGACGAGCCGAATGGCAACCGCATCGATGTGAGTAACCGCAACGCCGATCCGTTCCCCGTCGCGCCGCGCCGTGGCCAGCCGCAGGGCCAGTTTGCCCGTCCGCAAGGCCAGGGTCGCCCAGGTGGCGCCGGTCGTCCAGGCGAAGCGCGTGGTCCGGGCCGTGGCCAGCCGCAAGGTCCGTTCCAGGGCGGTCAGCCGCGCTCGTCGGCATCGTTCGAAGGTGCGCCGCAAGGTCAGGGTCGTTCGCCGCGTGCGGCAGGTCAGGGTCAGGGGCAAGGGCGTCCGGCCGGTGGTGAAGGCCGCGCGCCGCAGCGCGGTCCGCGCCAGCCCGATCCGCTGCAAACGACCTTCGGCTTCGCCAACACGGGTCCGCGCCGCAACGCGGGCGGGGCCGGTGGGCAAGCGCGTTCCGGTGGTCAGCCGCGTGGCGGCATGGATGGCATGCCGCGCCGTCGCAGCAAAGGTTAAATCAGGGGATTTCTTCTTGCGCGCCCGCTGATCTGCTGCAGGCGCGCTCTCTTGTAACTGTTGTAAGCCGGGCCGCTCCTTGTGTGCGGCATTGCGGCGAAGTTAATAAGAGGTTATAATCTGCAGCCTAATAAAAGTTCTCCGCAGGGTTGTTTGGTGGAGAGTGCTTATCTGGTTGGGGAAATACAGGAAGATGGGCAGATGCCCATTTTTTTTTTGTTGAACCGTTTGTCATGGCTCCGCAAGGGGCCATATATGACTTGAATGCGTGTTTTTGCATGTTGTCGGCGCTCAATGCGGCGCTGTCATGCTGAAAACGGGCCTTATTTCTGGAGAATTTCTTGCAGCAGTTGGGATTAATTGAAAAGACAGTTACAGGTCTGGGCTATGAGCTCGTTGATGTCGAACGTGCCGAGCGCGGAATGCTGCGCGTCTTTATTGATTTCAGCGCCGCCGATGCCGCTGAAAAAGGTCCGATCACGGTCGAAGACTGTGCCACGGTGAGTCACCAGTTATCGCATGTGTTGACGGTAGAGAACGTTCCTTACGAGCGTCTCGAGATTTCTTCCCCGGGTCTGGATCGTCCGGTGCGCAAGCTGGAAGACTTTGTCCGTTTCGCAGGCCAGGAAATCATCGTCAAGCTGACTGTGGCGATGCCGGGTACGAACAACCGGAAATCGTTCCAGGGGATCTTGCAAGAACCCGTGGGCGATAAATTGTCGTTGGAATTTGAAGGTAAGGATGGTCCGGCGATGTTGGAGTTTACGCTCGCCGATGTGGATAAGGCACGCTTGGTGCCGCAGGTGGTTTTTAAGGGACGCAAAGCATGAGCCGCGAAGTTTTATTATTGGTTGACGCGCTGGCGCGCGAAAAAAACGTCGATAAAGATGTCGTCTTCGGCGCCCTCGAATTCGCGTTGGCGCAAGCCACGAAGAAACGGTATGAGGGTGAGGTAGACATCCGCGTTTCGATCGACCGCGAAACGGGCGAATTCGAATCGTTCCGCCGCTGGCACGTGGTGCCTGATGAAGCGGGCCTGCAATTGCCGGATCAGGAGATCCTGCATTTCGAGGCAAAAGAACAGATTTCCGATATCGAAGTCGATGACCACATCGAAGAGCCGATCGAATCCGTTGAATTCGGCCGCCGTTTCGCCCAGGATACCAAACAGGTCGTCCTGCAGCGCGTGCGTGACGCCGAACGTGAACAGATCCTGGTCGATTTCCTGGAACGCGGCGATTCGCTCGTCACCGGTACCATCAAGCGCATGGAACGTGGCGACGCCATCGTCGAATCGGGCAAGATCGAAGCGCGTCTGCCACGCGACCAGATGATCCCGAAAGAGAATCTGCGTATCGGCGACCGTGTGCGTGCTTTCATCTTGCGCATCGACCGCAATATGCGCGGCCCGCAAGTGATTCTGTCGCGCACCGCGCCGGAATTCATCATGAAGCTGTTCGAACTGGAAGTGCCGGAAATCGAGCAAGGCATGCTGGAAATTAAATCCGCAGCCCGCGATGCCGGCGTACGCGCCAAGATCGCCGTCTACACGGCCGACAAGCGCATAGATCCGATCGGTACTTGCGTCGGCATGCGCGGTTCGCGCGTGCAGGCTGTCACCGGCGAACTCGGTGGCGAACGTGTCGACATCGTGCTGTGGTCGGAAGATCCGGCGCAGTTCGTTATCGGCGCCCTGGCGCCGGCGAACGTGTCGTCGATCATGGTCGATGAAGAAAAACACGCGATGGATGTCGTCGTGGACGAAGAAAACCTGGCAATCGCGATCGGCCGTTCCGGCCAGAACGTGCGCCTGGCCTCGGACCTGACCGGCTGGAAGATCAACATCATGACGGCCGAAGAATCGGCTGACAAAGCTGCCCAGGAAACGGCTGCCGTGCGCATCCTGTTCATGGAAAAGCTCGATGTCGACCAGGAAGTGGCCGATATTCTGGTAGAAGAAGGTTTCGCCAGTCTGGAAGAAATCGCTTACGTGCCAATTTCCGAAATGCTGGAAATCGAATCGTTTGACGAAGATACCGTCAATGAACTCCGTACCCGTGCGCGTGATGCGCTGGTTACCGAAGCGATTGCTTCGGAAGAGGGTCTGGAAGGCATGGACGAGGCGTTGGTGGGTCTGGAAGGCATGGACCGCATTACCGCCGGCAAGCTGGGTCTGGCTGGTATCAAGACCGTTGAAGCATTTGCAGCACTGGCATACGACGAATTTGGCGCAATCCTGGCCTTGTCTGCGGACCGTGCGCGTGAACTGATTACAAGTGAATTTAAAGATGTGACCGACGATGAGATGAAGTTGGTTGACTCGAAATATGACGATCGTGCCAAGGCGTTGCAAGCCAAGGCATGGAGTCTGGCCGAATCCGCAAAGGCTTAATTTGAGTATCTTTATCATCTCCGCGACACATAGAAAAGAGGACTGAATGGCGAGTAACAACGTAGCCCAATTTGCCACCGAACTGAAGATGCCTGCAGATTTGCTGCTGACGCAGCTGCGTTCTGCCGGCGTCGAGAAAAGTTCGACGTCAGATCCATTGTCGAAAGATGATAAGGACAAGCTTTTGGATCATCTGCGCCGCACACACGGCGCAGCGGCTGACACAGAAAAGAAAAAAATCACCGTGACCCGCAAGGAAACGACTGAGATCAAGCAAGCTGACGCCACCGGCAAATCGCGCACCATCCAGGTGGAAGTGCGCAAGAAACGCACTTTCGTCCAGCGTGACGAAGCTGCGCCGGTCGCAGCAGAACCGGTCGCGCCTGCCGCACCGGTGATCGATCCCGCCGACGTGGCGCGCCGTGAAGAAGACGCCCGCAAGCAGGCTGAACTGATCGCCCGCCAGGAAGCCGATCTGCGCGAAAAGCAAGAACGTCTGGCCAAGCTCGACGCGGAAAAAGAAGCCCAGGCGAAAGCCACCCAACAGGCTGAATTGGCTGCGAAGAAAGAGGCTGAAGCGGAAGCGAAAAAAGCGGCTGCCAAGGCTGCTGCTGCGCCTGCCGCCAGCGCCGCTGCGCCTGTCGTTGACGACGCCGCTGCCGAAGCGAAAAAAGCTGCTGCCGCTGAAGAAGCGAAGAAGAAAGCCGCTGCCGCTGCTGTTGCCGCCAAGGAAGCCGCTGACAAAGCGGAAGCCACCGAGCGTGCACGCAAGGCCGTTGCCGACGAAGTTGCCCAGATCAAGGCCATGATGAACGCGCCACGCCGCGCCATCAAGGCACCTGAACCCGTACCGGTTCCGGTGAAGCCGAAGGCGCCGGAAGGCACCTTGCACAAGCCTGCTGACAAGAAACCTGGCGACAAGCCGGGCGACAAGAAGCCTGCTGTTGCAGACAAGAAATCCATCAAGTCGGCCAATGTGTCGTCCACCTGGTCCGATGACGCGAAAAAACGCGGCACCACCGGTGGTCCCAAGCCACGCGGCAATAGCGGCCCAGGCGGCCGTGACAGCTGGCGCGGTGGCGCGAAGGGCCGTCGCCCGACGCACCATGACGACCGTGAATCGAACTTCCAGGCTCCTACGGAAGCCGTCGTCAAAGACGTGCACGTACCGGAAACGATCACCGTGGCCGAATTGGCACACAAAATGTCCGTCAAGGCATCCGAAGTCATCAAGCATTTGATGAAACTGGGCCAGATGTGCACGATCAACCAGGTGCTGGACCAGGAAACCGCCATGATTCTGGTGGAAGAAATGGGCCACAAGGCGTTCGCCGCCGAACTGGACGATCCGGAAGCGTTGCTGGCCGATGTGGGCGAACACGCGCACTTCGAAACCAAGCCACGCGCACCGGTGGTCACCGTCATGGGTCACGTCGACCATGGTAAGACCTCGTTGCTCGATTACATCCGTCGCGCCAAGGTTGCCTCCGGCGAAGCGGGTGGCATTACGCAGCATATCGGCGCATACCACGTCGATACGCCACGCGGCATGATCACCTTCCTCGACACCCCGGGCCACGAAGCGTTTACCGCCATGCGTGCCCGTGGCGCCAAGGCAACCGACATCGTCATTCTGGTGGTTGCCGCCGACGATGGCGTGATGCCGCAAACGAAAGAAGCGATTGCCCATGCGAAAGCAGCCGGCGTGCCGCTGGTGGTGGCGATCAACAAGGTCGACAAACCGGGTGGTAACGTGGACCGCGTGACGCAGGAACTGGTCGCCGAACAAGTCGTGCCGGAAGAATACGGTGGCGAATCGCCATTCGTGCCGGTCTCGGCTAAAACGGGTCAAGGTATCGACGACCTGCTGGAACAAGTGCTGTTGCAAGCCGAAGTGCTGGAATTGACGGCACCGGTCGATGCGCCTGCGCGCGGCCTGGTTGTCGAGGCACGTCTGGACAAGGGCCGTGGTCCTGTCGCGACGATCCTGGTGCAGTCCGGTACGTTGAAGCGCGGCGACGTGATTCTGGCTGGCTCTTCGTATGGCCGTGTTCGCGCCATGCTGGATGAGAACGGCAAATCCATCGCTGAAGCGGGTCCTTCGATTCCGGTCGAAATCCAGGGCTTGACGGAAGTGCCGGTTGCCGGTGAAGAAGTCGTCGTCATGGCTGACGAGCGCAAGGCGCGTGAAATCGGTCTGTTCCGTCAGGGTAAGTTCCGCGACGTGAAACTGGCCAAGCAGCAAGCTGCGAAACTGGAAAACATGTTCGACCAGATGGCCGAAGGCGAAGTGAAAAACTTGCCGCTGATCATCAAAACCGACGTGCAAGGTTCGCAAGAAGCGCTGGTTGGTTCGCTGCAGAAACTGTCGACCTCCGAAGTGCGCGTACAAGTTGTTCACGCGGCAGTCGGCGGCATCACGGAATCGGACGTCAACCTGGCAGTCGCCTCGAAAGCGGTCATCATCGGCTTCAACGCCCGTGCTGATGCCCAGGCACGCAAGCTGGCCGAGTCGAATGGCGTGGACATTCGCTACTACAACATCATTTACGATGCGATCGACGAGATCAAATCGGCGTTGTCGGGCATGTTGGCACCAGAGAAACGCGAAACCGTCATCGGCCAGGTCGAGATCCGCCAGGTTATCCTGGTCTCGAAAGTGGGCGCGATTGCCGGTTGCCTGGTCACCGATGGCGTGGTCAAGCGTGCTTCTTCCGTCCGCCTGTTGCGCAACAACATCGTGGTGTGGAGTGGCGAGATCGACTCCCTGAAACGCTTCAAGGACGATGCGAAAGAAGTTCGCGCCGGTCTGGAGTGCGGCCTGTCGCTGAAGAACTACAACGACATTCAGGTTGGCGACACACTGGAAGTGTTCGAAGTCCAGGAAATCGCTCGTACCCTGTAATCTCAGCAAGAACAATGGCGCGGACATATGGTTGTCCGCGCAAACACGTGGGGCGCATTGGTCAACGGGCAACCGTTTGACTCATGCGCCCTGCGGCACTTAGGACAGCATAAAATCATGGCTAAACATAGCAAAACCATGCCAGCGCGCGGCTTGCGCGTGGCCGACCAGATCCAGCGCGATCTGGCTGAAATCGTCGCCTACGAATTGAAAGACCCGCGCGTGGGCACGATGATCACCATCACCGAAGTGCAGATCACGCCCGATTACGCGCATGCCAAGGTGTTTTTCACGATGTTGAAAGACAGCAAGGAAGCCATCAAGAACACCACCGAAGGCTTGATGGCTGCGTCTGGCTTCATCCGTGGCTTGCTGGGCAAGCGCCTGCACATCCACACGCTGCCGATGCTGCATTTCGTGCACGATAGCTCGACCTCGCGCGGCATGGAAATGTCCTTGCTGATCGACAAGGCCAACGCCACGCGCGCGGCCGACGCCGAGCCGGACGAGAAGCCTGCAGACAAAGCGGACGAGCAATAAGCGTGGCGGGTCCGAAGAAACCGCCCGGCATCAAACGGGTGCGCGACCTGGTCGACGGCGTCTTGCTGCTGGATAAGCCCGTGGGCTGGTCCAGCAACGACGCCCTGATCAAGGCCAAGCGCGTGCTGAATGCGAAAAAAGCGGGCCATACGGGCACGCTGGACCCGTTCGCCACGGGCTTGCTGCCGCTGTGCTTTGGCGAGGCCACGAAGTTCTCGCAGGACTTGCTGGAAGCCGATAAAACCTACGAAACCCTGGTGCACCTGGGGCAGACGACGGATACGGGCGATACGGAAGGCGAAGTGCTGGAAACGCGCGACGTGAATGTGACGCCGGAGCAGATCGAAGCCGTGCTGGCGCAGTTTCGCGGGCCGATTTTGCAGACGCCGCCCATGTACTCGGCCTTGAAACGGGATGGCAAGCCCTTATATGAGTATGCAAGGGCAGGCATCACCCTGGAGCGCGAAGCGCGCCCGGTGACTATCCACAAGCTCGAGTTCCTCGGCTACGACGCCCCGTTCCTGAAATTGTCCGTGATGTGCAGCAAAGGCACGTATATCCGCGTGCTGGGCGAAGACATCGGTCATGCCCTCGGTTGCGGCGGCCATTTGAACGCCTTGCGCCGCACGCAAGTAGGCAGCCTGACCCTCGACGGCGTCGTCACGCTCGATGAACTGACGGCACATGCCGCGCCGCTGAGCTTGCTGGCGCCCGTCGATGCATTATTGTCGAGTTTCCCCGCCGTTCAGCTGACGGAAGAATTGGCCAAGCGTTTCCTGCATGGCCAGCGCATCGCACTGGGCAAGGAAGACGTGGCCGTACCAGCCGAACCGGGCAGGGTGCGCGTGTATCACGACAGCAGGCTGCTGGGCACGGGCCAGTTGCAGGAATACAGCATCCTGGCCCCGGAACGCTTGATTGCCACGGCGCATCAATAAGTCATAGCAACGTCATCACCGAGCGATACTCTTCACCCAGTGTCGCTTTTTTTAACAAATCGTCCCCGACTGCGGGAGCCGCCAGCATTTTTAGATAGCGTTGCAACGCAACATGCTATACTACGCGGTTCCGGAAATAGATTAGCATTCGGGTATCTCGTACACCTTGTACGCACTCCGCAGTTTTTCAGTAACTACTACGACCATGTCAAATACAAAACGCGCAATTCGTAATATCGCCATTATCGCCCACGTTGACCACGGCAAAACCACGCTGGTGGATCAGCTGCTGCGCCAGTCCGGCACCTTCCGTGAAAACCAAGCGGTCGACACCCGAGTCATGGACTCGAACGACCTGGAAAAGGAGCGCGGCATTACGATTCTGTCGAAGAACTGCGCTGTTGAGTACGAAGGCACCCACATCAACATCGTCGACACCCCAGGCCACGCCGACTTCGGCGGCGAAGTGGAACGTGTTCTGTCGATGGTTGACTCGGTATTGCTGCTGGTCGATGCACAAGAAGGCCCGATGCCGCAAACCCGTTTCGTCACGCGCAAAGCGCTGGCACTGGGTCTGAAGCCTATCGTTATCGTCAACAAGGTCGACCGTCCAGGCGCGCGCCCGGACTGGGCCATCAACCAGACGTTCGAACTGTTCGACAAGCTGGGCGCTACCGACGAGCAACTGGATTTCCCTATCATTTACGCTTCGGGCCTGAACGGCTATGCCGGCCTGACCGAAGACGTGCGCAGCGGCGACATGAAGCCGATGTTTGACGCCATCCTGGAACACGTTCCAGTGCGTGACGACAATCCGGAAGGCCCGCTGCAGATGCAGATCACCTCGCTCGATTACTCGTCGTACGTCGGCAAGATCGGCATTGGCCGCGTCAACCGTGGTACCGTCAAGGTCGGCCAGGACGTGCTGGTCATCAATGGCCCAGGCGCTACGCCAATCAAAGGCCGCATCAACCAGGTGCTGAACTTCAAGGGCCTGGAGCGCGTGCTGGTGGACGAAGCCGTTGCCGGCGACATCTGCCTGATCAACGGTATCGACGAAATCGGCATCGGTTCGACCCTGTGCGCAGTCGATACCCCGGACGCGCTGCCGATGCTGACCGTCGACGAGCCGACCCTGACCATGAACTTCATGGTCAACAACTCGCCACTGGCTGGCCGCGAAGGCAAGTTTGTTACCTCGCGCCAATTGCGTGACCGTCTGGACCGCGAACTGAAAGCCAACGTTGCTCTGCGCGTTTCGCCGACCGACGATGACACGATCTTTGAAGTATCGGGCCGCGGTGAGCTGCACCTGACGATTCTGATCGAAAACATGCGTCGCGAAGGCTTCGAGCTGGCCGTATCGCGTCCACGCGTGGTGTTCAAAATGGTCGATGGCGTGCGCCACGAGCCGTTTGAAAACCTGTCGGTTGACGTTGAAGAAGTCAACCAGGGCGGCGTCATGGAAGAACTGGGCCGTCGTCGTGGCGACCTGCAAAACATGGAATCGGATGGCAAGGGCCGCGTGCGTCTCGAGTACCTGATCCCGGCGCGTGGCCTGATCGGCTTCCAGGGCGAATTCATGACTCTGACCCGCGGTACCGGCTTGATGAGCCACGTATTCCATGAATACGCGCCTGTCGACAACAGCCGTGGCGAAATGGCTGGCCGTCGTAACGGTGTGCTGATCTCGCAAGATGACGGCGCTGCTGTTGCCTACGCTATCTGGAAACTGCAAGACCGCGGCCGCATGTTCGTATCGCACAATGACCCAGTCTACGAAGGCATGGTCATCGGTATCCACTCGCGCGACAACGATCTGGTCGTCAATCCGATCAAGGGCAAGCAGCTGACCAACGTGCGTTCGTCGGGTACCGACGAAGCAGTGCGCCTGGTACCGCCAATTCAGATGTCGCTGGAATACGCAGTCGAATTCATCGAGGACGACGAACTGGTGGAAATCACGCCTAAATCGATCCGTCTGCGCAAGCGCTTCCTGAAAGAGCACGAGCGTAAAAAAGCGTCGCGTGATTCGTAATCTGTTGTAGAGCATGGCCTGCGGGCCATGCCGCTCCCGGCCCGCTGCGCCGCGTCACCGTCACTGGTGAGGCGCGCAGCGGGTTTGTCATTTGCAGCTCCTGTTTTTTTGTAGACACCATGACTTCCTCTTCTTTGCCTTCCCGCCGCCTGTCCGTCGCCCCCATGATGGACTGGACCGACCGCCATTGCCGCAAGTTCCACCGCGAAATCACGCGCCACACCTGGCTGTATACCGAGATGGTGACGACCGGTGCGCTGGTGTACGGCGACGTGGAACGCCATTTGCGCTTCAACGACGAAGAGCATCCGGTGGCGCTGCAGCTGGGCGGCAGCGATCCGACGGACCTGGCCACCAGCGCGAAACTGGGCCAGCAGTGGGGCTATGACGAGATTAACCTGAACTGCGGCTGCCCGTCCGAGCGCGTGCAAAAGGGCGCGTTTGGCGCCTGCCTGATGGCCGAGCCGCAACTGGTGGCCGACTGCGTGAAAGCCATGCGCGACGTGGTCGATATCGACGTCACGGTGAAGCACCGCATCGGCATCGACGACAGCGAGTCGTATGACTTCGTGCGCGATTTCGTTGGCACCGTGGCCGACGCCGGCTGCAAGACATTTATCGTGCATGCGCGCAATGCCATCCTGAAAGGCTTGAGCCCGAAGGAAAACCGCGAAGTGCCGCCCCTGAAATATGACTATGCCTACCGCTTGAAGCGTGATTTTCCCCAGTTCGAGTTCATTATCAATGGCGGCATCAAGACCCTGGACGAGATCGACCTGCACCTGCAGCACCTGGACGGTGTGATGCTGGGTCGCGAGGCCTATCACAACCCCTACGTGATGGCGCAGTTCGACCAGCGCTATTACGGCGACGACACCCCTGTAAAAACGCGCGAGCAGGTGCTTGAAGCGATGATCCCTTATATTAGTGCGCAACTGGAGAAGGAAGCGGGGCGGCTGAAGCTGAACAGCGTCACGCGCCACATGCTGGGTCTGATGCAAAACCTGCCCGGCGCGCGCGGCTTCCGCCAGACCCTGTCGGATTCAAAAAAGCTGGCCTCGGGCGACCCGCGCCTGCTGCTGGAAGCGGCGGCACGATTGTCGCTGCCTGCGTGATGAGCGGCGGCTGCCACGGCCTTGCGCGCCAGATTGACGGCTACCTGCTGGCCGTCAGCGCGCTCAAGGATGACGGCAGTCTCTTCATGTGTTCCTATCTGGGCGCGCTGCCGCCGCAGGCGTCCTTTGACGCGCTGTGCCACGCGCTCAAGATAGCGCCGGACGGCTTGCGCCTGCAGCCGATCGAGACGGTCGTGTGCAGCGGCGCCTTGTGCACGCCGCGCCAGTGGCTGCTCGAACGCTTGCTCCCGGTGAGCGAGGCTGACCGGCAGCCGCTCGACGTGCGTTTGTTCGACGGTTTCGAGCGCGAACTGGCCGACCTGCTGGGTGGCGAACCCTGCTGGTATCAACTGGTATCGTCTGGCCAGCGCAGCCTGGCCGGTCAATTGGGCGCCATCTGGAGCGTCTTTGTCTTTGGCACAGAGTGCCACGCCTATGTGATGCATTGCAGCTGGGATCGCTGATCCAACTTGTCTATACCGCTGTCCTGGCGCAGTCGTATTGCCTGTACTCCCCCTTCCTCTGAACACCTCTCCAAAAACGATGCCATATGGTTATGCCATGTGTTGTAAATGCGCTGTTTCGGAGCACGCCCGCACTGTCGTGGGGCATTTCTATGGGGCAAGAAACGGCGTTGTTGCCATTTCCCCGAAGAAAGTTAATCAGGCATTTATTCAGGTACTTATTGCTTGCTTTGAGGCAAAATTTACACCTATAATTGATTATAGACAAATATTTCTCATATGAATTTTTGATGTTGATCTCGCATCAACGGTGTCAAAAATTCAGCGTGTGGAAGAAGTTTGCATTCGCAGTCACTGGCGTTTTCAGGGCTGTTGTAGACCAGGAAGTACCCCAGGCTGCGTGCGGCCGGAGACCGCCAGCATACCAATGGGTAAGGGCGGATACCGGTGTTACGCAGCCTTCGTCTTGTCGTGCCGGGCAAAAATCCTTATCAATAGTTTCATTTACGAAGAGCCGAAATGAATTTAGCAAAAATGAAGGTTGGTACCCGCCTGGGCCTGGGTTTCGCCCTGGTACTGGTTCTGCTGGTGGCCGTGACCGTCCTCGGCATCGCGCGCATGGCGCAAATCCAGGAACGTCTCGACCACGTGATTAATGTCAACAATGTCGTCACCCGTTTGGTGATCGACATGCGTGGCAACGTCAGCGACCGCGTCACCTCGCTGCGCATCCTCACCCTGATGACCGACGCAAGCGATATGGAGCCGGAAATGGCGCGTATCAAGACGCAGACCAGCAGCTATCAGGAAACGCAGAAAAAGCTCGAAGAGAAATTTGCTGTCGAGTCGACTGCCGAAGAGAAGACCTTGCTCGCTTCGATCAAGGAATACGAGGCAGCAGCCATGCCGGCTATCGCCAAGGCGTCGGCACTGTGGATGGCCAACGATGCCGAAGGCGCCACGCGCGTGATGATCAAGGAAATCCGCCCGGTACAGAAAAAATGGATGGATGCGCTGGAGCAACTGGCCACCCTGGAAGACAAGTTGAACGAACAGATGCAATCGGATGCCCGCAAGGCGTTCGACAGCGCGCGCCTGTTCATGATCATCCTCGGCGTACTGGCTGTGGCGATGGGCGTGGCGGCGGCACTGGTGATTACGCGCGGCCTGCTGAAACAGCTGGGCGGCGAGCCTGACTACACGGCATCGATCGCTGGCAGCATCGCCAATGGCGACCTGTCGATCGGCATCCACACCCAGCCTTCCGATACGTCCAGTCTGCTGGCGGAAATGAAGGAAATGCGCAACAGTCTGGTGGGCATCGTCGGCCAGGTACGCGTGGGCACGGAAACCATCGGCACGGCGTCGCGCGAAATCGCCGACGGCAATATCGACCTGTCGTCGCGTACGGAAATGCAAGCGAGCGCACTGGAAAAAACGGCGTCGGCCATGGAAGAGCTGACTTCGACCGTGAAACAGAATGCGGACAATGCGCGCGAAGCCAACAAGCTGGCGGCCACCGCATCGGACGTGGCCCTCAAGGGCGGCTCCGTGGTGTCGCAAGTGGTTGACACCATGAGCTCGATCAATGAATCGGCGAAAAAGATTGTCGACATCATCGGCGTCATCGATGGCATCGCCTTCCAGACCAACATCCTGGCGCTGAATGCGGCCGTGGAAGCGGCGCGTGCCGGCGAGCAAGGCCGCGGCTTTGCCGTGGTGGCCTCGGAAGTGCGCAACCTGGCCCAGCGTTCCGCTGGCGCCGCGAAAGAAATCAAGATCCTCATCGACGATTCGGCCGAGAAGACCGAGCGGGGCACGCGCCTGGTCGGCCAGGCCGGCGTGACGATGGGCGAAGTGGTCGACAGTGTGCGCCGCGTTACCGACATCATGAGCGAGATCGCCAGTGCCAGCCAGGAACAAAGCGCGGGCATCGAACAGGTCAACCTGTCGATCATCGAGATGGATGGCATGACGCAGCAAAATGCGGCGCTGGTCGAACAGGCGGCCGCTGCGGCGCAAAGCCTGCAAGACCAGGCGGCCGAACTGGCCCACGTGGTCAGCATCTTCAAACTGGTCGACGGCGAAGAGAAGCCCGCAGCGTATGCGCCGGCACCCGTGGCCGCTGCACCAGTGGCCGTGCGCAAGCCGGCGCCGGCATTGCGCCCGGTCAAGTCGCTGACCCGCAAGACGGAAGCGGCCGCTCCTGTGGCAGCTCCGGCGCCACGCAAGGCGGCAGGTGCCGGCAGCAATGACGAGTGGGAAGAGTTTTAAGCGCCAGGTAGTTTGACGGAGGCATGGTGCTGGTACCGGGGGTAGACATCCCGGCGACACCAGCCTTCTTGGCAGGCAAGAAGTTGTAATTACCGTATCTGATAATCTTGGGGAAGCACATGTTTGAGAATAAACGTTTGATGAGTGTTGCAGCAGTCTTGCTGGTTTCCGTTTCTTCCGCCGCCTTCGCGGCCGAGGTACCGGCGTCGTTCGATGCCAAGAACTGCAAGGCCGACTATCCAAAAGCCTCGCTGATGAACGAAGAGCAGGGCACGGTGTCGATGTCCTTCCTGGTGAATGCCGATGGCAGCGTTGCCGACTCGAAAGTCGAGAAGAGCAGCGGCTTCAAGAACCTGGACAAGGCCGCCATCAAAGCCTTGTCGGCGTGCAAGTTCAAGCCGGGCACCAAGGATGGCGCCGCCGCGCAAACCTGGACCAAGGTCGATTACGCCTGGAAGCTGGACTGATCCACGTAGCGCCGGGAGCGTCGCTCCCGGCCTGGCCGACTCCGCTACGGGCGGCGCCTGCAAGGGTGCCGCCCGTTCTGTTATGTGCGCCAGTCAACGGCGCCGCCGCTCCCGATTCTGTTACCCTCGAAACATACCTTCGGGTTCTCTCACCACAAGAGGCTTACCATGCAGCGCATTCTGACACTTTCCTCCCTGGCCGCCACCGGCTTGCTGCTTTCCGCCTGCGCATCGCTGGGCACGCCTGCTGGCTTGCAGTCAGGGCAGACCGTGGCCGTCGTGAATAGCCTGAGCTGGGACAATCCCCTGACGGGCAAGCGCGACGGCGTGCGCACCAGCTGGCCTATCAAGGATGGCAAGATTGCCCCTGAATATTTTCCGCTGGCGCAATTGAAGCGATGCGAGGCGGATGGCAAGCCTTGCGCCTGGGGCGTAATGCGGGCGCAGCGCAGCGCGCCCACGCTGAGCTTTGCGGACGGCGGCGTGGACGTGGCCTTGAATGTGTCCATCGACGTGGCGCGACGCCAGGATGCGCGCCAGGGCGAGATGCAAACGGCGATGGCGATTCCGCAGGATGTGGCGGCGCTGGCCGGCCGGCAACAGTTGCAGCCCAGCTGGAAATTGAAGTATGGCAAGGTCGAGCAGGTCGAATTCGATTACGGCGTGCGTTACCAGATGTGCGTGCAGCGCTATGATGCTGCCGGCAAGGCCATCGATACCTGCGCGATTCCGTTTATTTGAGGAAACATGCCGCCTGCGCCCCTGTGGTAGCTTTGCCACATTTCATGTTGCGGCGTGCATCGGGGTGTAACAATCGGTAAAAGCACAGCAAAGCACGGCGTAATTTCTTATAGTACTTAATTAAGGTAGTACAGATTAGGAGAATTGCGATGAAAACCCTGTTGGCAGTAATGTCGCTGGCCGCCCTGGGTGGCTGCGTCGTGGCGCCCCCCGGTCCCGCATATTACGGTTCGCGCGCGCCGCAGGGGGCCTACAATCCATACGACTGGCATACGGTTTCGTCCGAACCGGTGCAGTCGGGCCGCGTGATGAGCTCACCGCGCGTCGAATACACGAATGACCCCGTGTATGTTCAGCAGCAGCCGGTATACGTGCAGCAACCCGTGTATGTGCCGGCACCCGTGTACGCGCCGCAACCGTATTATTACAATCCCCCCGTATCGATCGGGCTGGACTTCATGTTTGGTTTTGGACGCTACGGCGGACACCGTGGTGGTTGGGGCGGGCACGGACGCTATTACGGCCGCCGCTAGACGTTCCCTGCAGCACCGGACGCCAGAATGCGCGTCGCGCTTCCTACTATGCGAAGCACGGCGCGCATTCTCATTGGCGGGCGGCGCCGGGAAGCTGAATCAGTGGAAATACACGGAACATCAGTGGAAATACACGGAACTCTGGTGCAGTACGTCCGCCGAGCACAGGATATACATCGCCGCCGCTGCCAGACCTATTTGCAAGGCGCCAAAGCTGATCGGGATGAGGCGGGACATGTCGTACTCCTGAGTGGTGTGGGGTGTGGTCAGGCTTTCATCATAGTTTGAGTGGATGCTTTCGGGCATCGGATGAATGACCGCCGCTTTGTAGGACAACACCCCGTACCTTTGGCCCAGCCTCGCTCTCCAGCGGCCTAGCGATTTTTCCAGCGCACCACCGGCTCTTCCGGCGCCGTGTCCGGCACGTTCGAGATCGTCAGCCAGTGTGTCAGGCGTTCCGGATGCTTGAGACTGATGCCCATGCCATCGATGATGCCCACCTGTTCCAGCATGCGCGCATCGATCTTCGCCTTCGATACCGTGGGCGCGCCCATGACCATGCGGTCATACGCCTTGCGCGCCTTGTGCTCCCATTTGTGCAGATTGCTTTCGTCGAAACGGTTCGCTTCGAAGTACACGGTCAGGGTTCCATCGAGGTTGCCGAAGCCGACAATGCCCGCGCCCTTGCGGATGGTGGTGGTATTGTCGATGTCAAACTCCGCCGTGGGCACGAAAATGCCGGCGCGGCCATCGATGTCGGGGCGTCCCACGGGCGTATCCTTGCCGTAGGAGCTGGTTTCGGTAATGGTTTTTTCTGCAGACATGGTGCGTGTGTGGCGGCCGTGCCGGGAGCGCAAACGGGCCCGGCAGCGCCAGTCATCCTGTTCAAAAAATGCGTGCTGATGATCAGGGCGGGGTAGTGGCCCTGGCGGAGCGATGCTTGGCATTGCTTGATACCTCGCTATTGTAGCGCCAATTTAATTCTTCTTGGCAACATTTCTTATGCCTATGCACCCGTTTGCCAATGAAAAAAGCCGCCCGGCCAATTAGGCGGGGCGGCTGTTGCGCGACGACTGTTCAGATTCAGGCGGCGCTCTTGCGGCGTGCCATGAAACCCAGCAAACCCAGGCCCAGCAGCATCATGGCGTAGGTTTCCGGTTCTGGCACGGCGGCCATCACGGAGACATTGTCCAGGTAGGAGCCGTACGTGGGCGCGGAGACGGGGCCGATCGATTCGAAGCGCAGCACTGTCGAGCTATCCAGTGCCGTCAGGTTCTGGCTGTAGCTTTGCCAGACACCGCCCGTGTTGCCGACCAGGGCCGTGGGTGTCAGCAGGGTAGAGCCCCAGTACACATTCATCAGGCTGCTCGCACCGCCCGGCGTGTCGGGACGGCCCGAATAGGCAAACGACAGCGCATACGTGCCGCCAGCCGTGGTGGCGATCGATTGCGACAGCGACGACAGGCTTTCGGTATTGAGTTCCAGGTATTGCGTGCCATCGGCGGCGACGGGGTTGAAACCGCTCTGGCCGCCTTGCGTGGCGCCTTTCTGGATTTCAAAGGCCGTATCGCCGCTGACGGACGAAGTCCAGCCCGTTACAGCGCTCAACTGTGCGTAGGGCGAGGCAATGACATTGCTTTCGAAACTGCCGTTGACCACCAGTTCGGTCGCGGCATTGGCGGCGCCAGCGGTGGCCAGTGCGGCCAGTGCGGCGATCTTGAAGAGAGTGGCAGGCGTTTTCATAAGCGATCCGTTTTAGTTGGTTAAAAATCAATTTGATTTCCTAAATGACATTTAAAGAATATCACTAAAACTCACATAAAGAACACATGCTTGATAAAAATAAATGCAATTGTGAAATCATTTATATCTACAAGGCAATTTATTTCCATGGTGAATGAATTGCAACGTCGCTCCAGAGCGAACTGTGCCTTGGCGCTGCTTGCACCACAGTATTTTTGTGACATCGGGGCGTAAAAAAACCTGCATCGTTACAACAACGAAGCAGGTTTTTTTCATGCCGTAGGCATAGGTGGCGACGTATCGATTCGATAGGCAGCGCCGCGCGCGGGGATCGGCGTATCAGAACGCCAGGCGTCCCTGCAGGTAGACCATGCGTGGTGCGCCCACCAGCTTGCCCAGGTTGCCATCCGACGTGCGCGTGAAGTAGCGCTTGTCGCTGAAGTTGTTGACGCCGGCGACCAGTTCCAGGCCTTTCTGGCCCGGCACTGTCCATTTCACTTGCGTGTTCCAGGTACGGAAGCCCGGGATCACGCCCAGGTTGCCGGCCGGGTTTTCTGCCACGCTGTTGGCGTCGTCGGCGAACTGGCGGCTCTGGTGGCTGCTCGACAGGTCGAAGCCCCAGGCGCCCAGCTGGTAGTGGGCGCCGACGGTGTCCGTGTTGCGCGAATAGAAAGGCACGTCATTGCCCGCGTTCACGCCATCTTGCAGGGTGGCCTTGGTGTGGGCGTAGGTGGCGTAGGCGTTCAAGCCGGCTAGCGGGCCGGACTGGTCGAAGTGGTAGTCGATGGCCGTTTCCAGGCCACGGTGATGCGTGGCGCCCACGTTGTAGAACACGGCGTTCTCGCCGCTGCCCACGGACTGGATCTGGTTGTCGAACTTGATGTTGAACAAGGTTGCTTCGGCCGACAGCTGGCCGCTCTTCCAGCGCGCGCCCAGTTCGGCTGTTTTCGCCAGTTCCGGCTGCAGCGGGTTCTTGCTGGACTGCGCATTGAGCTGCGTATTTTGCACTGCGCCAAACGAGCTGTTGTAGTTGCCGAACAGGGTCACGTTGTTGTTGAGCAGGTAGGCCACGTTCAGCGAGGGCAGGGCCTTGTTGTTGAGTAATTCGATCTTCTGGTCGACCGGCAAGTGGTTGTAGCGCACCGTCTTGATGTGTTCATAGCGCACGCCCGGCGTGATGCGCCAGGCGCCGATGGCGATCTTGTCGTCGATATACACGGCCTGTGCATTGGTGGCGTTGTCGGCAAAGCGCGTCGGCTTTTGTTGCACGCCGCTGGCGATGACGACGTTGTAGATGGCCTCGTCGGCCCGCTCGGCCAGGTAGCGGTAGCCGACGGTGACGTCCTGCGAGACCTTGCCCGTGATGAAGCGCTGCGTGTAGCGGGGCTCGATGGCCGTCGTTTCATAGTTGCGCGGCTGGTGGCCCAGGTTTTCTTTGCTGATCAGGGTGCTTTCGCGCGAGCTCTTGTTGTAATAGGCGCGCACTTCCACTTCCTGCGTGCCGGACAGGGCATTCAGGTAGCCGATGTCGACAGCCTTGCGCTCGCCGCTCCAGTAGTCGGTGGGGCGCGTGTTCTGGAACGGGTCCGCCTTGTACTGCGCGGCGGTCAGGCCGCCCGGCGTGCGCGACGTCACGTCGTAGTAAGACAGCTTGCCATACACCTCGGCCGTGGGGCTCAGGTCGTAGCGGAATTTGAGGGCGAAATCGTTGACTTTTTCATCGCTGCCCACCCGCCAGTCGCTGCCGCGGATGCCCGAGTACAGCACCGCCAGGCCCAGGCCGCTGTCGAGCTGGGTGCCGGCAAAGACGCTGGCCTGCGTGTTATGGCCCACTTCGCTGTAGGTGTTATGGCGCACGGTGGCGTCGCCCGTGATGCCTGGCGTGGTGGGCACGCGGCGCGTCTTGAAGTTGATGATGCCGCCCACGTTTTGCGGGCCGAAGCGCACGGCGCCGCCGCCGCGCACCACGTCGACCGTCTCGACGTTGGCCAGGCTGACGGGCGCGAACGACAGTTGCGGCTGGCCATACGGCGCCACCGACATCGGGATGCCATCGAGTAAAACCGTGCTGCGCGGCGAGTAGCGCCCGGCCAGGCCGCGCACACCGATATTGAGGGAGATGGCACTGCCGGCGCTGCCCGAGTTGTCGCTGATCTGCACGCCGGGTATGCGGCGCATCACGTCGCTGAGGCTGGTCGCGCCCGAGTTTTCGATGTCATCCTTTTGCACCACCGTGCGCGCGCCGGCGAAATTTTTCGTACTGGCGGCCATGCTGGTGCCCAGCAGGTTGCTGCTGACCTGGATGGATTCCAGGATGGGACCGGCGTTATCAGCCGTATTGGCGTCTTGTGCCTGCGCGGCAAGGGAAGTGCCCAGGCAGGCGAGCGCAATGGCCAGCGCGCACGGGCGCAGCGAAAAGGGCAGTGGGGAAAGTGTGGCGGCCATGCATGGATCTCCGTAGTGACAATGCTTGCGCGGGTAATCAGGCGGCGCGACAACATCGTGGCGTGAACATCCGGCGCAAGGGGATAAGAATGATAATGATTCTCATTTTATCCGTCAATTGCGCATACTGCGTAGAAGTGGCTTTCGCCGGGACATGGAAGGAAGTGTTGTTGATGCGGTACAGCGGAACGCAAGGATTGCCGCTTGGCACCATTGCTGGGGTGCGGCGGCATTGTGCGTGCTTCTTGTATACTGCCGCTTTTGCAGCCGTCAGACGTGAACGTACAATGAGCCAGACAACTGAAACGACATCAGGCAATCCCCCCGTGGAACGCCGCCAGGGCGACCAGCCGGCAAGTGCTGCGCGCAAACTTAATCTGCTGGTGGTCGACGACAACCAGGAAGTGGGCGAATCGTTGGCCATGCTGCTCGAAGCGCTGGGGCATAGCGCGGTGGTGGTGCGCAACTGGCAGATGGCCGTCGAGCAAGTCAAGCTATGCGTGCCCGACGCCGTCTACCTCGACATTGAAATGCCCGGCATCAGCGGCATCGAAATCGGCCGCCGCCTGCACCACCATCCCGAGACGGCCAACGCCGTGCTGATCGCCGTCACCGGCCACAGCCTGCCCATGTATATGGACGACGCGCTGGCCGTGGGCTTCCGCCACTTCCTCGTGAAACCCGTGCGCCTGGAAGACCTGGCGACGACGGTGCAGTCGGTGCTGGCGGGGTAGGTTTTCTGCTGCCCCGGCTGATGAGTGCTCGGGTGTTCAGCGCAGCGGCGCGAAATTGCAAGCCGAGTGCATGCGTCACCTTCAAAATGGTGTCGAAGCTCGGATTGCCTTCGGAGGACATGTTGCGGGAGCAGAGGACTGAAGTTGCCTCATGCAGGTGCGCTGGAATGAAAAAAGGGTTACAAGCCGAAGCGTGTAACCCTTTAATTTACTACTAATTCTGTGGGGTGGCTGATGGGGCTCGAACCCACGACAACAGGAATCACAATCCTGGACTCTACCAACTGAGCTACAGCCACCACTGTCTTACTTACCTGTTTAGCTGTTTTGCTGAACAGGTGCCGAATTATACAAAGAACTCGGCGAAGTGGCAAATCTAAATGCAGTCTTTTTTAAAGAATCGAAAGATTGCATGAAAACGGTCGCTTTTGCTCACGCTGCTCACACGGACAGGTGTTCGACGGGCGGCTGCAAGTCCAGCAAACCGGCGAAGGCTTTCGCCAAGGACTCGACCTTGGCCGTCGTGTAGCCCTGCAGTCGTGGTGCGTTGTTGTCGATGCGGCGCAGACTTGCCGCGTCCAGCAGGCGGGCCAGCTGGCGCGCCACGGCGTCGCCGGTGTCGACCAGGGTGATTGGTTCCTGCGTATGCGCGCGCACCGTTCGGACGATGGCGTCCTGTACGAACGGGTAGTGCGTGCAGCCCAGCACCAGGGTATCGACGCCCTGCGCCAGCATGGGCGCGATGTAGCGCTCCAGCATGGCGCTGGTGGCATCGACCGGGTCGTGGCCCAGCTCGCACTGCTCGATGCGGTCGGCCAGGCCGATGCAGGGCTGCAAGATGAACGTGGCGCCCGTGGCGGCGCTTACCTGCTCGCGCAGGGCCAGCAGCTTGTCGCCGCGCAAGGCGCGTTCCGTGGCCAGCACGGCGATCTTGCCATTGCGGCTGATGGCCGCCGCTGGTTTCAAGCCCGGCTCGACGCCGACGATGGGCAGGTCCGGGTAGCGCGCGCGCAGCGCCTTGATGGCGGCGATGGTGGCCGTGTTGCACGCCACCACCAGTGCTTTCGCGCCTTGCTGCAATAAGAAGGCGGTGATCGCCAGCGAACGGTCGACCACTTGCTGTTCCGTCTTGTCGCCGTATGGCGCATATGCGGAGTCGGCAAAGTACATCAGGTCTTCCTGCGGCAGTTGCGCGCGGATATGGCGCAGCACCGACAGGCCGCCCACGCCGGAATCAAAAATGCCGATGGGTGCGTCTGGGCGGGCACTGCTTGCAATAGAAGTCATATAAAGCCGAAGGAGATAAAAAAACGCCGCGCTGATGTTGCCGCGCGGCGTCTATGGTAGAGCTTGTTTAAGCGACCGTCACGGGAATCTTGCTGACGCTACTGAGTTGCTCGATCTTCGCCTGCCACTCTTTCGGACCCGTGTTGTGCACCGAAGTGCCCTTCGCATCCACGGCCACCGTCACCGGCATGTCGACGACGTCGAATTCGTAGATCGCTTCCATGCCCATGTCGGCAAAGCCCAGCACCTTGGCGTGCTTGATGGCTTTCGACACCAGGTAGGCGGCGCCGCCCACGGCCATCAAATAGGCCGACTGGTGCTTCTGGATCGATTCGATGGCGACCGGGCCACGCTCGGCCTTGCCGATCATGGCGATCAAGCCCGTTTTTTCCAGCATCATGTCGGTGAACTTATCCATGCGCGTGGCGGTGGTCGGACCGGCCGGGCCGACGGCTTCGTCGCGCACAGGGTCAACCGGACCAACGTAGTAGATCACGCGGTTTTTAAAGTCGACCGGCAATTCCTCGCCGCGGGCCAGCATGTCCTGGATGCGCTTGTGCGCGGCATCGCGGCCCGTCAGCATCTTGCCGTTCAACAGCAAGGTCTGGCCCGGCGTCCACGAAGCGACTTCTTCTTTCGTCAGGGTATTCAGGTCGACGCGCTTGGATTTTTCCGTGTCCGGCGTCCAGTGCACTTCCGGCCACGACGACAGCGATGGCGGCGTCATGTAGGCAGGGCCGGAGCCGTCGAGCACGAAGTGGCCGTGGCGCGTGGCGGCGCAGTTCGGGATCATGGCGACAGGCTTCGACGCGGCGTGCGTCGGGTGCATCATGATTTTCACGTCGAGCACGGTCGTCAGGCCGCCCAGGCCTTGCGCGCCGATGCCCAGCGAGTTGATCTTGTCGCAAAGCTCGATACGCAACTCTTCCAGTTTATTCTGCGGGCCGCGTTGTTTCAGCTCAAACATGTCGATGTCTTCCATCAACACCTCTTTTGCCATCAGCATGGCTTTTTCGGCCGTGCCGCCGATGCCGATGCCCAGCATGCCAGGCGGGCACCAGCCGGCGCCCATCGTTGGCACGGTTTTCATGACCCAGTCCACCAGCGAATCGGATGGATTCATCATGATCATCTTGGATTTATTTTCCGAGCCGCCGCCCTTGGCAGCGACTTTCACGTCGACGGTATTGCCTTCGACCAGTTCCATGTGCACCACGGCTGGCGTGTTGTCCTTGGTGTTCTTGCGGTCGAAATGCGGGTCGGCCACGATGGAGGCGCGCAGCTTGTTGTCGTCGAAGTTGTACGCGCGGCGCACGCCTTCGTTGACGGCGTCGGTGACTGTGCCGCTGAAACCTTCGAAGCGCACGCCCATGCCGATTTTCAGGAAGACGTTGACGATACCCGTGTCCTGGCAGATAGGACGCTTGCCTTCCGCGCACATGCGCGAGTTGGTCAGGATTTGCGCGATCGCATCTTTTGCCGCCGGGCTTTGCTCGGCCGCGTAGGCGCGCGCCAGGTGCTCGATGTAATCAGCAGGGTGGTAGTAGCTAATGTACTGCAACGCTGCGGCGACGGATTCGATCAGGTCTTCTTGCTTTATGACAGTCATGGTGTTCTCGCGGTGGATAAGAAGGGTAAGACTTTGATGCTGTTTGCTGTTTGCTGTTTGTCAATCAATATAGGAGCGCCAGAACTTAGTGGGGTGCTCGCGCCTGGTTCTGCGTCACCGTCATGATGCGGTCCGTGTACGCAATCGCCATCGCCGACAGGATGAAAACGATGTGGATGGACGTTTGCGCGATGATCACTTCGATCTTGTACGAGTTGGCGTTGATGAAGGTCTTCAGCAGGTGGATGGACGAAATGCCGATGATGGCCATCGCCAGTTTCGTTTTCAGCACGGATGCATTCACATGCGACAGCCATTCCGGCTGGTCCGGATGGTCATCGAGGTGCATGCGCGAGACAAACGTTTCGTAGCCGCCGATGATGACCATGATCAACAGGTTCGAGATCATGACCACATCGATCAAGCCCAGCACCACCAGCATGATGGTCGCTTCATTGAGCTTGGTCGGCAGGGCGCCGCCCGGTACGGCCACGGCCGTCAAGACGTGCTGCAGGGCCGCGTCATTGCCGAACACGGCGCCGATCAGGTCCGACAGTTCCACCCAGAAATGAAATACGTACACGCATTGGGCGAGGATCAGGCCCAGGTACAGCGGCAGCTGCAGCCAGCGCGACATGAAGATGAAGGCGGACAGGGGGTGCAGTTTGCTATGTTTGGGTTTTTGTGAATGGTCGATCATCTGGAGTTTCCTGGGGGTAAATACCAATTTTTGGTATGCCCGACATTTTACACTTGCTGCCGATCACTGCGCATACCCTCGATTTGGATTCTTGGCTTTGATGAAACACAAAGCGGCATCAAGTAGTTTCGGTGTTGTCGGTTTTTCATCCTGAAGGCTGGACGGCGTACGCTTGACGCCCGTCGCCAGTGGCGATTATGGTTAGAATGGATCGAGGAAAACGCTGCATGTAAGGCGTCCGTAAGACAGCAGGCATATTGTGTTAACAAACAATTACTACACTGG
Organism: Janthinobacterium pasteuri; assembly: GCF_051380775.1. Classification (NCBI taxonomy): domain Bacteria; kingdom Pseudomonadati; phylum Pseudomonadota; class Betaproteobacteria; order Burkholderiales; family Oxalobacteraceae; genus Janthinobacterium; species Janthinobacterium pasteuri. Next base: position 265,973 of record NZ_JBNYXS010000003.1, on the reverse strand, counting down.
AGACTAGCATGGCCGCTATAGAGAACCAAGGGCAGGGCACTGAGCAGCAGGGACCGGAAGAGTCGCGCGTATTTGAACCGTCGGCAGCATTTGCCGCACAGGCAACGATTTCCGGCATGGACGCTTACCGCGCCATGGTGGCCGATGCCGAACGCGACTACGAAGGCTTCTGGGCCAAGCTGGCGCGCGAAAACCTGAGCTGGAAAAAGCCGTTCACCCGTACCCTGAACGAAGACAACGCCCCGTTCTACAAGTGGTTCGAAGACGGCCTGCTGAACGTGTCCTATAACTGCCTGGACCGGAACATCGAAAATGGACTGGGCGACAAGACGGCGATCATCTTCGAAGCGGACGATGGCACTGTCACGAAGGCAACGTACAAAGAGCTGCACGAAAAAGTCTGCAAGTTCGCCAACGGCCTGAAATCCAAAGGTATCGCCAAAGGTGACCGCGTCATCATCTATATGTCGATGTCCGTCGAAGGCGTTGCCGCAATGCAAGCGTGTGCGCGCATCGGCGCCACCCACTCCGTCGTCTTCGGCGGCTTCTCGGCAAAATCCTTGCAGGAACGCATCATCGACGCGGGCGCCGTCGCCGTCATCACGGGCGATGAGCAATTGCGCGGCGGCAAGAAGCTGCCACTGAAATCCATCGTCGACGAAGCGCTGGCGCTGGGCGGCTGCGAGTGCGTGAAAAACGTCATCGTCTACAAGCGCACGGGCAGCGACTTGCCGATGGTGGCCGGCCGCGACACGTGGCTGCACGACCTGGTCGAAGGCCAGAGCGCGCAATGTGAGCCGGAATGGGTCGATGCCGAGCATCCACTGTTTATCTTGTACACCTCCGGTTCGACGGGCACGCCGAAGGGCGTGCAGCATTCGAGCGGCGGCTACCTGCTGTGGGCCGCGCTGACGATGAAGTGGAGTTTCGACATCAAGCCCAACGACGTGTTCTGGTGCACGGCCGACATCGGCTGGGTGACGGGCCACAGCTACATCGCGTATGGCCCGATGGCCGTTGGCGCCACGCAAGTGGTGTTCGAAGGCATCCCGACCTACCCGAACGCGGGCCGCTTCTGGGAAACCATCAAGAAGCACAACGTCAGCATCTTCTACACGGCGCCGACGGCCATCCGTTCGCTGATCAAGGCAGCCGACGTGGACCCGAAAGTCCATCCTAGCAACTACGACCTGACCAGCCTGCGCCTGCTGGGTACGGTTGGCGAACCGATCAATCCGGAAGCGTGGATGTGGTACTACAAGCATATCGGCGGCGAGAAATGCCCGATTGTCGATACCTTCTGGCAAACGGAAACGGGTGGCCACATGATCACCCCGCTGCCAGGCGCCACGCCGATGGTGCCCGGTTCCTGCACCCTGCCATTGCCAGGCATCATGGCCGCCATCGTCGACGAAGCGGGCCAGGATGTGCCGAATGGCCAGGGCGGCATCCTGGTGGTAAAGCGCCCATGGCCATCGATGATCCGCACGATCTGGAACAACCCAGAGCGCTTCAAGTCCAGCTACTTCCCGGAAGAACTGGGCGGCAAGATGTACCTGGCAGGCGACGGTGCCATCCGCAACAAGGAAACGGGCTACTTCACCATCACGGGCCGCATCGATGACGTCTTGAACGTGTCGGGCCACCGCATGGGCACGATGGAAATCGAATCGGCCCTGGTAGCCAACCCGCTGGTGGCCGAAGCGGCCGTGGTGGGCCGTCCGGACGACACGACAGGCGAATCGATCTGCGCCTTCGTGGTGCTCAAGCAAGCGCGTCCGACGGGCGAGGAAGCGAAACGACTGGCGCTGGAGCTGCGCAACTGGGTCGGCAAGGAAATCGGCCCGATCGCGAAACCGAAGGAAATCCGTTTCGGCGACAACCTGCCGAAAACCCGCTCCGGCAAAATCATGCGCCGCCTGCTGCGCGTGCTAGCCAAGGGCGAGACGATCACGCAAGACGTGTCGACCCTGGAAAACCCGGCGATTCTGGATCAGCTGAAAGAAACGTCCTGATGTTGCTTGGGTAGCCGAAACCCAAACCAACATCCGGGGTCGGACCCTCAGGGTCCGACCCCGGCCCTTGCCGGGTTACTGTATGGCGCTACTTTTACTCCAGGGTAAATAACTTTGGCAGTCCGTAGAATCTTTGCTATAATCTGCGGCTTCGCGACAAGCGATATGCAGTACGCAATGTGAGCAAGCAAGACGCACGCATTGCCTTCAGGAGAGATGGCTGAGCGGCTGAAGGCGCACGCCTGGAAAGCGTGTATAGGGTAATACTCTATCGGGGGTTCGAATCCCCCTCTCTCCGCCAAAGACGAAAAAGAAAAAGCTACCCTCGGGTAGCTTTTTTTTCGTCTGTACGCGGAGAGAAGCAGGGCGCCTGCGCGCCCTGCGCGGGGGATTCGAAGGGTCGGGCCTACCGGCCCGGCCCTCTCCGAATCGACTGACTGCTGCCGCTACGCGGCAGCCTCGCGCGCCGTAGGCGCGCGTTTGTGGTTCTAATTAGGTTTCGACTGAGCGAGCTTCTACGGCGTCCAATGCATCAGTCCGTGTCCGAATGGCGGACCTGACCCTGGCACGCTGTGTGAGTATCTTCCGGAGTAAGTGGGCACGAGACCATGACGACTGACCACGTTCTCCGGAATACGGAATATTCACTCATGAAAGAGGCAGCATTCTGGCTGGATCGTTCGACGTGGCCTACTTATACCTCGAAAGGCTTATTTCCCCGCGATACCTGCTTGTCCAATCGGCTATTTATTAATTCAAATAACGTCTCGAATTGGATTAGACTTTGATCCGACAATATTTTCTCCGGCTCTGAGGCCATCTTCTTAAGAAATAAGCGCGTTGGTCTGGTTTTGTGAAATGCGATGCCTAGATCGCTTAATCCTGTTTCAATTCGCCTCGCAATCCGTGGGATGTTCGCGTTGAGACTTAAAGTCCTGCCCTTCAACTCAGCGCTGTAGCTCTCTGTCACTAAGGATTCGTAGATTGCTGGGTCTAGAAGATCCTCAATATCGGCCTCATTTGGAGCTGGAGAAAATGCTTCTGACACGAAGACGACGTTTTGCTCGCGAATGAGCCTCGACTTCAGCAACTCAGCCTTGGTAGCTTTGGAGTCTCGCTCGGTGTCGAGTAGAACCAAAACATTTAGTGACTCGGATGTCAGCAGCGCGACCATGTATGAGACCTTCTGAGCTCCTCCAGCTGGCGTCATTGTAAGTGTTGGATTAAGCGATGTCCTATTCGTTTCAATCATGTAGGCGCTGACTGCGCTCATAATCCAGAAGTCTGTGACCCCCTCTACAATCAGATTGTTGGGGCCAATAAAAAGGCTCTGAGCAAGATCGTAACCAAGCGCAGCTTGAAGTGGGAAAAGTGTCTTGGCATCGCCCGTTGGGTCATTTGTGACGGTGGTGCCAGCGCCTTCTGCAATATTAACGGTACGCACCGAATCGAGCGCATGTGTTGGCACCATGAATGGCGAGTGCGTGGAATAGAGAATCTGATTGGAGAAGTCAACATCAAAGTGGCGTAGCAGGTCGGATTGGGACTTTGCATGTAAATATAGGCCTGGTTCATCGAGTAGGATCACCGCGTTCTCCGCGTGGCCTCCATCAGTATCTGCAGAAAATGCTATGTAGAACGCAAAAAACCATTGGAAGCCACGACTTCTTTCGTTGAGGTTAATTTCAACGTCATAAGTGCTCGTTGGATCAGAGATGATTGTATCCAGATGGTGGGCATCGAGGTTGAATCGAATCTTGAGGGCGCGATCCTTCCATAGGCGTTTAATTTCAGCCGTCACTACAGCACTGGCACGATTGACGAGTTGATTGCGAGTCTCGTGATCATTCTGCCCAAGTAGTGTCTGAAGCCCTTCTGGATCAAGTCCTGCGACTTTACATAGCTTCTCAAAGTTTTTGTCCGAGTCATTTAATTGACTCTGCGACTTCCGTTGTATGTAGGCCGCAATGTCCTGGTGGCCCGCAAGATCAGGATACTCGTCGATATAGATAAATTTTGGAATAGTGGTAACCGCCCAGCTTCGAGCTTTCTGCTGAGCGTCTTTGTCTCCCGTGATGTTTTCGGCCAGTTCTTCGATTTCTGAGAGCAGCTCTTCCTGTTTATCGGTTAATTCAGCATCAGCGCCAGCCAGGGTCGTTCGTAGAGATTTGAACGCAGGTTCAGCTACGGTCGCCCAAGTCTCGCGCGTTTTTGTGATAGAGGTTGCAGTTTCAAAGACATCGGCTGCGGTATCCAGCGTGGTGGGATCCTCTTGTTTTTGGGCTACAGCTCGAACTGCTGCCGCCACTTTCTTGACCTTGTTCTTGATGTCGGCTTCATCGAAAGGTATGCTCTTTAATTCTGGGAATCCTACTGTTCTTATACCACCGTAGGTTCGTCCGATGGTTAGCTGTGCCACTGAGGTGGCACGTGGAAGCAACTCCAGTAAAGCGTATTTATCGTCATCGTTTAGTTCCCAAGTGGTAGACAACACTGGTGTGTTGTCTATGCATTCCTCTAGGCGCCTGTGCCGTGGAAAGTCTTTTATGGGATTCAGAGCCCGGAATCCTTCAATGGGGTTAAGGCTGTGCAATGCCCGTAGGAGGTTCGATTTTCCACTTTCGTTTCGGCCTAATAGGGCAGTTATGCGAGCAGCGGAAATTTCACCGCTATCATTGATCGAGCGATAGTTCCGTACTCTGAATGAAAGTAATCTCATCGGTCCTCCATCGTTAATATTCAGCAATGGTACCCGATTGTCGGGCGTCGATATTACCAAATGTTTGAAGGCGATAGTACCTTCATCAATTTTTCGGATCTTTGACGACTATAGGCCGGGACTGCGCCGTATTAGCAAAGATCCATTGCAAGAATACGTACTACAACGTGTGTCCGGCTCTTGATGCCAGCGGCCAGTGCTATATGGCCGGAATGGGAGGAGACGTATGCAATTGTGCGGGATGGAAATGCACTTGCATACGGCATGGTCCGCCATCATCCTATTGCAGCTAGTCTGTAGAAAGTGCGCATACTCTACGGCGCGTTCTTCGCGCCAAACTACGAACTTGTCAGGGTTAAGCCGGAGAACGGTTCGATTCCGGACCGTGTCTGAACAGATGCCCCGGCTTTTGGCCAAAAGCTCACTGTTTCGGCGATTTGTCCCTGAGGCCTAGGGCGGAATCGAACCACCGACACAAGGATTTTCAAGCCGGGACTTGTTGTTGCACCAAAATCGTTGATCCCCCTGCGCCAAGACGCCGCTAGCGCAGAAAGTAGATTGCGACAGGAATTGCCATCACCCATATGGCCAGTAGAGCGGTGCGCATATTGAGGCGTGAGCGCAGGCTGGCGATTGATTGCTCAGCCTGCGAACCAGCTTGAGTAGATGCGGTTCTAAGCTGTTCCAGCTCCTCTTGCTGTGCCGAGATGTGCTGCTGAAGGGCCTTGATTTCTTGCTGCCGCGATTGCGAAGACTGTTCCAAGTATTTCAGCAAGTTGGCAAAGGTGGTTTGTTGGGCATGCTGATCCTGGAGCCGTAGCTTCAATTCCTGGGTTTCTGCTAGAGTCCGAGAGTCCGCCTGAACCAGCCCTTTGCCGAGCGCTTCGAGTTCGAGCTGCTGTGCAAGGTACTGTTTCTGAAGGCTCGACAGATCTGCTTGCTGCCGCTCGGATTCTTGCTGTAATGTGCCGACCGTTTCGGCAAGAGTATGGTAAAGGTCTACCTGCTCTTTGACAGCCTGCCCTAGATCATCGGTCTGATCCAGCAAGAGGCTGATTTTGGTATCGTGCCCGCCGAGCGTTCTCCCCATCTGATCTTGCTTTCGGAGCAAATCCTCCTGCTCCTTCAATTGCTTGATGACGGATAGGACTTCAGTGCGTGCCAGCTCGGACAACTCCTCCTCAGAAGCGCTGCGCAGGCGCATTTCCAGTTCCCGCACCACGGTGCGGTTGGCGGCGATGTTGCTTACCCCCAAGGTAAAGAGATATTTGGTGACATCGGCAAGCCGTTTTTGCATTTCAAAAGACAGCTTCTGAGCCTTAGTGCCCGATGTGACTGCGTCAGCCAGTGCAATACCCGCCTGCTGAAGCCCCTCAATGGCGGCTTTTTTCTTGTCGGTAAAAAAACCTCGGTCTGCTGATTGCTCGCGTGCTTTTTTCGCACTGGTCTCGGCGAGTTCCGCATCGGCGAGCGCTTTTTTCACTCCCTCATCCAGTTCATTGAGTTTCCCGATCTGGGCCTGAATGAGTTCAGGCAGCCTGTTGTCGTCGCGCTGTATTTCCGGATAAGCAGTCATATTAATTAGCCCCATTTAAGGAGCTGGTGAATGTCGTCAATAAGTCCAGGGTTGTTGGCTTCAATGCCGGTTCGCATCGTCCCGATCCGCTGCAGGGACGAGCGATTCTCTTTCCATGCACGTGCAAAGATGTCCATGGACTGGGACATGATTTGTTCGGCCTCCCGCAGGCAGGTTTCGGTGTGCGTAGCGGTTTGCCACATGTCGGCCTGCAGATAGGCGACCTTGGCATTGGCCCAGTGCAGTTGCTGGCTCAGCACCGCGATGCGCTCATCACGTGCCCGGCTCCTTTGTGCGCCCATCGATACGTCGGAGTACACCGCGACCGTAAAGCGGCCAATCCCCACGAAGTTCACGCGCAGTAGCAGCTGTGCGCCAAATTGTCCCCAGTTGCCGCCAGATTTCAGTGCGGCGCGAATGGCCGCATCAGCAAGGTCCACGGCCGTAAAGGTACCGGTGGCGATAGTGAGCATCCGCGCGATGGTGCGATTTTTCCAAGGCAGCGTCTTTTTCCATTCGATGTCCTGGAACGATTTTTTGGCTTTTACCTCCGTCACCAGGCGGCTAATGAAATAAAAGGCACGTACCAGCACTTCGTTGATCAACACAGGCACTGCCTGGCGTTTTACTTCGTGCAAGACGGCCAATTCAGCGCGCAGATCGAATCGCTCGTTTACAAAAATCTCCTTGAGTTTTTTTGGCAGGCCCGTCTTGTCCAAGCTTGGAATGGTTGAGAGCTCCTTGAGCAAAGACACGATAGGTCCGGGGATGCCCATGCCTGCGCCGGCCGTCTTGTTGCTGCCAGACATATCGCTGACAAGGTGAAAAAACCAGTTGACTGTGCCGCAAAAGATCTTCGAGGGAATGTCAGAGCCGATCAGTTTCAACCCGTTTTCATCAATGTCGATGGGCAGGAAGGTGCCCTCACTATTTTGGAAATATCCTGTCTTGGTAAACTGTGTCAGGATAGAAAAGAACAGGCCGATTGGCGTCGGATGGTGCGCCAAGTCATCAAGGTGATGGCTTCTGGCCGAGATTTTTGCGTTTTGGTTTTTCCAGATGTTGTCGGTTGGGAGCGGAAACTTCTTTTCCAAGAATTCGATGGCGCCATCCAGGCGTTCGCCTTTGTAGCCTTGCGCCTTGGCACTCTTCATGACGAAGTCGTTAACCGCATGATTACTCCAGGCTTTGCCACGCTCGAAGCTGAATTCGCCTACCCAAAACACATCTATCAGTCCCGCCAGCAAGCCGCTTCCAACGGCCACCCAGTTATCAATGTGGTCTGCATGGTTGGTCAGGCGGTCAATCTGCTGGTCCAGCTCATCGATCCGATCTTGTGTGGACTGCATCTCACGTTGAACGTGGTTCAAGCCAGCGAGAATGTCGTCGGATGCTGATCGCCCAGAAGACGGCGCGGTCGCGCAGAAATCGAATACGACCTCAATGCTGTCATCAACGACCTTGAAGGCGGGAAGACCCAGTCGGAGTTCGTTCGATTCGTGAAGCATGCGGCACCTGTGTTGTTGAGCGTAGGCTTTTCGTTTGCGCTACCGCCCGCGATGCCGTTCTACCTGGAAATACAATTGTATTGCATCAACATCCGGAGCAGAGAATATACTTTTGCAGCCACCAAACTTTTGCAGCCACCAAACGTTCGGATGGCCTGCGTCTGTGTGCGTATTCCGCTGAAACTGGACAGCTGTTAAAGGCCAAGCTGGACACTTGGGACGTGGCGGCGCGGGGGAATGGTGTGGTTTTACACCTGAGGGGATTGTCAAATTGGTCAACGCAGAACAAATGGATGCATGGGCATCTCGGTCATTTGTGGGCAGCACGATGACGAGGCGCTGGATACTCCGGACGATTGGATGATTCTGGCGGTTTCGCGGAGGGGAATGTGGTGGGACGCTGGTCGGAAATAGACCGGACGCAAGGACTTTCTACTCTACAAACAAAAACGCCAACCGGTGATGGTTGGCGTTTCGTGAGGCATATTCTTGGTGGCCCGGAGCGGAATCGAACCACCGACACAAGGATTTTCAATCCTTAGCTCGAATGGATATTTTTTGTTGCATTAATCCATGGTGCAGGTAGGCAACTTTTCGGTAAGGGCATCGTTGGGGGTATTCTTTAATCTAGCATCCGTCAAATTTAGCTATCCATGCGCGTTTTCAGGCATGATTGGAATCCCCCTCTCGCAACGTGCAGACGCAAAAAAACCCGCCGAAGCGGGTTTTTTTCACTCTACAGCCAAACCAAAATCTCAGAACTGGTTCATGGTGTTGTCTTTACCGGCCGCCTTCAGCGCTGCTTCGCCGCTGAAGTAATCCTTGTGATCGTCGCCGATGTCCGAGCCGGACATGTTTTGATGTTTCACGCAGGCGATGCCCTGGCGGATTTCCTTGCGCTGCACGCCGGCCACGTAGCCCAGCATGCCCTGGTCGCCGAAGTATTCCTTGGCCAGGTTGTCGGTCGACAAGGCGGCCGTGTGGTAGGTCGGCAGGGTGATCAGGTGGTGGAAGATGCCGGCTTCGCGGGCCGAGTCGGCCTGGAAGGTGCGGATCTTCTCATCGGCCGTGATCGCCAATTCCGTCTGGTCGTATTCCACGCTCATCAGCTGGGTGCGTTCGTAGGCGGACACGTCCTTGCCGTCGGCCTTCATGATGTCATACACCTGCTGGCGGAAGTTCAGGGTCCAGTTGAACGATGGGCTGTTGTTGTAGACCAGCTTGGCGTTCGGGATGACCTTGCGGATTTCGCTGACCATGCCGCCGATTTGCGCGATATGCGGTTTTTCCGTTTCGATCCACAGCAGGTCGGCGCCGTTTTGCAGCGAGGTGATGCAGTCGAGCACGCAACGCTCTTCGCCGGAACCGGCGCGGAACTGGAACAGGTTGCTCGGCAGGCGTTTTGGACGCAGCAGCTTGCCTTCGCGCTTGATGATGACGTCGCCATTGCCCAGCGCATCCGCCGACACTTCTTCGCAGTCGAGGAAGGCGTTGTATTGGTCGCCCAGGTCGCCTGGTTCATTGGTGACGGCGATCTGCTTGGTCAGGCCGGCGCCCAGCGAATCGGTGCGGGCGACGATGATGCCGTCGTCCACGCCCAGTTCCAAAAAGGCGTAGCGGATGGCGCGGATCTTGGCCAGGAAGTCTTCATGTGGCACCGTGACTTTACCGTCCTGGTGGCCGCATTGTTTTTCGTCGGACACCTGGTTTTCGATCTGGATGCAGCAGGCGCCCGCTTCGATGAACTGTTTTGCCAGCAAATAGGTCGCTTCGGCATTGCCGAAACCGGCGTCGATGTCGGCGATGATGGGCACGACGTGGGTCACGTGGCCGTCGATCTTCGCCTGGATCGCTTGCTTCTCAGCACCTTGGGCCGCGTCCAGCTGGCGGAACAGGCCGCCCAGTTCGCGGGCATCGGCCTGGCGCAGGAAGGTGTACAGTTCGCGGATCAAGCTGGTCACGGCGGTTTTTTCATGCATCGACTGGTCTGGCAGCGGGCCGAACTCGGAGCGCAGGGCGGCGACCATCCAGCCGGACAGGTAGAGGTAGCGGCGGTCGGTGCTGTTGAAGTGCTTCTTGATCGAGATCATCTTCTGCTGCCCGATGAAACCATGCCAGCAGCCGAGCGACTGGGTGTACTTGGATGGGTCCGCATCGTAGGCGGCCATGTCGTTGCGCATGATCTTGGCCGTGTAGCGGGCAATGTCCAGACCGGTCTTGAACTTGTTCTGGGCGCGCATGCGGGCGGCGGACTCGGGATTGATGGCGTTCCAGGCGCTGCCTTGTTGCTCTTTCAAACCAGCAACAGCTTTGATGTCGTCTTGATATTGGGACATGTGAATCTCCTAAAAAGAAAAGCTATGTTTGAGAAAATCGCCGAGTGCGCCACAACGTCTTGTCGAAGCAAACTGCATGACTAAATAGTAGGCCGATTCGCGCCGATCTTCAAGTCTTATATAAGACATATAACTTAAATTTATTCTTTGTTTTTCAAAGGCTTAATTGTAATTTTTCATGATGTGGAATGAATTTTCAAAAAGTGAGAGCATTTATTGTTGGGTTTGCTGTTTGAAATTCCGCGATGTGAAACGCCTTTTCAGAATTTGGTGCGGCGCGACAAATCGGAGCGTAAAAAAGCCACCCGAAGGTGGCGCAGAAGCAATTTTGTTTTAATATCATGTTCCGATTGTGAGAGGTAACGTCAGCAATGCAGATGAACGGTATGGATTTACCCGTCGATTATGTTGCTTTTGCAGCAAGGTATCGGGATGCGGAAGGATTCTGTAATTTGAGACTGAAGGAAGAGCTCGATTCTTTCGGTAACGTCTTGCAGACGGAATTGGCTCACATCTATACGGATGTCGTCGAATTGAGTGCCCAGACAGCGAAGCTTGGCGTGTGTTTCGTAGGCGATGGCTGCTATGGGGAGCCTGGAAGTGTCAGTGCTGAGCCGGGAGCCATGCCGGACATTATTGATTTTACAGAAATCATTTGTTTCGGCATGGCCGGTGACGGGAGTCCATTCTGTTTCGATTTCAGGGACGCCCGAAACGCGCCCTCTGTCATCTTGTGGGACGACGATTACTGGCGAAAGATTGCAAACTCCTTTGAGGACTTCCTGTTGCTATTTTCTAGATAGCTTACCGGGGCAGCTGCTGATGTGAAACGCCTTTTCAGAATGTGGTGCAGCGCGATAAATCGAGGCGAAGAAAAGCCAGCCGAAGGTGGCGCTCCCTTGTGTACGCCTGCTGGCAATGTGTCGAGGATACTGAGCGGATGCTCTTTTCAGCGCAGATGTCGTATGCCGGTTATAGCTTAGCGGACAAGGTGCTGCGCTGGCGCAGGGCAAGGGCGGGACAGTGCGTCGATCACGTCCACCGTTGCCACCACTTGCGCATACTCGCCGTGCAAATTGGCCAGCGCCATCGCATGCACCTCATCCGCTGTTCTCGGCGTGCCCGCATAGTCGACTTGGGCAAACGCAAAACACGCATCGGCGACGACCTGTGTGGCGAAGCCCAGATTGCCTGCCGTGCGCGCGCTTGACTCCACGGAATTGTTGGTGCTGACGCCCGCGATGATCAGTTTGCTGATGCTGCGCACGCGCAGCCAGCGTTCCAGTCCCGAGTGGATGAAGGCATCTGGCACATTTTTCTCCACGACATGCTCTTCTGGCAAAGGCGCCAACGCTGCCTGAAATTCCACGCCGGCCTGGCCAGGCCAGAAGGGCGAGCCTGGTGTTCTGGAAATGTGGCGCACATGCACGACGGTGGCGTCCGCCGCGCGCCAGGCTTGTAGCAGGGTGGCAATCTGGTGTTCTGCGGCGGGATTGTTGCGGCTTCCGGCAGCGGGGCTGGCCATGCCTTGTTGCATGTCGATGATGATGAGTGCGGGATGGTGGGCATGCATGTCGATAGCCTGGGCGGGATGGCGGGCGCACCTGGCGCCCGCCTGGGGAAATAGTGCTGGAGTGATTGCCGCAGGGGCGCGAATCTACCGTCCCACAGTCTGCCGCTGGTCCTTGATGAACAGCGCCGTCAGCATGCCGATCACGCATACGCCGATCACGTAGTAAGCAGGGCCCAGCACGTTGTTTTTCAGCATCAGGGTCACGACCACCGGTGTCAGGCCGCCAAAAATCGCGTACGACAAGTTGTAGGAAAACGACAGTCCCGAGAAGCGCACCTGGGCCGGGAACGCTTGCACCAGCACGTAGGGCACGGCGCCGACGACGCCGACGAACAGGCCCGTCATCGCGTACAGGGGCAGCAGCAGGTCGGGGCGGCTGCCGACGGTGGTGTAGAAGATATACGTGGAAATGGCCAGCAGCACGGAGCCGACGAAGATCACGCGCTTGCCGCCCAGGCGGTCGGCCAGCATGCCGGCGATGATGCAGCCGAAGGCCAGGCACAGGGTCGCCACGGTATTGGCCACCAGGGTGGTGCGCGGCGCGATGTGGTGGATTTTTTGCAACAGGGCAGGCGTCATCAAAATGACGACGACGATGCCGGCCGACAGCATCCAGGTCAGCAACATCGACACGACGACGGCGCCGCGGTGGCTGCGCACCACGGATTTCAAAGGCATTTCCGTGGACAGTGCCTTGCGCTGCTGCATTTCCGCGAAGACGGGCGTTTCATGCAGCCAGCGGCGCAGATACATGGCGCCGAAGCCGAAGATGCCGCCCAGCAAGAACGGATAGCGCCAGGCGCCATCGGTGATTTCTTGCGGCGTGTAGACGGTGTTCAAGCCCGTCGCCACCAGCGAACCGAGCAGGATACCTACCGTCAGGCCAGCCGTCAGCACGCCGCAGGCAAAGCCCGTGAAACGGCTGGGCACGTGTTCGGACACAAACACCCAGGCGCCCGGCACTTCGCCACCCACGGCAGCGCCCTGGAAGATGCGCATCAGCAGCAACAGCAGCGGGGCGGCCAGGCCGACGGTAGCATACGTCGGCAACAGGCCGATCAGCAGGGTGGGCACGGCCATCATCAGGATGGAGAGGGTGAACATGCGCTTGCGGCCCAGCAAGTCGCCGAAGTGCGCCATGACGATGCCACCCAAGGGCCGCACCACGTAGCCGGCGGCGAAGAGGCCGAAGGTTTGCAGCGAACGCAGCCATTCCGGCATTTCTGGCGGGAAGAACAGCTGGCCGATGGCGTTGGCAAAGAAGACGAAAATGATGAAATCGTAGAATTCCAGCGCGCCACCGAGTGCGGCCAGCGACAGGGTTTTATAGTCTTTTTTGGTGAGGGGACGGCTTGCGGCGTTGATTGCGGCGGTGTTGGAAGTAGGCATGTGTCTCGTTCTTGTGTGTTATCGGAGATTGCCAGACCTAGCATACGCATTTCCGCCGCGTGAGTAAACGCGGGGGAGGATGGGGAGTAGCCTCAGCTGTCCTTAATACAACGTCGCTATCATCGGCGTTGACTTCATTGGAAAGGATACAGTATGCACATCATGATCGTGGGCGCCAGCCGGGGCCTGGGGCGCGCGCTGGTGGACGGTTTGCTCGCTGACGGACATACCGTCATTGGCGTATCGCGCCAGCAACCCGCCGACTTGCCTGCCGGCCAGGGCACACAGCTGCAATGGATCGCGGCGGACCTGGCCGCACCCGCCGAGGCTGTCGAACGCATCGCGCGGGTAGCGCCGGCCGTGCTGGACGCGGTGATCTACAACCTGGGCGTGTGGGAAGAAAAGGCTTTCAGCGATGACTACGCTTTTCTCGGCGATGGGGACGAGGCCATCGTCGACATGGTCAATACCAACATCACGGCGACCATCCTGCTGCTCAAGCGCCTGGTGCCCCGCTTGCTGGGCAGCAGCAAGCCGCAGCTGATACTCACGGGGTCCACTTCCGGCCTGCGCCAGAGCGGCCGCCCGGAAGTGACGTTCAGCGCCTCGAAATTCGCTTTGAACGGCATCGCTGATGCCTTGCGTGAAGGTTTCCGCGCACATGGACTGGCCGTGACGGCGCTGCAGCTGGGCTATCTGAATACCTACGATGGCTTGTCGGTGCCGCTGGCGGATGCCGCCGCGCGGGGCGAGGGCGAGCTGATCCCCGTGCATGACGTCGTAGCCGTCGTGCGTATGCTGCTGAGCCTATCGGATGCCTCGTTCGTGCGTGAACTGGTGCTGCCGGCGCTGCGCGACGAGCGTTTCTGACTTCTACGCGTCTTTGCCGTAGACCTCGGACCAGCCCAGCCGCTCTTCCAGCCATTCATCCACTTCGGAAGAATCCATCTGCAGCAGCAGTGCGCTCAGGCGCAAGTTGCCCTTGGCTAAGGTCAGCACAGCGAACACGGATTCCAGCATGACGGGATCGAGCTGGCCCTGCAGATCGCGCGCGGCGATGGCGGGCAGCGCTTGCCGCGTCAGCCGGGACACGGCTTCCTGCGCTCAGGTGCCCACATTTAACAGTTCCGCTTTCCAGAGTTCCCAGACGGTCGGCATAACAGATAAAGGGGCGGGAGCGATGCCAGCATTATGCCCGGGCCAGCCGTGTTTCAGCGTGCCGCTTGATCATGCTACAGTCCGCGATTGCCGCCAAGCTGGAGCGGCGCCCTCTGGATCATGCTTGATGCCTACCTGGACTTCCCCGCCACAACTCGTCGCCCTTGCCGCTTTCTATGCGCAGGCACAAGCCCATCCGGATGCCTACAGCGACGCGGCCTTCCTCAAGGCCGTCCAGGCTGCCCACTGGCCCACGAATTGCTGGAGTTATGCGGAAGCGTCGTTTGCCATCATCGCTCCCGCTTGTCTGCTGCGTCCGCATCTGAGCGCGGAGCTGATCGCCATGCCCATCGACGCCATGATTGCCGGGGGCCTGGAAGATGCGGGGCAAGTCATCGCAATCGGCCTGGACTGCGCCACGCGCCAGGCGCCGTATGTGGTGCCCAGCGAGGAGGGCAGGCGCTGGCTGACGCAAGTGTGGCCGACCTTGGGCGAGATGATCGAGACGGTATTTCAGACCAGGTTGCAGGAGGCGCTGGCAGAGGATGGGGAGTAAGCGCTGGCGCTTGACCTGGAAAGCCGGTTTACGTTAGGGTATACGTAACTACTTACATATATCCTGTCTAACATGACCTCTAACCTGCAAACCTATGGCTCCCTGATGCTGGGCAGCCGACTGCGCCGTCTTTCCGATCAACTGTATGCGGGCGTCGATGTCAGCTATCTGGCGGCCGGCGTCGAGCTGAGCTCGCGCTGTTTCGCCTTGTTATTGCTGTTGCGCGACAACGGCCCCACGGCGATCACGGCCCTGGCCGCGCAAATCGGCCAGACGCACCCGGTGGTGGTGCAGCTGGGGCGCAAGCTGCTCGATGCCGGCGTGGTGACGGAGATGCCCGACGCCAAGGATGAGCGGCGCCGCCTGCTGGCGCTGTCGGAGTCCGGGCAAGCCTTGCTGCGCAACATGGCGCCCCTGTGGGACGATGTGCGCGCGGCCGTCGATGTGGTATTCGAGCAAGGCACGCCGCAGCTGATGGCCAGCCTGGACCGGGCTGAAGCGCGTTTGCAGGCGCAAGGCTTTGGCGAAACGATCGCCGCCTGCCGGCGCCAGCGCGAGCGGGCCGCCGTGGAAATCATCGATTATGCCGCCCCGTATGCAGCCGACTTCAAGCGCCTGAATATCGCCTGGCTGGAACGCTATTTCTATGTCGAGGCGCTCGACGACAAGGTGCTGTCCGATCCGCAACGCTCGATTCTTGATGATGGCGGGCAGATATTCCTGGCGCGCCTGGACGGCAAGATCGTCGGCACTTGCGCGCTGATCCGCGCCGGCGACGCCAGCATCGAGCTGTCGAAGATGGCCGTCACGCCAGAGTGCCAGGGCCTGGGCATCGCGCGCCGCCTGATCGAGCGGGCCTTCGACGCTTTCGAAGCCAGCGGCGCGCAACTGCTGTTCCTGGAGTCGAACAGCAAGCTGGCGCCGGCCATCCGCCTGTACGAAAGCAGCGGTTTTACACACGTGGCGCGGCCGGCCGGCGATACCCATTACCAGCGCGCCGACGTCTACATGGAGTGGCAGGGCCGGTAGCGGACTTGATGCCGTCATGCGGCGCTCCCCATCGGCTGTCTCCCGCGTTACAATACGCGCACCCCATAACGGAACTCAGGTTCCACTATTCGAGACGCCGACGCCGCATGCCTTCCTTCCCGATGCCCTTCCCGCAGATGATCGTTCCACCTGAACCCACCCAGGCGCGCAGCAAGCAAGCGTTCGAGCGCCTGCTGCTGGTAGGCGAACAGTTGCTGGCGGAAAACCGTTTCGATGAAATTGGCGTGGCCGACCTGGCCAGGCTGGCGGAAACCTCGGTCGGCACCTTTTACCGTTTATTGGGCGACAAGGACACCCTGAGCCGCTTGCTGCTGCAGCGCTTTTTTTCCGATATGGTGGAAAAGGTCGAGACCCTGACGGAGTTGCGCCAGTGGGAAACGCGCAGCCTGGAAGACTTCATCCGCGCCATGGTAGCCATGTTCGTTGCCGTGAATGGCGGGCGCAGCGGCGTCTTGCGCGCCTTGATCACGCGCGCGTCGCAGGATGCGCAATTTCGCGACAGGGTGCATCAGATCAATCATCTGATCTCGCAACGCACGGTCGCCGTACTGGCCAGCAAGTCGGCCAGCATCCGCCACCCGAACCCCACGCAGGCGATGATGGTGGTGCCGCCCGTGCTGCTGGGTATCCTGAACCAGCACACCTTGACGGGCTCGCTGTCCTTTTTATCGGGCGCGGCACTCGAAGATGAACTGGTGCGCGTTGCTTTAAATTACCTGACTTGAGATAAGCGAAGAAATTTAGCGATTTAACTTGAAATCGGAATTCGGATTCCGTATTATGTTTTCCAACAGCAGGAAAACATATTCCTGCACCTGAACACAAAGCATGTTCAACAGCAAGGAGACAGAATGCGGCGTCACACGACATCCGGTGTTCCATTGCATTACCTCGACCTCGATCTCGGCACAGAGACAGGGCAGGGCGAGCCCGTGTTTTTGCTGCACGGCCTGGGGTCCTGCGCCGAAGACTGGCGCCCGCAGATCGACGCCCTCGGCAATAGCTATCGCCTGATCGTGCCCGACTTGCGCGGCCATGGCGCCAGTCACGCGCCAGACGGCGACTGGCAGATCGGCGATTTCGCCAACGACCTCTTCAACCTGATGGACCAGCTCGACGTGCCGCGCGCGCACATCGTCGGCTTTTCCCTGGGCGGCATGGTGGGCCTGGAAATGGCCAACCGCGCTCCCGACAGGGTGGCCAGTTTGTGCCTGATCAATTCCCAGCCGTTCCAGGGCAGCAAGCCGGCGTCTTTGCTGTTTGCCTACTGGCTGCGCCGCACGGTGATCGCCACCCTGGGCTTGAAACCCATGGGCAAGATCATCGGCAAGAAACTGTTTCCCGATCCAGCACAGCAAGCCCTGGTCGAGCGCTTCGCCACGCAAATGGCGGGCATGGACAAGCGTGCCTACCTGGCCGCGCTGGACGCCATTTTCCACTGGGATATCGAACTTCATTTCCAGGCCCTGGCCATGCCCGTCTTCATCATGGCGGCCGACCAGGATTACACGCCCGTCGCCAGCAAGCGGGCCTTTGCCGCACAGTTTCAGCAGTGCGAGATCGAGATTATCGCGAACTCGCGCCACGCCACGCCCCTGGACCAGGCGCAGCGTGTGAATACCTTGTTGCAGTCCTTCCTCGCCACACATTCAAAATAAACAGGCCACTCGCCGCACGGGCAGGGGCCGGGAAACAGTCATCGCAGGGCAGGTGCTCGCATTGCGCGCGCGGGTACCGTTACGTCTTGCGCTTCTGGAATCCGGTCATCTTCCCTGGTGGCAAGCAAGCCTGACATTGGAGACGCTATGAAACTTGCTTTGAAATTGATGCCCGCCGCCCTCGCCGTTGCCGGTGCCTTTGCTACCCAGGCGCAGGCGCAGGAAGCCATCCCCACTGGCGCCAGCACGGCCCAGGAAGCCAGCGATGCGAAAGAACGCATGGAAACCGTGACGGTTTCTGCCCGCCGCCGCGAAGAGCGGCTGCAGGACGTGCCGCTGGCTGTCACGGCGTTTTCCGCCAAGGCCCTGGAACGGGCGAATATCCAGAACCTGGCCGACTTGCAGGAGCGCGTGCCGAACCTGACCGTGTACGCATCGCGCGGCACGAATACCACCCTGACGGCTTTCATTCGCGGCGTGGGGCAGGCCGACCCCGTCTGGGGCGTGGACCCGGGCGTGGGCATTTATTTTGACGACGTCTACATGGCCCGTCCGCAAGGCGCGCTGCTCGACGTGTTCGACGTGCAGCGCATCGAAGTGCTGCGCGGCCCGCAAGGCACCCTGTACGGCAAGAACACCATCGGTGGCGCCATCAAGTACATTTCGCGCCCGCTGGCGAAGGAAAACGGCGCCTCGGCGGAAGTAGGCCTCGGCAATTACAATCAGCGCAACTTCAAGGCCGCCTTCAATCTGGCCAACGAGAACGGCACCTGGCGCGCGCGCCTGGCCGCTGCCAAGCTGGACCGCGACGGTTTCGGCCGCAACACCTTTAATGGCGAACAGGTCAGCGACCAGGACAGCACGGCAGCGCGCCTGTCCGTCGGTTATTTTCCGCAGGACATACCCCTCACAGTCGTGCTGAGCCTGGACGCCACGGACGATAAATCGGGCGTGCGCGGCTTCCAGCGCATGGGCGTGAGCGCCTTCGACCCGCTCAAGCGGCCCGCCAGCACGGATGCGTATGACATCCAGAGCGGCATGCCGGGCCACAACTTCACGCACAACCGGGGCGGCTCGCTGGTGGCCAACTACACGCTGTCGAACGAGTGGTCCGTGAAAGTGATCGGCGCCAAGCGGCGCAGCACATCCGAGCAAACCATCGACTTCGACGGCTTGCCGCAGCCCATCGCTGACGTGTTCGGCGACTCGCGCGACGAGCAGAAGAGCCTGGAACTGCAAGCCTCGTACAGCGGCGACTATGGCGCCGGCGTGATCGGCCTGTACCGCTTCGAGGGCACGGCGGGCGGCGGCATCTACAACAACTTCCTGGGGCGCCAGTTCACGGCCGCCGTCAGCACGGTGGAGACGGACAGCACGGCGCTGTATACGGACTGGACCTGGCCGCTGGGCAAGGTGTGGAGCATCAATGCGGGCTTGCGCCACACGCGCGAGGAAAAGCGCGCCATCGTGCTCAACCGCGCCTTTGCCGATGTGGGCTTTACGCGGCCCATCCAGACGGCGGCCGACTTCGACAAGTCCTTGTCGGTCAGCAATACCTCGCCGAAAATCTCTGTGCGCTATGAAGCGTCGAAGACGACGAATTTCTACAGCAACCTGTCGCGCGGCTTCAAGTCTGGCGGCTACAACGTGCGCGCCAACAACCTGGTGGTGCCCGATTCCGCGCGGCCCTACAAGGATGAAAAACTCGACGCGCTGGAAGTGGGCATGAAATATGCAGCGCCGGACGATACGTTCGATGCCAACGTGGCCCTGTTCACCAACCGCTACAAGGATATCCAGTTGTCGGTGTTTACCAGCTATGTGCAGCCGGGAGGCGTGCCGGGCTTCTATGGCGACTTCACGAACGCGGGCAAGGCGACGGTGAAAGGCGCCGAGTTCGAATTTTCGTGGCGGCCGAACCGCCAGTGGGAAGTCAACGGCTTCCTCGCGCTGCTGAACGCCAGCTATGACCAGTACATGAGCGGCGGCAAGAACATTGCGGATACGCAAAAATTCAGCAATACGCCAGCCCGGCAAGTAGGCTTGAACCTGACGCGCACGGACCGCGATGTCTTCGGCGGCGCGCTGCGCAGCATGGTCGGCTATGGCTACCGCAGCAAGGTGTATCCGACCACGGACTTGAGCGAAACCCTGGCGCAGGGCGGCTACAGCATCTGGACGGCTGGCGTCGTGTGGGAAGCGCCGAAGAACTGGACCTTCAGTCTGCACGGCAGCAACCTGGGCAACAAACGCTACCGCACGGATGGCTACAACATTCCCGCCGTGTTCATCCTCGACGGTTTCTACGGTCCGCCGCGCCAGATCATCGCCAAGGCAGGTTACAAATTTTAAAGTTCTTCACTGCCGGGGCCGGACCCGTCGGGTCGGGCTTCGCCGGTCAGAAGTACCGGCTTGACGGGCGTCAAGCCGGTTTGTTGTCACTGTTCTCTTCGTCAATAACAATCATGGGAGACTGGTATGGCACATCTGCATCACCAACTGCGTCATCTATTTTCTGCACTCATCGCCGCCTGCGGCTTGCTGGCCGCGCTGCCGGCCTTTGCCGGGCAGTGGGACTTCGGCCTGTACGCGAGCCTGTGGGGGACGCGCGAATACCAGGTCTGGCTACCGAGCAATTACCATCCGAACACGCCGCTGCCCGTGGTGCTGATGCTGCATGGCTGCGGTTCCGAACCGAACAGCATGGCCGCCGTCAGCCGCTACAACCAACTGGCTGACAGCGAAAATTTCATCGTCGTCTATCCGCGCCAGAACGTCACGGCCAACCCCATGCGCTGCTGGAATTTCATGCTGCCGCTGAACCAGGAGCGGGGCACGGGCGAGCCAGCCGTGCTGATGGGTATCTTGAACAAGGTCAAGAGCAAGTATGCGGTGCAGGATAGCCGCGTGTATGTGACGGGCATCTCGGCGGGCGGTGCCATGGCCTCCATCATGGCTGCCTGCTACTCCGATGTGTTCGCCGCCGTGATGGTGCATTCGGGCGGCATGTACAAGGGCGCCATCGGTATGCTCACGGCCGCCGACTCACTGTTCAACGGTAGTTCCTTCGATCCGAAAGTACGCGGCAAGGATGCCTGGCGCTGCTCGGGTTCGCCGCGTCGGCTGATGCCGACGATGGTGTTCCACGGCACGGCCGACATCGTCGTCAACCCGGTCAACGGCGAGCAAACCATCGAGCAATTCCTGCAGACCAGCGATGTCGGCGACGATGGCCTCGACAATGACAGCGTGCGCTACCGTGCCGACAGCATCGTGCGCCAGACGATGCAATACGGTCGCAGCTACTCCATCGACACGTATCTGCACAACGGCGCCGTCATCGCGCAAAAGTACACGGTCGAGGGCATGAATCACGCGTGGAGCGGCGGCCCTCCGGGCTGGCCATTCAGCGATGAGCTGGGACCGGACGCCACCGCGATCAGCTGGAATTTCTTCAAGCATTTCCAGCGCTGATGGCGTGAGGAAATGTGCAGCTTGTACAATGGGGCGCAGCGATTGCGCCCCATTTTATGCCTGTGAAAAATCCCATGCCCGTTTGCCGCCTGCTGCCCTGTCTTGCCCTTGCATTGCTGTCCGCCTGTGCCAGCGTCGACCCATCCGCACCATCGGCGGCCTACGCGCAAGCGTTAGAGCGTGCCGCCCAGCAAGACAGCATGCGCAGCGAATGCGACTGGAGCGTACGTTATGCGCCCGTCGCAACCAAGGATGCCAGCGTGGCGCAACTGCAGGCCATCGCAACGGCACGCCTGGCGGCCCTGCAACTGGCGCCCGCCTGGTCCTTGTCCTTGCCCGGCAGCGTAGCGCGTGCCTTTACTGATTCGGACGAAGACCGCGCCGGGCTGCAATTGTTGCTCAGCATCGTCTTGCCTGCCATAGAACGCTATCCTGCCGGCGTCTTCGCGGAGACGGGCTTGCGCCACGTCGTGCTGGTGAAAGACTTGAGCGTGGACGGCCAGCGCCGCCTGGCCATGCCGGCGCCGGAAATTGACAGCGTCGTCTACGCCGACAACCTGCTGGCCGCGATGTGTCCGTCCGGCATGGAGTTGCGCGTGCACCACGAGTATTATCACTTCATCGAATACCGCCTGTTCAACGATTTCTATTACCGCGACCCCGCCTGGCTGGCCCTGAACCCGCCCGGCACGGCCTACGGCCAGGGCGGCGCCACGGCTTACGGCAAGGGTTTTCAAAACCTGGGCCACCCGCATCCGGGCCTCGTCAGCCTGTACGCAGCCTACGGTCCCGAGGAAGACAAGGCGGAAGTGTTCGGCTGGATGATGACGCCGGCGTACACTGTGCGCTTGCAGCAATGGACGGCGCTTGATCCCGCCTTGCTGGCCAAACGGGAAAAGTTGATGGAAGTATTAGGAACCTTGGCGGGTTCTTACTAAATATCAAGTATTTCCCGGCCATCCCATGGCATTGTCGGTTCTCCAGCTTGACTAGATGCAAGCGCGCATGAGGAGAATGCCATGGACGGTGACGAGTCGATATCGGGTACCCAGCGTCCCTTGCGCCTGCGCCTGGGTATCTCGCCCAAGGTGCCCGCCGGTGTGCTGATACCGCAGCGCATCGCCGGCAGCGAGGCCATCTGTGGCGGCATCGCATACCGCGTGTTGTGCGTCTCGACGCATGCGGATCTACCCTTGAGCGGTTTGATTGCCTTGCCCGCCGCTATCGACATCGTCACCGACCAGGGGCAGCTGCGCAGTATCTGCGGCCTTGTCACGCAAGCGAGTGCCGGCGACAGCGACGGCGCGCTGGCCAGCTACCAGCTGGTGTTGACGGACGCCTTCGCCATCATGGAAAAACGCTGCAATACGCGCGTTTTCCGGCGCTTGACGGATATCGAGATCGTCAAGACCCTGCTCGACGAATGGATACGCAGCAATACCGTGCTGGCGCATGCCTTCCAGTATGCGTTTGCCGATTTCTTCGAAGCGCAGACGTATCCGCAGCGCGAATTTGTCATGCAGCACAATGAATCTGATGCGGCCTTCGTGCGCCGCCTGCTCAAGCGCAGCGGCGTCGCCTGGTTCTTTCGTGCGGAGGGCAATTCGGATGCACATGCCGAGCCGGCGCATACCCTGGTGATGTTCAATCATGCCGATGGCTTGCGAAAAAACATGGCGGACACCGTGCGCTATCACGCAGACCGGGCAACCGAAGAGCGCGATACCCTCTCCTCGTGGAGCGAAATGCGCAAGCTGCAGGCGGGCAAGGTAACGCGTCATAGCTGGAATGAGGAACACCCGCGTGCGCGGCCATTCATGACTGCCGATGCCTTGGGGCAGGGATCACAAGGCATGCATGGCAATGCGATTGCCGCCACCCTTGATGATTACCGCGTGCTGCCGCCGCGCGCCGGCGCGGATCATGAAGCTTTGTGCCAGCTGGGCATGCTGGCTATGCAGCAGCACGATTACGAGAGCCATTGCTTTCACGCCGAAGGCAGCGTACGCGACCTGTGCCCGGGCGAATACTTTAGCCTGGCCGAGCACCCCGACATGGACGCCTTGCCGGCGACCGAGCGAGATTTTGTCGTCACGTCGCTGCAGGTAGCGGCGCAAAATAATTTACCCAGGGAGCTTGCCGCCAGGGTGGCACGCCTGTTTGCGCGCAACCGTTGGCTGGCCGATGACGCATCGCTGCCGCAGCGCGAGCTGGCGGCTGCGGTGGACGATGGCCCCTTGCGCATGCATATTGAACTGACTGCTGTGCGACGCGGCGTGGCTATCGTCCCGGCCTATGACACGCGCATCGACCTGCCGCCGGTTACCATGCAAAGCGCTGTGGTGGTGGGGCCAGTCAATGAAGAAGTCCATTGCGATGCGATGGGCCGGGTCAAGGTCCGCTTTCCCGCCACGCGCACGCTGGACCACCAGCATGCGGGTGGCACGGGCGCCTCCGACACTGATGCCGATTCGGCCTGGGTGCGCGTTGCGTCGAGCTGGGCGGGAAGCGGACCTGGCAGCATGCAGCAATGCGGCTACCTGGGCTTGCCCCGTGTAGGCAGCGAAGTCTTGCTGGCCTTCCTCGGTGGTGATCCGGACCGGCCCATTGTCGTCGGCCAGCTGTACAACCACAGTGCGTTACCAATCGCCTTGAGCAAGGTGGGCGACCTGCCCGGCAACCGTTATTTGTCCGGCATCAAGAGCCGCGAAATCAAGGGAACGCGCACCAATCAGCTGCGCTTTGACGATGTGCACGGACAAATCAACGCCCAGCTCGCCAGCGATCATGGCTCCAGCCAGCTCAACCTGGGCTGGTTGACGCAGGACCGGCGCAATGGCCTGGGCGACGCGCGCGGCGAGGGCGCCGAGCTGCGCACCGATGAGCAACTGGCCATGCGGGCGGGCAAGGGCATGCTGATTTCTGCCTGGAAGCGCCTGAACGGCGATGGTGGGCACATGGCGCGCAGCGAATATCTGGGTTTGATGGAAAACTGCCTGGAACTGTTTCGCTCTCTTGGCAGCTATGCGGCGACGCATCAGGCGCTGGAGCAGGAGGACCAGGCGCAGCAGGAGCTGCAGCACAGCTTGAAAAGTTGGGAAGGCGGCAGCAATACGCAGCCCCGTGCCGAACTGGGAGGTGCAGCGGCGATTGCCGTCACGGCACCGGCCGGCATCAGCTTTGCCAGTTCGAAGGCCATCGTCAGCTATGCCATCAGCAATATCGATACGGTGGCGCAGCAGCATCTGCAAGCGGTGGCAGGCCAGCGCTACAGCGTCAACGCGGGCAAGGGCATTTCGCTGTTTTCCCATGCGGATGGCATCCGTGCCATCGCCCACCATGGCAAGTTCTTGCTGCAAAGCCAGCATGACGACATGGACCTCAATGCGGGAAAAAACCTGAAGCTGACCGCCAGCGAAGGCAAGCTGACGGGCATGGCCGATGAAATCGTGTTGATTTCCAAGCATGGCGCTTTCATCCGCATCGCCGACGGCATCACCTTCGGCAGCAAGTCGCCGCTGAACTTCAATGCGCCCAATTTCGTCTTCAATGACCCGCAAAGCATGGAGGTGCAATTACCAAACTTTGCCGAGGGCAAGGCCGATCAGCAATTCATTTTTCAATATGAGGGCGACGAGAGTGCCGTCGATGGCGTGCCGCAACAACCGCAGTTGGCACCGCAGGCGCACTTCGCCGTGAAGCTGGGCGATGGTTCATCTGCCGATGGCCGCAGCGATGGGGGTGGCAAGACGGAGGTGCTGGAGCGCGCCGCGATGCACCTGGCCGCCATCGAAGTGTTCAACAACAAGGATTGACGAGGCCAGGAGAGTGCGATGGGTAGCTATCCGAAAATGCCGTACGTGGTGGGCGACGATGTGGCGATCCTGCATTGCGAACGCACCGTCTGCAAGAAGGTCAAGATACGCCGCAACCTGCCGGGCAATATCATCGTCATCCATGGCGTCAACGATGTGGGTGTCAGCTACAAGGCGGTGGAAGACGGCTTGTGCACCGGCCTGGCCGCCAGGCTGGGGCGGCCATTCACACCGGCCACCTACCGCATGCCTGTGGCAGCGGACAAGGACAAGCTGGAAGACGATCCCGACGCCGTCTTCTTCAAGCGCACCATAGCCAAGGAGACCAACAGTCCTGTGATTCCGTTTTACTGGGGCTACCGTGAAGTGGACGTGAAATGCCGCACCGTCAACGGCCAGCTCGTCGACCGTTACGGCAACCGGCTGGACAAGGATCTGTCGAAAGAAGGCGGGCCGTTCGGCAATGCCACCAGCAGCTTGCCCGACATGTGGCGTCCGGGTATTTATGCGCCTGCTGATCCCATGGGAGATGCCTTGCGGCCACTGAAGACGGCGCCTGGGCGCATGTACATGGTGCTGGCGGCCCAGCGGCTGGCCGCGCTCATTTCCATGATCCGCGACTACGATGCGGATGATACCGTCAGCATCGTTGCGCACAGCCAGGGTTGCCTGCTGTCGCTGCTGGCACAAGCCATGTTGATGGAAAAGGGGTTGGCGCCGGCCGATAATCTGATACTCACACATCCGCCGTACAGTCTGGTGGACAGCCTGCCTCTGTTGATGCGAGGCGCCGCCTGGTTCGACGGCGGCGAAGATGCGGCGATGCGGGCGCACTATCATCTACTCGACGGCGTTCAGACGCTGGCCGCGCGCCTGCAGACGCTTGTCAATATTGTTGCTGGGGTAGCGAAAGGGAATGGACAACCCTGCGTTCCGTTATTTACTGAGTTGAATGGTGATCAGCATCGCGGTATGGTCGGCGGCAGTTGGAGCAATGCAGCGGATCGAGATAACCGCAGGAAAGTATATCTGTATTTTTGTCCCGAAGACATGACTGTAGCGCTCGATAACATTCAGGGAATTGGCTGGGATGGCGTACCCGATTTTGTAACAGGAACCGAGGTGAAGTCCGAAGAGGAAATTTATGCCTATGGAGGAAGAAATTACTCCACTGGTCGCTTTCATAATCGGGGTACTGAACAAGTACGAAAAGCACTCTCCGAATTGGGAACTAGGTTTTATCAACGGGTGTTCAGTAACAAGATACGTCTCGATCCAGGCACTGGAAAGAAGGCAGTGTCTCTCGTCGGCATGCCACCGCCCCATGATTATCCACTGTGCCTGGAAAGAGAAGACGAACATGCACATGTGGAGGCATCTGTACGCGGCAACCGGGGTACGCACAAGGCAGTCGCATGGCCCATCAATACCAAGCTGAAACCTGTCGAGCAGCGAAACAGTATACGCACAATTACTGGTGAAGCATTGCGCAAGCCTGTTCCTGCAGACCTGCGCGGCACGTCGCAAATCGATCCGGCGAATATCCCGGCTACGTCCATGATGCGAAACCGGAAACCTGAAGATCAGGGTCCTGCGGAGGAAGTTGATCCTTGCGATGCGACCGTTGCGTTGACAAGTGGCACTGGCATGCAGCTACGCAGTGAATATCGTCCAGATCCTGGCGGATATCAAAAGTTTCCCGAGCGGCTAGAAAACCTCAGCCTACGAGAGCTCGCATTGATGACGGCAAGCTACAACAAGGAAAAAGGACTGGATGTGAAAGACAAGCTCGATCAACGTGAAATTGTCTCAGCGCAACGCTACCCTGACAGTAATGTCGTGGCGAAAATTCAGGAAAGTCCGAACGAGGCACGCTTGCGTTGGCAGCGCGAAGTCAGTGCCAAGTCCTTCCACAGTTCGATTATCGGCAGCGCCAAAAATCACAGCCAGGTGACGGCGTATGACGTGGCCATTGGCAGCGGTAAGGCGTCGTCGGACCCGCACTTTTATGCGTATTTATGTGCGGTGGCGGATTGGCGGGTGAAGGACCTAAAGAACGGCGATAAAGGACGTCAGGGAATACGGATAAAAGAACAGTTCATATTGGAGTTTACGCCATATTTATCCGTAGAACCCGGATGGAGAAGTGCGGCGATCAATGGCAGCATTGACTATTACAATACAGGCGTCTTGCCTGTAGGATTGCCCTTGCTATCAGGGCCGTTGTGGAAAATTGTAGTGTCACAAACCAAAAATATGAAGGTAGTGAGTACTGAACGAAAAAAGCAAAATAAATGAATTGTCGAAGCCTCGTCGGTAGCAAGATGCTTTGACTGATTATCGTTTCTCCGGAACTGCAAACCAAAAGGTGAGAGCCATGATGACGCTTCGGTGGTTGGGAATGTCGATAGTTGTTGTAATTGTATTTTTTGGTTTGTTGTGGCTCAATGCTTTATCGAAGAGCCAGGCGCGTGAAATTGCATTACAGGTTCAGGAAAAACAACCAAAGAAACCGCTGGAGCCACGGCAAGAGTATGTGCTGGAAGTGATCGGATTGGGTGTGACGCTGGACAAATATAGGCAGGGTAAATTGTGGAGAGCCTTGCAAAATGGAAGTCCTTACACCAGCATACGCGAACAAGATCCCAATAAGTATCCGTGGACGGGTGATGACAAGAATGGCTACGGCGGTAGCAGAGCCTACGATGCGCTGGAAAATGGCATCAATTTCACACCGATGTATTGGAACCTGCCCTCGTTTTATGCAGGTACCCCCATTCTTGACCCGGCTGCACAACCGAGCTTGATAGAGCCGATGGCGGGACTCGTGGCTGGCGCGGCTACGGGGGGCATGCCCATGCATCTATTTTCCGTGGCTTCCTGGAAGCTCGATGAGCATCCTGACCAATTGCTGATTGATGTGTTTGATTTTTTCGATAAGCATCCTGACGTACCTTACGTCGCCTTACACTCCGAGGATAGCGTCGGCACGCGAGATGGCAACCGCAAGCCAGGCACTGCAAGGAAATTGGTAAACGGATATTTCATTCCAGATATGCCTGATGCCACGGCAGTATTTGTCCTCGCGCGCCGTGAACGAATAGAACCGTTGCGCCCTTTTGTATGGGATGACCCGGAGAATAATTTCGTCCATGAAAAACTGCGTGTTATGTATTACGACGTCATGCAGTCGCTGCCTTCACGCGCGAAACAGCAGCGACCCGAAGCCTTCAGCGAGCGTCAACCCACCGTCGCCGAATGGCTCGTCGCTGCTGCCGCCTTCGCCCAGCGGCCCGATATTCGCGGCGTGGGCTTGCATACCTTCGACAAGCTCAATCCTTGGGAAAATCGCCCCCCGCGTGACTGGAAACCGACGCCGTGGTTTCCCATTCCGTGGAACCGGGAACAGATGGAAACCTTCGACCGTCTGCCCTCGTTCGGTTTCGTGCACCGGCCCGTGTTCGTCAAGTTCGCCGATGAAGAGGGCAAGCCCGTCACGCGGCGCGATGCGCGGCAGAAGTTGTTCAATGCGGGCTGGCAGCAGGCATTACAAACTTTACCCGAGGCAGAGCGCGCCAAGGGCGCAGCGCGCATCGTGGCCGGCACGGGCAAGCAGCCGGAACAGTTGCTGATGTTGGACAGCATGCTGCACGACTACGCGGCGCAGGGCGGGCCGGAAATCGACAGCAGCAAGAGTGCGCAGTTCATCAACACTGATCATCGCCTGGGCAACACGGGCGCGGCGACGTGGTTCATGCAGATGGCCATCGGCGTGATGGGCAGCTATCGCGACGGTGGTGCCAGTGCGGCGATTAACTTGCGCGACCGCAATGAGGCCAGCATCATCTTCATCACGCCGCCATCGGACGCCAAACGCCAGCAGCAGGATGCCAATGGCGATATCTTCCGCAGCCGCATCACGCCGGCCATCGACCCGGCCAACTACGCGGCGCCATCGGTGGAAGCCATCCTGGAAAACCAGACGGGACAATAATTCGGGAGGCAGCATGCGCAAAGTCATCCGTTTGGGCGATCCCACTTCGCATGGCGGCAAGGTGCTCAGTTGTACCGCCACGCATTTTACGGTCAACGGCATTGCTGTCGCCCGCGTCGGGGACTTGTGCAGTTGCCCCATCAAGGGGCATCAGGGCTGCAAGATTGCCAGCGGCTCATCCCGGCATACCATCAACGGCATCGCCATCGCCTTCGAAGGCGACACTACCACTTGCGGCGCCAGGTTGCTCGCTGGCGGCGTCAACTTCCGCACGTCCTGACGTCCGCTCCTCCTGGTATTTCCTGGTAACTATATAATCTGCGCTTGGGCGATCCCCGCCCTTGAACTCCGATGGAAGGAATGCCATGCCAGGATATTTCATGCGCTCTGTAGCGCTCTTTACCGTATCGGCCGTGTGCATCTCAGCCCGCGCCGCCGAGGTGGTGGCGGTGGATGCGCAGCAGCGCGCGTCTTTGCTGGAATTTTATGCACAGCAATATCCGGGCGAGCCTGCTGCGCGCACCGTGTTCGAGAGCGTGCCCGTGGTGGGTAGCCGCGGCCGCGAAGTGGTGGGCAGCGTGGAAACGCCGCCGTATCGCGGCCATGGCGCGCTGTGCCGTACGCAGCGCACCAAGTTCGTGCTGCACGGCGAGGGCAAGCAGGCGCGCTGGCAGGAAGCGGGCATGGAGTATTACGCCTGGCTCGACCGTGGCACTTGCCGCGCGGTGGCCGAGCCCGTGCGCATGCTGCAGCGCATCCCAGATGCGGAACTGGAAGGCGTGTTGCTGTATCAGAAGCCGCTGCTGGAGCGGGCGCGATTATTGATGGCGGGTAACACGGCCTGCGCCCCCTTGCGGGCGCTGAAGTTTACGCTGGCAGCCGTCGATGTGGGCGCCGCCGCACCGCGTGCCGAAGAGCGCTATGCGCTGGTGTTCAAGAGCGACCGCGACAGCTACGCCCGCGTCTGGCTGCGCAAGAGCGGCGCCCAGTATGACGCGTGGAATGTAACTTGCCCGCCAGTGCTGTAGACTGCTCGCCCTTTGCTCGATTCTTCTTTTTGACTGTTGCAACCATGAACGAAAATTCTACTTCCGCCCGCAGCTGGGGCACCATCGTCACGCATAGCGACGAGATGGCCATCATCTACCGTTATGTCGACGCCTTCCATGACGATTGGGACCTGTCGTCGCAGCCGGACCGCATCATTATCGCCTGGCGTTATGAAGATGAAACGGGCATGCCCGCACCGAACGAGCGCGAGCACATGGAAGAGCTGGAAGCGGCGCTGGAACCGGTCGTGGAAGCGGATGGCTTCGCCACGCTGGCGCTGGTATCGACCGGTGAAAACTTGCGCGAGTGGATTTATTACACGCAGTCGGGCGAAGAGTTCTTCAACCGCCTCAACACGGCGCTGGCGTCGCGTCCGAAATTCCCGATTGAAATCCGCAGCGCGGCCGATCCCGCCTGGTCGACTTACGCGGGCTTCATGGCATCATTGCCGAAATAATCAGACCAGCGCAGCCGTCACGATGCGCGTGGCGGCCGTGATGATGTCCTGGTTCGTGTCCGCGTTTTTCTGTTCGCGCGTGTAGTACACGGCGATCACCAGCGGTGCACCGCTGGCCGGGTAGGCAACGCCGATATCGTTGACGCTGCCGTAGGCACCCGAGCCCGTCTTGTCGGCCACCTGCCAGCCGGCAGGCACGCCGGCGCGGATGCGTTTGTCGCCCGTCGTGTTGCCGCGCATCCAGGCGTCCAGTTGCTGGCGCTGCGGCGCTGGCAAGCTATTTCCCAACAACAATTGCTGCAGGCTGTGCGCCATCGACGCAGGGCTGGCCGTGTCGCGCACTTCACCGGGGATGGCGCTATTGAGTTCCGTTTCCCAGCGCTCCAGCTGGAACACCGTATTGCCGATGCTGCGCGCAAACGCCGTCACGGCTTGCGGCCCGCCTAATAATGTCATCAAGAAATTGGCTGCGCTATTGTCGCTGTACTGCAAGGTGGCGGCGCACAGGTCCGCCACGTTCATGCCGTCGGCCAGATGCTTTTCCGTGATGGGCGAATACGTGACCAGTTCTTTTTTCTCGTAACGCACGTGCTGATCCAGCAAGCCCGGCTGGCTGACGCTGCGGGCCAGCACGGCGGCCGCCAGCATCGCCTTGAAGGTGCTGGCCAGGGGAAAACGTTCGTCGGCGCGGTAGGCAACGCGCAGCTCGCTGCCCTGGCGCCAGGCGGCAACGCCGAGGCGTCCGCCTGCGGCCTGTTCCAGCGCGGCCAGTTGCGTGTGGGCGGCGGCGAGGCTGGTGGCGGGCGCGGCAAACAGCAGCGGTGTCGGGAACAGCAGGGCGGCGCCGCTGGCCAGCAGGAGGTGACGGCGGACGTGGTTTAGGGATTCATTCATGGTCTGTAGCTGTCTTTGGTGTGGAAAGGGTGGCCAGCAGTTCGCCGATGGCGAGCAGGTTGGCCGGCTTGGTCAGATGATGGTCGAAGCCGGCCGCGCTCGATTGGCTGCGGTCGTTTTCGGCGCCCCAGCCCGTCAATGCGACGAGCACGACGTTGGCGCCGGCCGGTATCTGGCGCAGCGCGCGCGCCACTTCGTAGCCGTTCATGCCGGGCAGGCCGATGTCGAGGAAGATGACGTCTGGCAAGAACTGCGGCACCACGGCCAGCGCCTGCGCACCATCGTGGGCCACTTGCGTGGCATGGCCCATCATGTCGAGCACGGCGGCCAGGGTATCGGCCGCATCGACATTGTCGTCGACCACCAGCACGCGGAAATGGGGGCTGCTGGCGCTGTGGACCGGCGCGGCCGGTGTGGCGTGCGCTGTCGCTTCTTCCTCCAGCAGGGGCAGGCGTACGCTGAAAGTGCTGCCCAGGCCGGCGCCGGCACTGGCCGCCGTGGCGCTGCCGCCGTGCAGCTCGGCCAGGCGCCGCACCAGCGACAGGCCGATGCCCAGACCGCCCTGGGCGCGGCCCATGTTCTGTCCCACTTGGGTGAACATGTCGAAGACGGTGGCGATCGACTCGGCGGGGATGCCCACGCCGCTATCCTTGACCTCGATCAAGGCCTCGTTGCCTTCGCGTAGCGCGCGCAAGCTGATATGGCCGCCGGCGGGCGTGTACTTGGCGGCATTGTTGAGCAAATTGCCCAGCACTTGCGCCAGCCGCGTGGGATCGGCATCGAGCGGCAGCGCCTGCTCGTCGAGTTGCATCTGGAACTGGTGGTGGCCCGCTTCGATCAGCGGCATGCTCGTTTCCACGGCGCTGGCGATGATGGTTTTCAAGTCCGCGCGTTCCAGCTTGAGTTCGATCTTGCCCCGCGTGATGCGGGCCACGTCCAGCAAATCATTGACCAGGTGCACCATCTGATTGACTTGCCGCTCCATGACGTCGCGCACTCTTGCCACGGTGGCGGGCTTGTCGGCGGCCAGGCGCATGATCTGCAAGCCGTTGCGGATGGGCGCGAGCGGGTTGCGCAGTTCGTGCGCCAGGGTGGCCAGGAATTCCGTCTTGCGCCGGTCCATTTCGGACAGGTTGTCGGCCAACTGGCGCAATTGCTGCTCCGAGCGCTTGCGCTCGCTGATGTCGCTGAACAGCACCGTCAGCAGACGGCTGCCGGGGCCGCCCAGGCGCGCGGCGAAGACTTCGAACCAGCGCTCCATGGCCACGGCTTCGTTTTCATAGCGCACGGGCTCGCCCGTCTTGACGACCTGGTCGTACAGGTCGAACCAGTGCTGGTCGTGCTCGGGCACGAAGTTGCGGATAGTCTTGCCGATGGCATTGTCCAGACCCGACTGCTTGACGAAGGCGGCGTTGCCTTCCAGGTAGCGAAAATCGATGGGACGGCCTTGCTCGTCGTACAGCATTTCGATCACGCAAAAGGCCTGGTCCATCAGCTCGATCAGGGTGCGGTAGCGTTCCTCGCTGCGGCGCAGCGCATCTTCCACCTGTTTCTGGCGCGTGACGTCTAGCAGGACGCCGGGAAATTGCAAGGGCGTGCCATCGGGTGCGTATTCCGCGCGGCCCCGCGCGATGACCGAGCGGTAATGGCCATCGCCGGCAGTGACGCGGTAGCTGGCCTCGAACGGCGCGTGCGCGTGCAGCGCCTGGGTAATCTGCGCGCTGACTTGCTCGCGGTCATCGGGATGGATGATGTCCAGGTAGCACGCCATCGGCGCCGCCGTGGCCGCATCGGCATGGACGGGGAACAGGCGCGCCATGTTGCTGTCGGCCGTGACCCGGTCGGCAACGATGTCCCAGTTCCAGGTGGCCACTTCACCGGCCTCCAGGGTCAGGCGCAGGGTTTCCTCGTTCTGCTTGCTTGCCGTCAAGTCGAGCGAAATGCCGGACAATGCGATCACGTTGCCGGCGCCGTCGCTGGTGCAGCTGCCGCGCATGTGCGCCCAGTGCAGCGATCCATCGGGCCAGCGCACGCGGATATCGATCTCGAAATCGCTGGCGCTGGCGATGGCCGCATGCACCACCGTTTGCCAGTGCTGCAGGTCGCCTTCAAGCATGGCGCCCGTCAACTGCGCGTAATCGATGTGGCTGGCAAGCGGCAGTCCCAGATTGGCCTTGAACGCGTCGGAGCCGGCCATGCTGCCGCTGCCCAGGTCGATCTCCCACGTGCCCATGCGGCCGCCCTGCATGGCCAGGCGCAGCCGTTGTTCCGTCTGCCGTTGCTGCGTCACGTCGCAATGCGAACCGAGCCATTCAACGATGCTGCCGTCGTCTGCCAGCACAGGCACCATGCGCACAACCATATTGCGGTAGGTGCCGCTGACGTGGCGCAGCCGGTATTCAGCTTCGAACACGCTCGTCAGATGTGACGGCATGACGTAAGGCAAGTTGCGGTCGTCCGGATGCAGGGCATTGAGCCAGCCGCGGCCCAGCAGTTCGGCTTCGGTCTGGCCCGTGAAGGCGCGCCAGGATGGCTGGTCGGCATCGAACTGGCCGAAGGTTTTCGTGCTCCAGACGATGTCGCAATGGGCGCCCAGCAATAAATGTGCGGCCTGGGCGGCGGCGATGGAGGACGGGACGGTGTTGCTGGGCTGGCTCGGTTCTGACATGGAGGCGATCGACGATGGTGCGGGGTGCTACCGCCGCACTGGAATGGGGCGGCATGGCAGCTCAAGTCTGGCGATATTACAACTATTTTTACCCTCATGGCTGTCTTGCAGGAT
The DNA here is from genome assembly GCF_051380775.1 of Janthinobacterium pasteuri. Classification (NCBI taxonomy): domain Bacteria; kingdom Pseudomonadati; phylum Pseudomonadota; class Betaproteobacteria; order Burkholderiales; family Oxalobacteraceae; genus Janthinobacterium; species Janthinobacterium pasteuri. The sequence continues at coordinate 231,969 of NZ_JBNYXS010000003.1, read as the reverse complement.
GCCAGTTCTGCTTTCTGCAAGCCACGAGAAAAAATCGCGTCCTGCGGAAAATCTTCGGGTGAAACAGCGAGGCAAGGGCGCTATTGTGGCTGAATAACCACTAGTCGGGCCATTATGTTGATGAATGAATATTTTACATAACAATATTCTTGCAGCGCATAAGGCGCTTGAATTAAATTGGCGCCTTACTCAAAAGTTGGTGTTCATCAGACATCCCAGAGATGCGGCCGCCACCGCTGTCAGCTTGGACGACAGCCAGGGCAGAGCCAGTGACGCCAGGTGCGGAGAAACATCCGCTCGCGCTGCTGCACCGTGATGGTGCATACGATCATCCAGCGCCGTACATAAGCCGGAGACAAGTTGGAAGACAGATTTCGCAATTCTTTTTTAAACTTCTGGGAAACAACATGATCAAGATGTCCAAGATGCACCAGCGTTTGTGCGCCAAAAGCGCCGCCATGCTGGCACTGTCCGCTGCCCTGCCTATCGGCTCGGCGTATGCAGATGAAGTCGCTGCTGATACGGCGCCTGCCGCCAGCCAGCTGGAAACCGTGACCGTGACGGCACAGCGCCGCAAGGAAAATATCCGCGACGTGCCCGTCTCCGTGTCGCTGTTGCGTGACGAGAAGCTCGACGTGCTGGTCTCCGGCGGTCAAGACATCCGCGTGCTGGCCGGCAAAGTGCCGAGCCTGAACGTGGAATCGTCGAATGGCCGCACTTTCCCCCGCTTCTACATCCGCGGCTACGGCAATACCGACTTCAACATCTTCGCATCGCAACCTGTTTCCCTGATTTACGACGATGTCGTGCAAGAGAACCCTATCCTCAAGGGTTATCCGATTTTCGACGTGGCTGGCGTGGAAGTGCTGCGCGGCCCGCAAGGCACCTTGTTCGGCCGCAATACGCCTGCCGGCGTGGTCAAGTTCGAATCCGTCAAGCCGAACCTGGACAAGGTTGAAGGCTATTACAACGTTTCCACCGCCACGCACAACACCAGCAATTTCGATGGCGCCGTCAACGTGCCGCTGAGCAAAGAATGGGCGCTGCGCTTCTCGACCCTGCGCCAGCACCGCGACGACTACGTCGACAACACCTTTACTGGCAAGCAAAATGCGCTGGACGGCTACAACGAACACGCGGAACGCGTGCAACTGCTGTACGCACCGAACACCATGTTCAACGCCCTGTTCAATGTGCATCAGCGCAATACGACGGGCAGCGCGCGCATCTTCTACGCCAACCTGATCAAGCAGGGCACGAACGATATCGTCGACGGTTTCGACCCGAACAAGTCGTTTACGAATGCACCGAATTTCCAGCGCCTGCGCACCAATGGCGCCAGCGCCCGACTGAGCTGGGACCTGGACGGCGTCAAGCTGTACTCGATCACCGGCTTTGAACAGGTCGGCAATTACGTGTCGCATGGCGACATCGATGGCGGCGCGCCGAGCGGCCGTGACCAGACCCGCCCAGGCTTCATTCCTTTCCAGGTTGAAACGGCCGGCGGCATCACCAGCGTGAAACAATACTCGCAAGAATTCCGCGCCGAATCGAAGAATGCCGGTCCGCTCAATTGGCAGGCTGGCGTGTATTACTTCAATGAAGATGCCAACGGTTTTACCGATAACTTCAATACCGAGACGCACGTACTGTTCTCGCACCTGGCCAGCCGCCAGAAGAACTCCGCTTGGGCAACGTTTGGTTCCGTCAACTACGCCGTCAACGATGACTTCATGCTGCGCGCCGGTTTGCGCTACACCAAGGATAAGAAGGATTTCAACACGGTTTCGGTCTACAACATCGATCAAAAGAATCCGAGCAGCGCCGATGTCAGCAAAGCCAAGGTCAACTGGGATCTGAGCGGTACCTACAAGTACAACAAGGACGTGAACTTCTACGGCCGTATTGCCACCGGTTTCCGCGCGCCAAGTATCGCTCCGGCCAGCGACACGGTACCCGTGACGGTGGCGGATGCGGAAACCATCACCTCGTTCGAAGCAGGCATCAAGGCCGACCTGTTCAACCGCCGCGCCCGCGTCGCCTTCAGCGTGTATGACTACCAAGTGAAAAACCAGCAGTTGACGGTCGTTGGCGGCACCTCGAACGTGACGCGCCTGATCAATGCCGCCAAGACGAATGGCCGTGGCGCCGAACTGGAACTGGAAGGTTTTGTCACGCCTAGCCTGAAGATGTCCCTGGGCGGTAGCTACAACTTCACGGAAATCAAGGACCCGAGCCTGTCGATCGCCACCTGCGACAAAGCGCGCTGCAGCGTGACCGATCCTATCAACGCTGCAAACCGGGCCGTCATCGACGGCAATCCATTGCCGCAAGCACCGAAGTGGACGATCACCGCCACGGGCCGCTATTCGATCCCGATGGAAAACGGCGAATTCTTCGTCTTCACGGACTGGGCTTACCGCAGCAAGATCAATTTCTTCCTGTATGAAGCAACCGAGTTCACCGGCAAGCCGATGGTCGAAGGTGGCTTGCGCGTGGGCTACACATGGGATGCCGGCAAGTATGAAGTGGCCGCTTTTGGCCGCAACATCACCGACACCCAGCGTATCACGGGCGCCATCGACTTCAACAACCGCACGGGCTTCATCAATGAGCCACGTCAGTTTGGTGTGCAGTTCAAGGGCAACTTCTAATTGCCTGATACCAGGCGCTGGCCCTTGCGGCTGGCGCCTGCATTGCTACCCGCCCGGTTCGCGCCGCGGCGGGTTTTTTTATGGGCGTTCGGGAAGCTGCGCCAGCCGCTGTGCCCAGGCGGGAATGGCTTGCCGCCAGAAGTCTTCCAGGTTCTCGGCGCGCACGTCGAGACCGAGGAAGCGGGCGGCCGGCAGCAGGGCCGACGCCAGCAGTTCGGCGGCATGCGTGCCTGTGTCGAAGGCGAGGGCGCCCGTCTGCTTCGACAGCTTCTCGCCGCTGGAATTGTTGACGACGGGCACGTGCAGAAAGCCCGGATGCGGCAAGCCCAGCACGTCCTGCAGATACAGCTGGCGCGGCGTGGAATCGAGCAAATCCGCCCCGCGCACCACCTGCGTGATGCCCTGCGCGCCATCGTCGACCACCACGGCCAGTTGATACGCCCAGTAACCATCGCCGCGCAGCACGATGAAGTCGCCCACTTCGCTGGCCAGATCTTGCTGCTGCGGACCCGCCCAGCGGTCGGCAAACGCGTACACCGCATCAGCCCCCTGCCGCAGCCGCAGCCGCAGGGCTCGCGCCGCCTTGCCCGGCGCCAAGCCGTGGCGGCAAGTGCCCGGATACACGGCGGCCCCGCCCTTGGGCGTGCCCGCCTGCACCACTGAATCGTGGATCTCCTTGCGCGAACAGCCGCACGCATACACGAGGCCATCATCCTGCAACTGCTTCAGCGCCGCCTCGTACAGCGGCAGCCTGCGGCTCTGCCACGTCGCCTCGCCATCCCACGTCATGCCGCAGCGTTGCAGAGTCGCCAGGATCGCCATATCGGCACCCTCGACATTGCGGTCATAGTCCAGATCCTCGATGCGCAGCAGCCACGTGCCGCGATGCACCTTCGCATCGAGGTAGCTCGCCATGGCGGCAACGAGCGAGCCCATGTGAAGGGGGCCGGAGGGAGAGGGGGCGAAGCGGCCGATGTAGGGGGCGGTGGGAGAGTTCGGAGACGGCATGCTGTGAGTGTAGGCGGTGGTGACAGGCGTTTATTGCTCAGGATGGGGAGCTTTGGCAACAGCGGCAAGTATCGTGCAGGGCGATGGGCAAGTCAAATCCTGGGCGGTTCTCGGAATTGCTTAATTAATAATCAAATGCGTAACGTTATCTTCAACATATGAAATTTCTTCTTTGCAGTAATGCGCGTCATTCAGCGCTCTGAAATGTAAATCCTTGTCGAATTCCTTCGTTTTGAACCTGTTACTCAGCAGTGCCACCACGCTCCCCTCATCTGGCCAGTCTGAAGAATGCAATGCTATCAATGCATTTTCAAAAGAAATTTCATTGAGAAGACAGATTTTTAATTTCCGAGGTAGCTTCTTCAATAAATTCAGCCATCGTATCTCATTTGCTTTTGGGAAAAAAGTATCACTATTTTTTATGAATTCTATTATTCGTTGCTGCACTTCTATATATTTATCTAGATTGATATGCGATTCACGATGATCATTCATTTCAATCGGATGGGTGATTTTCTGGCTATTTTGTACTGCAAGATTATGCATGATGAGGATATTTTTATGTCATGCTGTACGATAACGCTTCCCCACGAAAATTGAAATACTATTTCTGATAGTCCTTTCATTTTTCCGGGAATGCCAGACTTTCTTTGAATTTGTTTGACTAGCGATGACTTACTCACGCCGTTGCCTACAGAATTATTTTCAAAGTAATGCATTATTGCGTAATCTATTTCGGGGAAATTTTCTTTTACAATAATCAACTCGACAACGTAATCGCCTACCCATCCATTGATATCAAAAATATACATTCCAGTCCCTGTTTTTGTGGGTTTGGTATGGAATGTATTGATAATGCTATTTATGGAATCGTTTGCTGGAGTTTTTTTCGATAAGGTAATCTCTCCATTGACGAGCAGTAATCCATCAATGAAATCAAAAATATAGCCTGGGATTTTGAAATTTTTCATTCTGTTATGCGGAATTTTGAATCAGGCATCTCGTATGAATTATTGCAGTGATTTAGCACGGTTCGTAGAGGCAAATATTGTTGCCCATCGGATCCTCGACGTTCAGAAAACTTGCGTAGGGAGTCTCTACGTAACTGACGAAAAAAGCAGTTTTTTCCAGTCGCTCCTTGAGCGTATCAATATTTTTCGTTGGTAAAGTGAATAGATTGATCGTACCACCTTTGCTACCTACGCTATGTGCTTGCTCAATGTTTGAAGGATTCATGAATTCTATTGAGAATTTTTTGTTGGACTCGTGCGCCATCGTGAGGCGGTGACTGGTACCTGAATCACACTGAATGATGCTATCCATCGTAATACAAAACCCGAGATTATCTATGTAAAACTCTTTTGCTTCGTCAAAATTCAGGCAAAGTATTCCTATATTGATTGTGTTTAACATGTGATGTTTTCTGGATTTCATGATTATCCTTGGAAGAGAGGATAAATACGAAAAATATTATTTTAAAATTACATAAACCAGGATTTTATTATGAATAAAAAAGTTTCACAGGCTTCATGTTCTTCTTTGAAAACGCGAAGCCCTGTCTTTATTCCTCGTTCATAGTAAAAAACCTCCCAACATCCATTTTTTTCTCTGATGCACAGACTCTCATCCTGAGTCGGATCGCCAATCGAGAACGCATTTGATGGTATGTTTAGAATTTCCATCTCGTGACCTATGTCGGAAATATTCATCTATATGGTAATCTGAATTTAATATTGGGTTTGTTGATAGGCACAAAAAACTGATGTGGTTTTATTATGTGGATCGTGACAGGCGTCTATTTCCCCCCACGGCCCTGCTTGTTGCAGAACGATACCAAACTCATCCAGAAACCAGCGTCTCAATCTTCTTGTATATTTTCCTTCGGGTTTAGACTGAAAACCATCCATGCAATTTTCCGGACCAAAATCCCAGTATTTTATGGGACCATCATCTTTCTCAAAAAAACAAATAACTATTATTCTCAATTTTTTTAGTTTGAAACTTGTTTTGTAGGCGATTACCTCTTCTTCATGCTTTATCCATGCTTCCCAGTCTTGATCCATCGAGTGTAGATTTTTTCTTTTCATTCCTCTAAATAGAATGATTGATTCGTTTGCGGAAAAATATCCATCTTTAAATTTGATGTCGGGTCGGATATCCATAATTTTTCTTTAAGGTTTGCTACGATGCTGCCAATTTCGGGAAAATCAACGTGTAGTTTTAGAGACGTTCCAGGATAGTCCAATTGATGCCATCGCTGATTGAAGAGATGCTGAAGCTGAAATATTACCCCATGGAAAATCAAATGCGGAAAACGTTTTTTTTATCTCATCAGGACCTTTGCCCAAGACTTTAGCAAGTAATTTGGCTAACCTGTTTTTGTCGGCTATTAATTGGCACTCTGTCGTGTTATATCCATATTTTTTTGTATTCCCTCCATTCCACGATAGCCAAACACTCTTCATGCAATAATTTTCAAAAGTAAAATTTATGCCAAATTCAAATTCATTCAAGTTTCCGCACGTTGATAAATTGTGTACATAAGTATTTGTTTTGTTGTCTTCTATTTCAATGTCATTTTCTTTTGCAATTTTAATAAACTCAGATTCGTTAAGTGGTGCCATCATAATGCCGTCCAATAGGAGGTAACCATTTTTTGTATCAAAGGATATTTTTTTCATTTTTTTTGAAACCTTGCCGGATGACCTGGTACGGAGTGGTAATACGATAATCTCCAGCCGGACACTATGCCTTGACCGCTAACGGATGAGATTTTCGCATATCCACTCTAGAGTCTTGGCATAGGAAATATTTCCTTTTTTTCGTTCCTGGGCCGCTTCATGAAGAAAAGAGTTCTGTAGTTCCGGAGTTCTCTTTTGCGTGATCCACATGCAAATAGAATCAGCGATAGCATGATCTATATTTTCCTCATCAAGTATTTTTGTCATCATGTGCAAACCTTTCAGAACATGATTTTTCCACATGTGGAATTCGGCCACAATCATGCGCAATCTCAGGGATTTACTTTTTTCGAAGCTATCAAGAATTTTCTCTTGTTCATGGCTTGGTGAGTTGTGTAGATAGTAACTAAATACAGGTTCAATATGGCCATTGAAAACACTGCCGTCGTCGGCAGATACATTGATGGTGATGATGTTTTGTGCAATTTTTAACATGGCCGCGTTTGGCGGACTTTGCCATGCTATATCCCAGATAACCCGATGTAGTTCCGGGCTATAAAATTGGTGTTCGAGCAAGCGAGCAAAAAAATCAAGCTCGTTGCTTGTAAGTGGCGCAGTTTTCTTTGCGATAATTTTTCTTCGCAAACTTTTAAGATATTTTTCTTCCAGACGCAATTTTTTCATGACTAATTAGAGTGAACTCTATTTCATTGATAGTCTAGTTTTATCTATGATAGTTTGAACTGATGATTTTTCTCGTCTTTTTTGAAATGGTATAAGTGATGGATCTTCCCAGTGATGTTTTTCCACCTAGTATTTTTTCACCGGGTGCAAAACTTGGTACGAAAGTTATTTTAATATCTTCGTTGTTGTCTTGAATGTATATTTTAAAATCTGAAATATTTCTTTGCTCTTTCTTGAATTCATCCAAAACCATGAGCAAGTTCTCAAGATTTTTTCCGGAAATTTTTTCTTCCAAGTTTTCTATGTCGGGTGTGTATTTTTCCATATCTATATCGGAATAAGAAAGGTTTTTTGGAGTACTCTGCTAATTAATATTTATTTTATTTATTATATATTTGTGTTTTTACCATATATTATCATTGTCGAACAAAGTGATGATTTTTGATCTGCTTTGACTATTATGTATCCCCACGAGAAAGAAAAAAAATCCTCATACTTAGTCGATGTTTCAGCTGATTGACCTAGTGACTTTGAAATTAACTTACTTAGATATTTTTTTCATTGATCATGTCCGAGTGACTGGAGTCATATCCAAGTCTGTTTGTGATTCCATCTATCCAGATTATTTCAATAATGTAAAGGATTTCACTTTTAAATCTGAAATTTACTCTTGTTTCCAGATTGAGAAATTTAATATTTTGCATGCTATATTTTTCAAATTCATTTATTTCTCCAAAACTTTCAAGAAAATTTATGTTTTTTATTTCTTTTGTTGATGTGTTTTTGTTTACGTGAAAATTCTCATTTATTTCAATATCTCCAGTATTCTTATTTATATTCATTTACGGCCTAGGAAATTTAAATATTTTTTCATTAGCTTTGAGTTTTGATATATCTGAATCATCAATGAAATATTGATTTCCTCCTCCTGTGTCTGTAATGTATTTTCCAATAGCTCTTGCTTCTTTTGCTGCCATTCCTTGAGCGCATGGATAATTTTTTGCGCCGATGGCCCGTTGTGGAATGTGGTTGCTTGTCATTTTTAAGAAATTTCTATGAACATATCTTGCTTTAATGTGATTTAATGAAATTCATCTCTGATAATTGATTTTAATTATTTTCTTGTCTTTTTTTGATATGAGATAAACCACCGTTCGACCCAGCGAGGTTTTCCCTCCTAGCATTGGATTCTCTCCCTTTGCAAGGTTTGGGTGGAATGTTAATTCTATTTCATTATCCTCATCTTTTATGTAGATAATGAAATCTTCAATATTTTTTTGTTTTTTTTTCAAAATCCTTATAGGCTATAATGGAATATATGAAATATTTTCCTAATATCATATAATTCGCATTTTCTGAGTTTTCCATTTTTGATGGTATGGTTTTTTGAGACGGCATGTACACGTTGTGTTATATTAATATTTTTCAATTTATTGATGGCTTAAACACTCGTTATGCAAGTGATATTTATTTAATTTTTAAAATTTGGCTATCTATGACGATATGATCTGATAATGATGTAGTCTTTTTTTGAAATAAAATATGTTACTGCGTATCCTAAGGATGTTTCTCCTCCTAAACTTTGGTTTTCTCCTGGGGCAAGATTGGGCATAAAAATTATTTCGACTTGTTGATTGTCGTCCCTAATTAATATTTTAAAATCCTCAATATTTTTTTGTTTTTTTTCAAAATCAATATAGGCAATTGTTGTATATCTAAAATATTTCCCAGAAATTTCGTCATCAAATTTTCGGACTTTTTCCATAATTTTTTCTCCTTTAATTTCTTTGGTGGACTCAATATTTTGTGCTAGTGATGTGTGTGTGGAAAAAATAATTAATATAAGAATTGTTTTTTTCATATATAATAAATATGGCCATTTTTGAATTGTACCCCTTGAATGCGCCGCTTGGCGTTCCTAGATATCCTCGATATTCCGTCTTCAATATTCCTTTCTTATTTGCTGCATTAATGTCAGAGTCTGAAAAATTGTTGCTATTAAAATAATCATTTTTAATGGATGTGGCAGTCCCGTCTTCTGTTGAGTAATTTCCAAGAGTATGCCAATAGCCCGTTTCTTCACAATTTTTCGGAATTTTTTTGCCGCTCCATGGATTAACCCCTGCTAGAGTTCCTCTTTTTGCTTTGGTAAAGTCATATTTTCCATTTTTTCCTTTATAGATTAAACCTCCATATTCGAGGTTGTCACGAATTGACTTTTTGTTATAGCGATTTAGTGCTGCGCTGGCTGCGCCGTCAGAACTCGAGAAACGTCCATCAACACAACAGGTATCACATTTCTTCCGTAATCCAAGGGGATCAATCCATGTTGTCGGATTAGGGGTGTATGTGTATAAGTTGATTCCTCCATCTATGCCTGCAGGATCTTGAGTAATATAACGTGAGGTATCAGGGTCGTAATAACGATAACGATTGTAAAAGAGACCAGTTTCTATATCTTCATACTGACCTTGAAAACGCAAAAGTTGTTCATACGCAGATCCATCAATAAGAACTGGTCTACCCCAACTCGCGTAGCATGCACTCCATATCACACTCCCGAATACATCAGTGACTTCCTGCGGCGTACCAAGATGATCGCAGTTGTAGTGACCGATCCAGTCTTGTGTAGTTGCGGCATTTTCCGCCGACTGAATGTCTTGCCGCGCCGATAGCGGTAGTTCTGCTGCGACAATTCGCTCTCGGATTGCCGCATCTTGCAGCTTGGCGTTTAATCCTTCACTTGGAAGATCCCATGCATCCACATGTGGCAGGTATATACCTTTCGAGGCAATGTCATTGCCGGTTTTCGACGCTATCCTCGCCAGCGGCACAAAACTCTCCGGCTCATACAAATATGTGACCGTCTCGTCCTGCCCAAGTTCCTGCGCGAGCGTATCGCCATCCCAAACAAACAGTGTCGTGCTATTACTGGTTTGTGCGGGAAGATCGTTGGCGATATTTTGCTGATTGCCCCATTGCTTCACATCGACCCGCTTGGCGATCCTGCGGCTGAAGGCGTCATAGAAGTATTCGGCGCGATAGCTTGTCTGGCGTTCGGTCTTGCAGGTGTGGCTGATGCGGTTCTCTGCGTCGTATTCCAGTTCCAGGTCACTCCAGGTTGACTCCCTGCCGGGTGGCTGGAAACGCTTGCGCGTGGTATTGCCTTGTTCGTCGTAGTCGTAGCTGAAGTCGCCGAATGTGCGCAGCAGGTTGCCGGTGATGGCGGGTAGCTGGGTGCCGGGGGCAGGGGCGGCGTCGACCATATTGCCGGCGGGGTCGAAGGCGAACCGTTCCACCAGGCCGGGTTGTACGGAGGACAGCAATTGGCCTACCGGGTCGTAGGTGTAATGGAGGTTTCCCAGTGGTCCGGTGGCCGTCAGTCCGGTCTGGGCGATGGTTGCCAGATTGCCTGATGCGTCATAATGAAAGCGGCGCTCGCGCAAGGGCGAAGGCGCGTCGGCGCTACGCGCCAGGGTCAGTTGGGTGAGTCTCGATTGCGGGTCGTACTGGCGCGTGGCCAGCAAGCCGCTGCTGCCCAGTTGCCGCTGTTTTTCGCGGTGCAGCTTGTCGCGTTCCACGTCGACCACGGCCTTGCCTTGCCACAGCACGCCATGCCAGTGGCCGGAGCCGTAGCGCAAGGTGTCGATGCGGCGGCCGTTCGGCAAGACCGTCTGGATGCGGTTGCCCAGCTCATCATACGCGTGCGTCATGACAAAGCTGGCATCCGGCGCGCGCGGGGCGTTGGGCAGCCTGTCGGCGTCGGGCAGGGATTGCAGAAAATATGCGCTGCGTTCTTCGATCAGCTGGCCCAGCACATCGTGGAAGAAACGCTGTTCGGCTTGCGGTGCGGATACGGCCGTCAAACGGCCCAGTGCATCGTAGGCGTAGCGCACCACGCCGTCCGACGTGGTCTTGACTTGCAGCAAACCGAGCGCGTCGCGCAGCAGCTGCGTGCGCTGGCTGCCGCACTCGGTGGCGGTCAGGTTGCCGGCCTGGTCATAGCTGTATTGCGTGCGCTTGCCGTCGAAGCCCGTTTCCGACGCCAGCCAGCCTTCCGCGTGATACGCGAGTTCGTAGCTTTCGCCCTTGGCGTTGATCAATTCCGTCAGTTGCAGCGCGCTATCGTAGCGATACTGCACCGTCTGGCCGATGGCGTCCGTGCGCTCCACGGGCAAGCCCTGGCCGTTGTAGCGGTAGCGCGTCTGCTGGCCGGCGCCATCCACGTGCAAGATCAGATTGCCGTCTGCATCGTAGGCGTAGTGTTCCCGTGTTTTGTCTGGTGTGATGACCCCGGTCAGGCGGCCGAGGCCGTCGTACTCATAGCTGCTGACGTGGCCCATGGCATCGCGTGCGGCCGTCAATCTTCCCTGCTTGTCGTAGCTGTATTCGCTGCTGTGGCCGGAACAATCCGTGTAGCTGGTCAGCCAGCCCTGGTGGCTGTACTGAAAATGCTTGCTGCCGCCCCTGGCGTCGATCAGTTCCACCAACTGGCCGCGCTGGTCGTAGCGGTAGCGCGTGACGTGGCCCAAGGCATCGGTGATGCTGACGGGGCGGCCTGCCGCATCGTATTCGCGGCGTGCGGTGTTGCCCAGCGCATCCGTGAAGGCGACGGGCTGGTTCTGGCCATCGTATTCGATGTTGCTGCTGTGCCCCTTGGCATCGGTGCTGCGGGTCAGGTTGCCGGCTGCATCGTAGGCATAGCAGGTGGCGGCGCCGTTGGCATCGATATCGGCCAGCAGCATGCCGTCGCTGTCCCACTCGCGCCGGCCCAGCGAGGCGGCCTTGTCGCCATTCACGCGGCACACTTCGGTGACCATCCAGTTGGCGTCGAATGTGTATTCGAGGACGCCGCCGTTTTCCGTGACGCGGCTGGTGTCGTTGTCCACGTAATCGATGCGCATGTGCTCGCTGCCATCGCATGCCCGGGTGGCGATGGCGCGCGCCTGGTAGCTGTTGGCCAGGGTGACGGGGAAACGTTCGGCCAGTTCCTGCTCGCTCAATGGGGAGCCGCTCCAGCGGGCGCGCAGCGCGTCCAGGCTGATCCATTCGAGTTCGTACGTAAAACCCGTGTAGCTGCTGCACGACGTGAGCAGGTGGTGACGATAGCTGTAGCGGCGCGTGTCGCCCAGGGCATTCGACTGGCTGACCAGATTGTGGTGGGGCGCGAAGAGCGGTTGTGCATCCTCCGTTTCGCTGGCATAGGCGTAGCGGACATGGCAGAGTCGGCTGCCGTCGGGCAATACCTCGTCGATGCTGCCGATGTGGATGGCCGTTTCCTCAGCTCCACGCATGGCTTCGAGCACGCTGCCATCGTCGCTGCGCAGGCGCAGCAGCACTGCGCCCGGTTTGGCATCCATGTATCGGTCTATGTGGATGCCGCGTCCATCCCGCCCTTCGCTACGCACAAGCGCAAAGCGCTGCGTGGCGACGGGAGCGGATGGGGCCAGCATGGCGTTGACGCCGTCGTAGCCATGCGGCAGCCAGCCGCCTTCAGCGCGCGCGTAGCGGTCGACGCTGCCGTCGCGCCATAGCACGGTAAAAGTCTCGGCGCCGTCGCGAGTCAGCGTAAAACCTTCCTTGCGGCTGTTGTGCTGTTGGCCCGCTTCCAGGTGGGGCAGGCGCAGGGCGCGGCCGCTATCATCGTGCAACACGATGCCGGCATCGCATAGCGACAGGCTGGTGGTGTAGGGCGTGGACCAGCGCGCGCCCAGCAAACCCTCGTCTTCGCATTCGGCGCCGGAGCGGTAGCAGCGCGTCCAGGCGATGGGGACGCTGCGTTCGAGCGCGAAATCGGTCTGGTACAGGATTTCCTGCCCCGTGCCGAAATGCACGGGTTTGCGTCCCTTGACGGGCTTTTTGGCGGGGCCGCTATCCTTGGGGCAGCAGTCGGAAGGCGGTTCCGATTTCGGCTCTTTCTTGCCACGGCTCTTGCCGTCGTCGCCGCCGTTTTTTGGGGGAGGTTTGTCGAGGTTTGGGGGCGGCTTGGGTGGTTTTTTAGCTGGCAGCTTGTCCCTCATTTCCTTGAGATGAGGGGCCAGTTTTTTGCCGACAAGTTTTCCCAAACCTGGGAATTTTCGAAAGATGAATGATTGAGCCACATCCTCAATTACATTGATGCCAGTATCAAACGCGGCGCGACCGACATCCGGCGTTTTTCCCGTTAAAGCAAATTCTGCAGCATGGTCAAGTATGTTTGCACCGACCTTTGTCACAGAACCTGATGCGGTCATGACTGTGCCAGTCGCTCCTCCAACAGCTGCAGTCGCCACCATTGCACCGCCGACCGGTGCGCCAGCTACAGTGAGTGTCAGTAGAGCGCCAGTGCCTCCCGTTACGGCGCTACCAAGCAAAAGATCTCCGCCACTATCGAGCATCTCCTCCGCTGAATCATGCATGCTCTTCGAACCATGATCCTTGTAGTCTTGTGCCGCTTCCCGTATCGCCGCCTTCAGGTCCTTGAGCACGGGCTTGGCCGCCTCCGCGCCCCGCTCATAAATCTTGCCCACGGTATTGCGCGAATTCATCCACACTTCGCGCCCCATCTGCACCAGGTTGGCACCGTTGGCGCGGTGGATGGCGCTGGCGACCTTGGTGTCGACCTGTTTGCCGACGGTGCCGCTCTTGATTCCGCCCGCCTTGCCGGCCGCGTCGCCCTTGACGGTGGGAATGATGCTGCGCTGGTGCAGGATGACGGGTTCGCTGTGCGACTTGACGTTGGGCGAAGCGTTCTGTGCCTCCGAGAATTCACCGATGATACTGTAGGGAATAGGAGGCGTGCTGGAGCCGACGGGGGTCTTGCAAATGTCGGGGCTGAGGCTGACGCAATAGAAGCGCGAGGCCTTGGTGACGGTTTCATTCGTCATGGTTTTTTGCCTTGCTCGGCGGCTTCGCTTAGTGCTTTCTGCGCCTGTTCCAGCAGTTCGATGCGCGCGATCTGCGCCGGCTCCATCAGGTGCAGCAGGCGCGAGGCGACCTGGCCCGCATCGGCCGGCACGATGGCGCGCCAGACCAGTTCCACGCTGGCCGCCTCAGGATCGACCAGCACCGTATCGATGGCCAGGCGCCAGACGAGCAACTGGTCGTTCTTGTCCGCCAGCAGCAGGCACATTACTTGTTCGGGCAAGGCGAAGCGCAGCACCGTGTTGCCGCGCGGGTCGATGCGGGCCGAAGGATGGTCGTGGCGGCACAGATTGGTCAGCGTGAATTGTTCCCGTCCCGCCAGGTACGGACATTGCTGGTCGGGCGGCGTGCTGTTCCAGTAGGCAAAGTCGAAGTCTTCCGGCAGGGCGGGGACTTCCTCGGCATCCCATTTGTCCTTGACCACGATGCTGCCTGCCAACGTGCGGCGCGGCAGCCAGCCACGGCCGATAACGGCCAGCCCCGCCGGCGCGGGTAGCTCCTTGCCGCCCGCACCGTGCCAGAACTGGGTGGCCGTGCACGGCAGCGATGCATGCGTAATGCGAGGCGCGGGCACCTCATTGATGTGTTTCGCATCCAGGTACCTGTGGCGCGCAAAGCCCCGTCCCAGCGGGTTGGCCTGGCAGGAATCGTGCGTCGCCGCGTTGCAGCCATCGGCCTCGATGCGGCATTGGCCGCCATACGCATAGGCATAGTGCAGCGGCAATTGCAGGAACGCTTCTGGCGCCGACAAGTGCCACGGGTTCGGCCGCAGCAACCCCGCCGTGGCGACGCGGGCGCAGCCCTGCGCCAGGCGCGTGAGGATGGCTTTCTTGCGGAAAGCGCGCTCGCCGCACACCTGCAAGGTCTTGTCGATCAGGGTCTTCTTTTCCGACCGTAGCTTCAGGTTGACGAGAAATTGCGGCATCGCCTGCCCGCGCGGCGCGTGCGCCACGCCATTGACGATCACATCGCAGCGCGGCTTGTACGGCGCGAAGTCGCTCTCCTGTACACTGCCCGCCTGCGTGTCGCCACCCAGGTGCCGGTCTTCCGTGGCCAGCGGCGATGGCCGCGCCATGGGCAGCAGGCTGGTCAGGCCATCGGCGCCGCACGGCCCCATGGTGTAGCCCATGCGCGCCACCACGACGTGGAAGGCTGCGCCAAACTGGTCGACCATGTCGAACTGGCTGGCCGCGTGCGGCGTGCGGTTGTCGAACAGCAGGTTGGGGATGTTGAAATGGGCGGTGCCGGCGTCGTTCATCGTCAGCCCGGATTGTTGTCGATGTCGTCGCCATGGATCTGCACCTTCGATCTGCCGCGAATGATGATTTCATCGGCAACGAGTTCGATGCGTCCCGGCGTGATGGTGATGCTGGACGTGCCTACCGTCATCGTGTGCGAATCGGTGGCCGTGAGCGTGCTGTCGGCGCCGACGATGACGCTTTTCGCCAGGCCGATCTGCTCGGCCTGCGCCAGCACCACGGTGGTATTCATGGCGCCGATGACGGTGGTCTGGTAGGCCGCGCCGATGGTCAGCACCTTGGCCAGGCCGATCGTTTCGTCCTTGGCCAGGGTCACCCGTTCCGAACGGTGGCCGTCGATCTGCACCAGCTCGTTGCCGCCCACGTGTTCGCGGCGGCTGTCGCCGATGTCGATGTGTTCGTCATGGTCGACGCGCTCACGGCGGTTGTTGTGCACGGTGATGTCTTCATCGTGGTCCACCGTTTCCGTGCGGTCGCGCTTGACGTGCACGGTTTCATCGCGGTCGACGGTTTTGCGCCGGTCATTGCCGACCCAGTGCGATTCGTCATGCTCGACTTCGATGCGCTGGTCTTTTTCCGCATGCAGCCATAGCTCTTCCGCATCCTTGCGGTCCTCGAAGCGCAGGGCATTGGCGTGCGCGGCGGAACCTTTTTTTGAGGAGCGGCTCAGCATGCCGCTTTGCGTCTTGTTGGCCGGTAGCTCCCATGGCGGCATATTGCGCGCGTTGTAGACGCAGCCGATGATGATGGGCATGGCGACGTTACCGTCGAGAAATTGCACGGCCACTTCCATGCCCACCCGGGGCAGGCTGATGTGGCCGAAATTCGGCCCGGCCCAGGTCGATATCACTCTTATCCACGGCGAGCTTTTGTCGTCGAAGGTGCCCAGGCGGTCCCAGTGGAATTGCACCTTCACCCGACCATAACCGTCCGTATGGATTTCCTCGCCGGGCGGCCCGACCACGGTGGCTGTCTGCACGCCGTAGATCTTCGGTTCGCGGCTGTGGAAGTTGCGGCCGGGGCGCCAGGGAGTGGCGCGGGGGATGCAGGTAAATGTGTTGCTGTAGTGCGAAGTGGCGCCGTGCCCTTGCTGATAGTTATTGCTGGCGTAGTGGTGCACGGAGAGGATCAGGTATTCGCCAGCTGCGCTGTCGAAATGCCCGCCCAGGGTGAACCAGCGTCCCGGCTGCGCCGTGCGGTCGTTGCCCTGCGCTTCGAACAGCTGGCCCTGCGCGTCGCGCTCTTCCATGCGGCGCCGGGCCAGCGCTTCGCCATCGTCGATGTTTTTGAAACCGTAGCTGCCCGTGTTTTCATACACTTCCAGCGCGGGCACGGCGCCTTGTTTGTTCAGCGAGTCGCCGCTGGCGCGGGCGCTGCGCGGGTTCTTGAAATTGAAGCTGGCCACCGTCATCTGGGCCGGGGCCATGCGCCGCACCGTGCTCCATTGATGCACGCCATCGTCTTCCAGGGAACCGGCCTGGTGCTGGAAGGGCATGGCGCTCGAAACACCATCGATGGGCTTGCCGGTGCTGCTGTCGTCGCCCAGCCACAAGGTGTGGCCGTCGTGGCGGTGTTCGTAGCGGTAGTGCCAGCCTAGTTGCTCCCAGTGGCGGTGCAGCAGGTTGTGATCGCTTTCGTTGTGTTGGCAGGTGTAGGTGATGGCAGGGTCCAGGCCGCTGGCGGCCAGCTTGTAGTCGCGCATCAGGTAGTCATCGAAGACTTTGTCCGTCAGCGCCGCCACCGTCAAGCCGTGGAAGGCGACATTGTTTTGCCGCAAGTGCAAGTGCGACAGCCACGGCTCCAGCACCATTTCATAAAAGGCGAAGCCGCCGTCCGTGCGCAGGAAGCGGAACTCGAATACATAGCCGTTGAAGTAGCGCAAGGTACCGTCTTCGCGCACCAGTTCGACGGTCACCATCTTGCCCATCACTTTGTTGAGTGCGATGGCGGCGTCGTCGGACAATACTTCCACCACATAGGAAAAGTCGCGCGACAGGCTTTCGCTGGCGGCCAGGCTGTTGGCCAGGAACTGAATGTGGGCAGGGCCGTCGCCATGCGGAAAGTGCAGGCGCAGCAGGCGCTGGCCCTGCATATCGCCCGTTAATGCCATCCATGCCGCCGTCGTATCGGGGAACTGGCTCATCGCGCATCGCTTCACGGTAGGAATCGTTGATCGACTGTAGCAATAGCGAACACAGGCGTTTTGCGCGGCCGCAAGGTTCAATCTTTCAGTGAGGGCATCAATTGCATTTCGTAATGCATGTCGTCGCGGTGGCGCGGTGATGCTGTAGCGCCGAGGAAACTATTGCAGCCGAGTCCGCCTTGTGGCGCGCTCGTCAATGCCAGTCCCCTTACCTCGCTGGCGCGCAGCACCAGCACGATCTCGTAGCGCACGAGCGGCTGGCCGAACAGCATCAGCATGTGCCGCAGCGCCTGGCTGGCAGGGGCGCGCGGCAAAAAGCTGGCGTGTTGCTGCGCCGTGAGCGGACCGAGGCGCAGGCGCACGGCCAGGTCGGGGCGGCGGCAGCGCTCGCCGATGGTGGCGCGCTGGCCCAGCACCGCATTGGCCATGCCCAGCGCCGTTTGTTCGCGCGGCGCCAGTGCGTCCATGGCGCCCGTCGCTTCGGTGATGTGGCAGGGCACGCCAAAGTGCTCGCCGAGAATGCGCGCCATGACGATGGACGAGATGTTGCGCTGCTGAAGCAAGCCGCTGTACAGGCCGATAGCCGCCTGGTCCTGGACCTGGCCCGGTTGGCATGCGGCCAGGGCCAGCAGGCGCGACAGGAAATCCCCGCCGTGACCGGCCTGCTCGATGCGGTATTTTTGCCAGGCCTGGTAAAACAGGGTAACGGCGCGGCTGGAACACAGATCGAGAAAGGCGCGTGCGCTGGTGTCGCGCTCGCCATGCTGGTGCGCGGCGATGCGCTCCGAATAGTGGCTGGGCAAGCTGCCGTGGCAGCCCAGCAGGCCAATGAAGGCGGGCGTGAGGTGGATATGTTGTAAATGACCCGACAGCAGCGCCTGCAGCAGGGCATCGGCATCGGCGATGCCGTTTGTCGCCAGCGCCTCGATCTGGCTGGCGGGAAAGCGCAGCGAGACGCTGTTGTCGAAGCGCATGATCTTTGCCAGCGCCGTGTGCTCATCGATGCCGTGTTCGGCCAGCCACGCCAGCAGCAGGCGCAGCGCCTGGAAGCACTCGAAGCGCTGCGGCGCGTCGAGCAATTGCTGGATTACGCTGGCGTGGCGTCGGCGCTGCGTTCTGGGCATCGGATGAGTTCCTCGCCGCTGCGCTGGGACAGCAGCGTCAGTTGGCTAAAGCAGTTGAGCTGGCTGTTCAGGGCGAAGTAGCGCTGCAGCACCTGGGCGAAAATATAGATGCTGCTGCCTACGAAGGCTTGTTCGTCGATACCCAGGCGGATGGCGATGCCGGGCATCAGGGTGGGAAACGGCGCGGTCGGCATCCACGCGCGCGTGCTGCCGTGTTCCAGCGTGACGATGCCCTGGATCAGGCGCTGCGTGGAGGGCGAACGGGGCAGGTCGTACAGGCTGAGCATTTTCTGGAATTCGCCCAGGCCCGCTTGCGTCAGGCTGGCGTAATTGAGCGACAGGTGCGCAATCAGGCGCCAGTGCGTGTCCGCCAGAAAGCGCATGCTGGGCGTGGGCTTGCGCAGGAAGCGCGCGGGGATGCCGTCGGGCACGTCTTCGGCCAGCAGGTCGCCGCCGGGCAAGCCGTAATGCAACTGCGTGGGCAAGTCGCGGTTGCTGCACACTAGCTGCGTCGAGACGGTGGCACAGGCCGCGCTGCCCGGTGAAAACTGCGGGTCAATCAGGCTCAGGCGCATTTCATGGCCGGGGCTGATGGCCGCCACGGCTTCGTCGCGGCGCGCCAGCCAATATTGGCCCTGCTCGCTCTGCGCGCCTTGCAGAGAGGCATACAGCGGCAAGAAAGTGCTCAGGCGCTCGCCGGCCTCATCCTTGCGCAGCACGGTGACGGCATCGATGCTGTGGATGTCGTAGGCAAACGCATGCGTGGCATCGGCCACCAGGGCGTAGTCGGGTTCCGTATGCGTGAGGCGGATCGGCACGCCGGACTTGGCAAACAGGTTGACGACAGGCGTGCATCCCAGCAAGAGGTTGTCGCGGCTGACGCCGGACAATAGCCGCGCCTCGTGGCTGTCGCTGCGCACGCCCTGAAGCGGCAGGTGCAAGGTGAACTGGCGGCATTGCTTCGGCAACAGGGCCGCCAGCCTGGACCAGGCGATATCGATGAAATGGAATTTTTCCGGAAAGGCGAAATACTCGGTCAGCAGGCGCAAGGCCGGGTGCGAACGGGCGGAAATGGGGATCAGCGCGTCGTCTTGCGCATAGCCGGCCGGCGCCAGCGGCGTGCCATCGACAGCCAGCCACGGGCTGTGTTCGTCCAGTGCCACATACGCGCCCGCGCCGCGCAGGAACAGGGCGTCGAGCAGGGCCGCGCGCACGGACGGCTCGCCATCGGCAAACAGGCGCAGGCTGGAAAACCCCGGTTGATCCAGATAGTACTGAGCGCTGTTGCTGGTGAATTGAATGCTGAGCAGGGCGCTGGCGCCGTCGGGCAGGCGCAAGCCGGGCGGCGCGTCGATGATCGCTGAAAAATGCAGGCGAGAAATGGCCAGCGGCGCCAGAGTCACATCATACGCGCTGGTGAATTTGCAAGCTACGCCTTGCACCGGTTGCGAACGCAGCACCGTGCCGCGCGGGACATGCGCAAGCTGGGCCAGCTGGCCACCGTCCGGCGCTTCATCGGCGGCGATGCGCACGATGGAGCATGAGGGAAATGGTCGCAGGTAGTGCGGGTACAGGGTGTCGAGCAGGGAATGGGTGAATTACGGATAGGCGTCGTCGAGGCGCTTGGCGACCCTGGCCGTGAGCAGGGCGACGGACTGGATCAGGCGCTCGACATGCGGGTCTTCGCACGTGTCGCCGGCGATCAGCAGGCGTCCGGCCGCTTTCGGGTAGCGGCTGGAAAACTCGCGCGTGTACTGGCGGAACAAGCCCAGCTCGCGCTCGTAATACGGCAATAGTTGTTCCACGGTCGCGCTCTCCGCCAGCAGGAAAGCTTCATGCTGGCATCAGGCGCGAGCGTGGGTGTTGATGCGTGACAATGATTCTTAGAAATGGTACTCCGCGCGTATCATCGGCGTCTTCGCCGTCTGGCCCACATTGCCCGTGGTGGCGGGCGAGTTGCCGAACTTATTCTTCCAGTACTGGTATTCCAGGCCCACGCGGAAGGTGTTCTTGGCGCTGCCCAGGGCTGCACCCACGTCGTACATCACTTGCATGTCGATATTCGTTTCCACCGCCGTGTCGCGTCCCACTTCATCCTTGCCTTTGGAATCGATGAGGTTAAAGAAACCTTCGAACGAGAATAGCGGCGACAGGGGAATGGCCCAGGCGCCCGCCAGCATGGCGTGCGTTTTATACGTGTAGCGGCCCGTTACTTGGGAGATAGGCGGGAAGGCGCCGCTTGGGGCGTTGCTTTCACGCAGCAACAGCAGGCTGGTGTTGAAGAAGCCAGGCACGTCCCACATCAGCGTGGGGCCGGCCACCAGCATGCGCTTGCGCGAGTTGTAGCCGACGTCATTTTTCGTGTTGACGTCAAAGCCCAGGGTGACCCCGACGCCGCGCACGGGGCCGAACTTGATGTCGCTGCCGCGCACCTTGCCGATGTCGATGGTGTTGCGGTACACCAGATACGCCTCTTGCGCGCCGGAAGTCTTGCCCAGCGCGCCAGGGTCCTTGCTGTCGGACAGCAGGAAATCCAGGTTGACGAAGTTGCTGCCGTATTTGTAGCCGCTGGCGTGCGTGATGGCAAAGATGTTTTTCTTGATGTCATCGGGATTGAAGGGCTCGCGGTAATCATTGCCGGCGCGCCAGCTGAGCGAGGTGTCGCTCCATTCGGCAGCCTGGGCGGTCGCTCCCACGCCGAGGGTAGTAGTGAGGCAGAGCAACAGACACGGTATGGTTTTTGGCACTTTCGGCTCCTGATGGCGGTGTTGAAAAACGGATATTCGGGATGGCAGGGGGCGTAGCCCGCATGAAGCGCTGCGATGGGATATATTGCGCGCCGTTCAATCCATGATGCGAGCATCGCCGCACCGGACGATATGTATTTTCTGCATAGTTACTATCATTTTCTGCATATAATCATCGCACCTTCTGGCCCTTGCGGGGTAAGGCGGCTGCTGTAAAGCTGATAATTTTTTTCAAAATTGTATACAGGTGTTGTTTTTTTGCGGAAATAGAAATGCGTGCCGCCACGCCCGCCCCCCAAGTGCTGCGGATGCCGATACGATAGAGACACCAGCTTGATTTTTCCCACCGGCGACTATGTCGGCGACCATGCAGCGAGGCACGAAAAAAACAATGACGGCACGCCTGGAATTACACGACATCAGCAAGCGCTATCCGTCCGTGGTGGCCAATGACGGCATCCACTTGACCGTGGCGCCAGGACAGATTCACGCCGTGCTCGGCGAAAACGGTGCCGGCAAATCGACCTTGATGAAAATCATTTACGGTGCCGTGCAACCCGATGGTGGCCGCATCCTGTGGAATGGCCGCGAGGTCGATATCGCCAACCCGTCGGCCGCGCGCGCGCTGGGCATCGCCATGGTGTTCCAGCATTTTTCCCTGTTCGATACGCTCACCGTGACAGAAAACATCGCCCTTGGTTTGCCCGCCGGCACCAACATGAGGGAACTGGCGCAGCGCATCGAAGCGACGGCGCGCCAGTACGGCCTGGACCTGGAACCGCAGCGCCACGTGCACACCTTGTCGGTGGGCGAATGCCAGCGCGTGGAAATCGTGCGCGCCTTGCTGGCCAAGCCGCAACTGTTGATCCTCGACGAACCGACGTCCGTGCTGACACCGGGCGCCGTGGAGAAACTGTTTGGCACCTTGCGCCAGCTGGCGGCCGAAGGCTGCAGCATCCTGTACATCAGCCACAAGCTCGACGAGATCCGCGCCCTGTGCCATACCTGCACGGTGGTGCGCGCCGGCAAGAATGCGGGCGTGTGCGACCCATCGCAAGAGTCTGCGGCCAGCCTGTCGCGCATGATGATCGGCGCCGAGCCGCCCGCCGTCACGCGCGTGGCGCGCACGCCCGGTGCCGCCATGTTGAGCGTGCGCAATCTGCATTTGCCGAAGAGCCATCCGTTCGCCACGCAATTGACGGATCTCAATTTCGACGTGCGCGCGGGCGAGATCGTCGGCATCGCTGGCGTGTCCGGCAATGGCCAGCAGGAATTGCTGGCCGCGCTGTCTGGCGAGGACATGCGCGCTGCTCCCGCCAGCATCGTGCTGAACGGCACGCCGGCGGGACGCTTGCCGCCGGGACGTCGGCGGGCCCTGGGCTTCGGCTTTGTGCCCGAGGAGCGGCTGGGGCGGGGCGCCGTGCCCGACATGGGGCTGGCCGACAACGTCTTGCTCAGCTTGCAGACACCCGCCACCATCCGCCACGGCTTCGTGCGCCACAAGGTCATCGCGCAGCGGGCGGCGGCCATCATCGCCCGCTTCCAGGTGAAGGCGGGCGGGCCGCAAGCGCTGGCGGGCAGCCTGTCGGGTGGCAACTTGCAGAAATACATAGTCGGACGCGAAGTCATGCGCGAGCCCACCGTGCTGGTGGTGGCGCAGCCGACCTGGGGCGTGGACGTGGGCGCGGCCGCGCAAATCCGCGCGGAATTGCTGGCGCTGCGCGACGCGGGCTGCGCCCTGCTGGTCGTGTCGGAGGAACTCGATGAATTGTTCGACATCAGCGATCGCTTGCTGGTGATGGCGAAAGGAAAGATTTCGCCGTCCCTGGACGTGGCTGATGCCAGCGTGGCGCAGGTGGGGCAATGGATGAGCGGGCTGTGGCCGCAGGAGGCTGTCCATGGCTAAGTTTGCCTTGCGCCTGGAAGCACGTCCCGCACCGTCAAGGTTGATGTCGTGGCTGTCGCCCGTGCTGGCCGTGCTGCTTACCGTGCTGTGCGGCGCGCTGTTGTTTATTGCGCTGGGACACGATCCGCTGGCGGGCCTGGCCGTCTTCTTCGTGGAACCTTTGCGCGATGCGCACGGCTGGTCCGAGCTGGGCATCAAGGTGGCGCCGCTGCTCTTGATCGCCGTCGGCCTGGCCATCTGCTTTCGCGCCAACATCTATAACATCGGCGCGGAAGGACAGCTGACCCTGGGCGCCATCTGCGGCGGCGCGGCCGCCCTGTACCTGGACGATGGCGTGGGAAGTACGGCCATCATCGGCGTTTCCCTGCTGGCCGGCATGGCGGGCGGCATGGTGTGGGCAGGCTTGGTGGCATGGCTGCGCGACCGCTACAACGCCAGCGAAATCCTCGTCTCGCTGATGCTGGTCTACATCGCCCAATTGCTGCTCAGCTATCTCGTCTACGGCGTGCTGCGCGACCCGGAAGGGTTTAACTTCCCTCAATCGAAACTGCTGTCGGACGGCTTGCTGTTACCTATGGTGATCAGCGATACGCGCTTGCACGTGGGCATCATCTTCGCCTTGCTGGCTTCCCTGGGTGGCTGGCTGTACCTGTCCCGTAGCATTTCCGGCTTCCGCCTGCGCGTGGGCGGCATGGCGCCTGCCGCCGCCCGGTATGCGGGTTTTTCTTCGCGCAAGACTTTATGGTCGTCCCTGCTGATTTGCGGCGCCCTGTCGGGCCTGGCGGGCGCGTGCGAAGTGCTGGGGCCGATGGGGCAGCTCACGCCCACCGTGTCGCCCGGCTACGGCTTTGCCGCCATCATCGTCGCCTTCGTGGGGCGGCTGCATCCGGTGGGCGTGATCTTCTCCAGCTTCGTCATGGCCCTGTTTTATATTGGCGGCGAACTGGCGCAATCGCGCCTGGGCTTGCCCAGCGCGATTACGGGCGTGTTCCAGGGCATCTTGCTGTTCGCCTTGCTCGCCTGCGATGTGCTGATCCAATACAAACTGCGCTGGAGAAAACATGGATAACCTGGCCCTGACGATAGCACCATTGATCGCCGCCAGCATCAATGCGGGCACGCCGCTGATGCTCGCCGCGCTGGGGTTGCTGGTCAATGAAAAGGCGGGCGTGGTCAACCTGGGCGCGGAAGGCATGATGCTGGTGTCGGCCATCACGGGCTTTGCCGTGGCCCTCAACACGGGCAGCCCCACCCTGGGCTTTCTGGCGGGAGCGGGGGCCAGCATGGTCTTGTCCGGCTTCTTTGCCTGGCTGACCGTGTGGCTGGGCACGAACCAGTACGCGACGGGCCTGGCCCTGTCGCTATTTGGCGCGGGCGCATCCACGTATATCGGCCTGAACTATGTGGGCAACAGCTTGCACAACGGCAGGTTCGGCATTCCCTTCCTGGAAGACATTCCCGTGCTGGGGCCGGCCCTGTTCCGCCAGCATCCGATGGTGTATCTGTCGCTATTGCTGTGCGTGGCCATCGCCTGGTTTTTGTACCGCACGCGGGCGGGACTGGTGTTGCGCGCCGTGGGCGAGTCGCCAGCGTCCGCGCATGCGCTCGGCTACCCCGTGCGCCGCATCCGCCTGGCGGCCGTGCTGTTCGGCGGCGCCTGCTGCGGCCTGGCCGGTGCCTTCTTGTCGCTCGTCTACACGCCGCTGTGGGTCGAGGGCATGGTGGCGGGACGCGGATGGATCGCGCTGGCGCTGACCACCTTTGCCACCTGGCGCCCGGCGCGCGTGGTGGGCGGTGCCTACCTGTTTGGCGGTATCACGATATTGACGTTCCATGCGCAGGCGCTGGGCGTGCCCATCGCCTCGCAACTGCTGTCGATGCTGCCGTACGTGGCGGCCATCGTCGTGCTGGTGCTGATCTCCAGCAATGCCAATTACATCAAGCTCAACATGCCCGCTTCGTTGGGGAAAAATTTCAATCCCGGAAATTAATCACTCACCACAAGGAAAACCATGTCCAAGAAACTATTGTGCGTCGCCGTTTGCAGTGCCATTCTGATGCCTGCCATGGCCGCCGCACCGGCCACTGCGCCGCTGAATGTCGGTTTTGTTTACATCAGCCCCATTGGCGACGCGGGCTGGACCACCCAGCATGACCAGGCGCGCAAGGAAATGGAAAAGGCGCTGGGCAACAAGATCAGCACCCGGTTTGTGGAAAATGTGCCGGAAAGCGCCGATGCGGAGCGCGTGATCCGTGACCTGGCGCAAACGGGCAGCAAGCTGGTCATCACGACCTCGTTCGGCTACATGAATCCCACCTTGAAAGTGGCGAAGCAATTTCCTAATGTGAAGTTCATCCACCTGACTGGCTACAAGACGGCCGTCAACGTGGCCAATACGAATGCGCGTTTCTACGAGGGCCGCTACCTGGCGGGCGTGTTGGCCGGCAAGATGAGCAAGACCCATGTGGCCGGTTATGTGGCGGCCTTTCCCATCCCGGAAGTGTTGCAGGGAGTTAACGCCTTCACGCGCGGCATGCGCAGCGTCGACCCCAAGGCGGAAGTGAAAGTGGTGTGGGTGAATAGCTGGTTCGACCCGGGCAAGGAACGCGACGCGGCCATCACCCTGATCGGCCAGGGTGCCGACGTGGTCACCCACCACACGGACTCGACCGCCGTGGTGCAGGCCGCGGAAGAGAAAGGCAAGTATGCAATCGCCTACCACTCGGACATGAAAAAGTACGGGCCGAAGGCGCAGCTGGCCGCCGTCACCCACCATTGGGGCGAGTACTACACGAAGCAGGCGCAAGCCGTGCTGGACGGTACATGGAAGTCCAGCAGCACCTGGGGCGGCATCAAGGATGGCATGGTCAAGCTGGAAGGCATCAACGCTGCCGTGCCCGCCGATGTGAAGCAGTTTGTATTGGCGCGCGAGAAAGACTTGGTTGCTGGCAAGCTCAATCCTTTCAGTGCGCCGATCAAGGATAACGATGGCAAGGTGCGCCTGGACAAAGGCGTGCTGGACGATGCGGCGCTGACGAAGATGGATTATTTTGTCGAAGGCGTGGCAGGGAAAGTTTCCGGAAAGTAATAGGAGTGGTTGTAAACATGCTGTAATATTGCCGGAAACGGGAGCCGGGCCGGGAGCGCATTCCCGGCCCACCCACACTGCAGAGCCTGAATAGGCCCGTACCGGAGATCGACCCATGGACAGACTCGAAGTATTCAAGATTATCGCGCTGCAAGCGAGCAAGGGCGAGCTGACGTTCCCCGCCAACGTCAAGGCCACCTTGAAGCTGCAGGAAGCGCTGGACGACCCCGATTGCCATATCGAAGCGGCCGCCCGCATGGTCATGGCCGAGCCGCTGCTGTCGGCGCGGGTCGTGGCATTGGCCAATTCGGCCGCCTATAACCGTTCCGGCAATGAAATCGCCAATGTGCGCGCGGCCGTCTCGCGCCTGGGCTTTGCCACCTTGAAATCGATGGTGGCATCCGTCATCGTGCGCCAGCTGGGCAGCCAGATCACGGACCCGCAATTGCGCGCCAAGTCCGCCAAGCTGTGGGAGCACACGGCCCACGTGGCTGCGTTGAGCCAGGTCATCGCCAAAAAGGTCACGCATGTGGACGTGGAAACGGCCATGTTCGCCGCCATCGTGCATGAAGTGGGCGGCTTTTATCTGCTGTCGCGCGCCGAGGAATATCCGGGCTTGCTCGACGACAACACGGAAGACTGGATCGAATACGGCGAAAAACTGATCGGCCGCGGCGTGTTGCGCCAGCTGCAAGTACCCGACATGGTCTTGCAGGCCGTGGAAGGCATGTGGCACGGTGGCAGCCCGTTCCCGCCCCGCACCCTGGGCGCGACCCTGGTGCTGGCCAACGATCTGTCGCCTGTGGGCTCGCCCCTGCACCCGCCGGAAAGCGCCGAGCGACGCCTGGCAGCGGCGAAGATCGATTTTGGGATTGGCGGCAGCACCCTGCACACCATTCTCGACGAATCGGCCGAAGAGATCGAATCGCTGGCGGCGGCCTTGCTGGTCTGACGCTCTTCTTTCTGCTATCCCCGCCCTTGCTGCGGGGATTTTTTTTGTCCGCATTTTGATGTGCCTGCCCCATGGCATACAATCGCCGGCCCGGCCATCCGCCGGACTGAATGTCTCCTCTTACCCAAAGGATCTTATGCAGAAGCTGTTTTCTTCCCTCGCCTTGACTGCGCTGGCGTTTTCCGCCCACGCCGCGACCGGTTTGCCCATGGTGCAGGAAGGGCCGCTGCGCGCCCACCTGGCCTTCCTGTCCAACGATTTGCTGGAAGGTCGCGGCACGGGCCAGCGCGGCGCCGACCTGACGGTGGCGTATCTGGAAACCCAGGCGCAGATGGCCGGTTTGCGCCCCGTGCGGGGAAATAGTTATCGCCAGAGCGTACATATCGCCGGTGTAAAATCCTTGCCACAAGACAGCAGCCTGCAAGCCGTGGCGGGCGGCAAGGCCGTACCGCTGGCGTTCGGCCCGGACTGGGTCTGGGCCACGGGCGACTCCGTTGCCGCCCACACCTTGGACGCGGCGCTGGTGTTCGTCGGCTACGGCGTCACGGCGCCGGAAGAGGGCTGGAACGATTTCAAGGGCGCCGATGTCAAAGACAAGATCGTCGTCATGATGGTCAACGATCCGCAACCCACAGCCACCGAGCCGAACCGCTTCGCCGGCAAGGCGCTGACGTATTACGGCCGCTGGACCTACAAATTCGAGGAAGCCAAACGCCAGGGCGCGGCTGGCGTATTGCTGATCCACACGAAACCGTCCGCATCGTACGACTGGAGCGTGGTGCAAAACAGCTGGAGCGGCAGCGAGCGCTTCCAACTGGCAGACCGCACTGCCGGCACGCCGCTGCAGGGCTGGATCGCGGAAGACGCGGCGCGCCGTCTGTTTGCTGCGGGCGGGCAGGATTTGGATGCCTTGCGCGCGCAAGCGGAAAGCAAGGACTTCAAGGCCGTCGCCTTGAACGCCAAGTTGTCGGGCGACATGAAGTCCATCGTGCGCAAGGTGGAGCAGTTCAATATCGCCGGCATGGTGCCGGGTACCGATCCGACATTGAAGGATGAAGCCGTCATCTACAGCGGCCACTGGGACCACCTGGGCAAGCAAGGTGACAGCGGAGATACGATTTACAACGGCGCCGTCGATAACGCTTCCGGCACGGCCGGCTTGCTGGCCATGGCGCAGGAAGCCGTCAAGAAACCGGCGAAGCGCACGCAGATATTCCTGTGGGTAGCGGCCGAGGAACAAGGCTTGCTGGGCAGCGCCGCTTACGCAGCCGACCCGCTGTGGCCTTTGAACAAGACGGCGGCCGCGTTGAATCTGGACAGCCTGAACTTTGTCGGCGCCACGCATGACATCGGTGCGCAAGGCAGCGAGCGCACGGAACTGGGTGCCATGGCCGCCACGGTGGCGAAATCCATGGGCATGCACATTGCGCAAGCGCGTCCCGACCTGGCTGGCGGTTATTTCCGCAGCGATCATTTCAGCTTTGCCAAGGCAGGCGTGCCCGCGTTTTCCATCAATGGCGGACGCGAGTACATCAAGGACGTGGCCGCGTCGAAAGCCAAGGCGGCCGCCTACGGCCCCCGCTACCATCAAGTGACCGATGAGTACGACGCCAGCTGGGATTTGTCCGGCATGACGCAGCAGGCGCAATTCACCCTGAACCTGGGACAAGCCGTGGCGAACGCAGCGAAGATGCCGGCCTGGAAGGCGGGCGATGCGTTTGGCAAGGCGCGTGAGCAGGCCGCAAAATAAACCCGGGGTCAGACCCTCAATACCGCCAACATCAAGATTAGCGCTAACTCACCCGGGGGGCTGACCCCAGCTTTCGCTGCTCGAATCGGTACTTGCTCCACACCAGCAGCATCAACAGCGGCATGGCGCCGCCCACCATGCATAGCGCGGGCCAGCCGCCGGCGGCAAAGCTGGCACTGGCCAGCGCCGAGCCGGCCGAGGCGCCGATGAAGCCGCCTGCGATGAACACGGTAGTGACCCTTGCCCGCGCATGCGGCGCCAGTTTGTAGATGATGGACTGGTGCGTCACTTGCAAGCCCATCACGCCCATGTCCAGCAGTACGATGCCGATCAGCAGTAGCACCAGCGAATGGGCGCCAAAGCCGATCAGGGCCCAGCCCGCGATGGAGGCGACGGCCAGCAGCCACGTGGCCTGGCGCGCGTAGCCGCGGTCAGCCATGCGGCCCGCCGTATTGGCGGCAAAGGCACCCGTGGCGCCCGCCAGGCCGAACAGGCCGATCTGCATTTCCGAGTAGTGATACGGCGCGCCGCTGAGCAAGAAGGTCAGGCCTGTCCAGAACACGCTGAAGGTGCCCAGGCCCAGGCCCGAGAACAGGGCGCGCTGGCGCAGCAACGGTTCCTGGCGGATGATGTCGGCCAGCGAGGCCATCAATTTTCCATATTGCAGCTTGCCCCGCGGCGCCTCGTTCGGCAGGATGCGGCGCAGCATGACGAGCAGGGCTGCGACGACGATGGCGGCCAGTACGTAGACGGTGCGCCAGCCACCGCTGATCTGCGACACCGTGCCGGACACGGTACGCGCCAGCAGGATTCCCAACAACAAGCCCGTCATGACGGTGCCCACCATGCGGCCCCGGCTGTGATCCGGTGCATACGAGGCCACCATGGCCGTGACGACCATCAAGGCGCTGGCCGTGATCCCCATCAAGACGCTGGCAATGGCAAAGACGATGATGTTCTGACTGGTGGCGGCCAGCAGCAGGGCGCCGATCTTGGCGATCAGCATCCACGTCAGTAACTGGCGACGGTTCAGCACGTCGCTGAGGGGCACCAGAAACACGATGCCCAGCACGTAGCCGATCTGCGTGGCCGTGACCAGGTAACCCGCTTGCGGCACGCTCACGCCAAACGAGGCGGCCAGCATGGAGGTGAGCGGCTGCACGTAGTACAGGCTGGCGACGAGCACGCCGGCGGAGAGGGCAAATAGCAGGATGCGGGTAGCGCTCAGCAGGGTGCTGGCGTCGAGGGAAGGGGGGACTGCAGGTTTCATGCGATACAGCTTTCGAGTGATGCTTTTGGATCAGCATGATAGCGGGGCTGCGCATTTCTTGCCGGGCGCGGCCGATTTTGCGGCAGGGCGGTGGGTAAAACAGCAGGCAAAAAAAAAAAATCCCGGCGATCGGTGCCGACGGCCGGGAAAAGGGTATAGGGGGATATACCGGGGGAGAGTTAAAACTTACTGCGCGCGCGCCAGCTCCGCATGCACCTGCGCCGTGATTTCATACGAGCGCAGCCGGTGCTGGTGTTCGAAGATCTGCGAGGTAATCATCAGTTCGTCGGCACCTGTTTCGGCAATAAAAGCGGCCATCTTCGCCTTCACCGTGTCCGGTGCGCCGATGGCGGTGCAGGACAGGACGGAGTCGAGCATGGCGCGTTCCTGCGGGCCCAGCTGTTCCAGATAGCCGGGCACGGGCGGCTGCAAGCGCGACGGGCGGCCCGTGCGCAGGTTGACGAAGGCTTGCTGCATCGAGGTGGCGCGCAGGTGCGCTTCCGTATCCGTGTCGGCGGCGAACACGTTAAAGCCCAGCATCACGTAAGGCTTGGCCAGCTGCTTCGATGGCTTGAAATGTTCGCGGTAGTAGGCCACGGCTTGCAGCATCATCTGCGGCGCGAAGTGCGAGGCGAACGCGTACGGCAAGCCCAGGTGGGCGGCCAGCTGGGCGCCGAACAGGCTCGAACCGAGTATCCACACGGGCACTTTCGCGCCCTTGCCGGGCACGGCCAGCACGCGCTGGCGTGGTTCGTCCGACATATAGTCGATCAATTCCAGTACGTCTTGCGGAAACTGCTCCGCGTCGGACTGTAAGTCGCGGCGCAGCGCGCGCGCCGTCGTCTGGTCGGAGCCGGGCGCGCGGCCCAGGCCCAGGTCGATGCGGCCCGGGTGCAGCGCTTCCAGCGTGCCGAACTGTTCCGCGATGACCAGCGGCGAGTGGTTCGGCAGCATCACGCCGCCCGCGCCCACGCGGATGCTCGTCGTGCCGGCCGCCACATGGGCGATGACGACGGCCGTGGCGGCGCTGGCGATGCCGGGCATGCCGTGGTGTTCGGCCAGCCAGTAGCGGTTGTAGCCCCAGCGTTCGCCGTGCTGCGCCAGGTCCAGCGTATTCTTGAACGACTGGCTGGCGTTGCTGCCTTCGGCGATGGGCGCGAGGTCGAGTATGGAAAATGGAATCATGGTAGCGATATCGGGACGTGGTGGAAAATCACAATGGACGATTTGTCTATCCCCTGACGCTGGCAGGGTCACCCGAGACAGCGTGGCGGGGAAGACAGGCTGCGCACATGATAATGCGAATCGGGAATTTGCGTACTGATCGGTAAAAAACTCATGCTGGTTGGGAATCGGTGCGGGCGATGCTAGAGCGAGCCTCCCCACTTTATGCGCCCCGCCATGCTCAAGAAACCTGTTTTGCTGACCCTGATCGGCCTGCTGCTACCCGCTTTTTCCGTTCACGCCGCGCCCGTCAGCCTGCAGTCGCAGGACACGGCCCGCTACGCGCTGGCCACCTATCCGGAACCGCTGATCGCCAGCCTGGCAACGATGGTCAGTTTTAACACGGTGGCCGACCCGGCCGTGCCGTTTGCCGACAATCCCCAGCACACGGGTTTCAAGCGCTACTTGGCGCAAGAGGCGCAGCGCCTGGGATTTGATTTCCACGATCATGGCCACGTGCTGGTCATCGGCATGGGCAAAGGCAACGAAAGGGTGGGCGTGATCACGCACGGCGACGTGCAGCCTGTGAACCCCGCCAAATGGGCCCGTTCGCCGTTCGAGCTGGCGAAATAGCTGCTTGCAAAAATAGAAGGAAGTCATAGACTGCAAGCCTGAGACGAATCCAGGCGCCGAACTTTTTATGCGCATGCCGGTCTTACGTCTGTATGTAGGAAGGGAGCAGCTATGCATGAACGACAGGAGGCCCGGCAGGCGCCAGGCAGGGCAGGCGGGGTAGTGCCGCGCCTGAATCCGGACGAGGAGCGGTCATGAACTGGCCGCTGGAACTGGAAGTGGCACACAAGCTGGCGCAGATGCGGGGCTGGCTGGAGCAGGAACGTGTCGGTGCCGTGCGCCTGCGTGGCGTGGACTGGTTTGCGTGGGCCACGGCGGGCGCGTCGAACAGCCATAGCCATACGGCCGAGTGCGGCTGCGCGGAAGTGCTGGTGACGCGCGATGCCGCCTACATCCTGATCGACGAAGCCGAAGCCATGCGCATGCGCGAGGAAGAAGTGCGCGGACCATGGACGTGGCAAGTGTCGCCGTGGATGCAGCCGCAGTTGTATGAGTTGCGCGAGCATTTCGTGCAGCATGCGGCCGCTGGTGCGCCGGTCTTGTCCGACCGGCCAGGCTTGCACGAACGCAGCCTGCCCGTGGCCCTGCGCGAAGAGCGGCTGGTGCTGCTGGAATCGGAGCAGCAGCGCTATCGCAAGGTAGGACGGCTGGCTGCCGGCGCGGCTGCCGATGCGCTGCGCCAGGCCCGCCCCGACTGGAGCGAGCAGGAGTTGGCTGCCGCGTGCGTGCGCGCGCTGTGGCTGCGGGGCTTGCAGGCCGTGCATGTGCTGGTCAGCGGCGAGGAGCGCCAGCACCGGTATCGGCGCGCGCCGCCGGCCCAGGTGGTGCTGGGAACGCAAGTCGTACTGGCCTTGTGCGCGCGGCGCTTCGGCCTGTGCGCCAGCCTGAGCCGTCAACGGCGCTTCGGCCCTGCGCAGCGTCGCGCCGATGGCGCGGCGGTGGCCATGGATGATGCCGATGCCGCCATGCTGGCGCTGGAAGCGGTGGCGCTCGACGCTTGCGAAACGGGCCATGCGCTGAGCATGGTGTATCACGCGCTCGACAGCGCCTATGCGTATGCAGGCCAGCCCGACACGGTGCGCACCAGCCGGCAGGGCGGCATCCATGGCTATCTGGCGCCCGAAGTGGCGGCCGGCGCGCACACGGAAATCATCCTCAAGCGTGGCATGGCGCTGGCCTTCCACCCCAGCCTGCCCGGCAGCACGGTGGAAGACACGTTTCTGCTCGACGGCAGCCAATTGCACAACCTGACGCACGACCCGGCCTGGCCTTCGGCCATGGTGCAGGGGCGCAGCCGGCCGCTGACCCTGGCGCTGGCTTGAGCCTAGCCGTCTGCTAGCGCGAGCCGCCGTACCGCCTGCGCCTTTGTAGCGGCAGCCGTCATTGTCGATTGAGCCAGATCAAGCGTCTCATTGCTGTGCTTGGTATAAACGATGTTGGTAATCACTAGGTCGTGCGCACGCACGTTTCCTCAATGTTGAATCGGGAGAAAAAATGTCATCTGGCCCTACCGCAAAACTGATCGATACGTTGGTGCTGGCCGTCGTCGGCACTGCACGTGATGCCCGTGCACGCCATGTACTGACCCAGGCCTTGCATGGACTGGTGCGGCTGGCGCGCTCGGAACAGTTGCTCGACATGCAGCGCGACGCGGCACGCGCCATCGGGGCAGGCAGCCGGCGCGAAACGCGCGCCCTGATGCGGCGTCTGGGCAAGCCCAGTGCGTGCGGCCAGGGACAGTTGCGGCTGGCATTGCAGGATAACGTAGCGGATCGCGCCTGACGGGCGGGCATTGCCCCCGGTCAGGCTTCGGGCAGCGGCGCGCTCTTGCCAAGGGCAGCGGCGACCATTTTGGGCCAGAGAAAATACAGTGGCAGGCAGACCGCCGCTGCGGCCGTGATATCGACCACCCAGTCGCTCACGGCGCCATGGCGGTAAGGCAGGAAACTCTGGATGAATTCGTCCAGCGCGCCCATGGCCGCCACCATCAGTACCGACAGCAGCGCCCGGCGCGCCATGCTGCCGCCCGTGCCGCTGAACAGGATCAGGGCCAGCACGCCATAGCCGAAGGAATGCAGTACGCCGCCCGAGGCATATTGGCCCACGTCCGCGCGCACGCCGGGTATGTCGCCGACCAGGATCACCAGGACATACAACAGCAGTGCGGTACGGTAGCGCAGGCGTGCGTGGCGGTCGGCAAAGCAGAGTTCGAGTAATGGTGAAGGCATGATGCGTCAGGACAGATGGAAAGGCAGTCACAATATCATGTGCATGGCGGGCCACCATGTTTTCGCACAAGAGCCTGCCGTACAGGCAAAAAAAAGGCCCGCGGGGACGCGGGCCAAAAACCCAAATGAAATGGGCCAAGAGTTGAGAGTTGCTCGGTACTCACCATGTCGCCCGCCTTGCCGGCGCGCGCCACAGTCATGAAAGGGGAGTGGTGTGCCATCGCAGCACACCTGTCTGTAGTCAGGCATATCGGTTGCCTGTACAGCAGATGAAGCAAGTATAGGGGGCGAACATGACGGGCCGATGACACGGCGCAACATTTTTTTGCAGCAGGCAGAACGACCGAGGAAATTGTGGGATATGGCAAGAATAGCCATGTTTCAGCAGTGATAGCAAAAAAAAAGCCCGCTGGTGAAAGCGGGCTTAAAACTATTTTCTTGGAGGAGAATAGTGGAGACAGGTGCATTATGCTGCGTCGCACGATATGTGTCTAATGATCTTTTTAAATATGCATTATTCTTTTTTGATATAACTATGCTGTTTCACTTTCACTCCTTCACGGCCACCGTGTAGTTGAGCGCCATGCGTCCGCCATCGACATAGATGGTCTGGCCCGTCATGTAGGAGGCGTCGTCGCTGGCCAGGAAGGCGGCGATGCCGGCCACTTCTTCCGGTTCGCCGCAGCGGCCCAACGGGGTGCGCGACAGGATCGTGTGGCGCGCCTGCGGGCTCGACAGCACCGCTTGCTTGGCCAGTTCCGTCAGGATGGTGCCCGGCCCGATGCCGTTCACGCGCACGCCATGCGAGGCGAGATTCAAGGCCATGACCTTGGTCAGCTGGTTGATCGCACCTTTTGACACCACATACGGCACCTGGTTCGGGATCGCCAGTTCTGCATTCACGCTGGACATGTTGATGATGCAGCCGCTGTTGCGCTTGACCATTTCGCGCGCCACGGCCTGGCCACACAGGAACATCGATTTCAGGTTGATGCGCATGACGCGGTCGAAATCGTCTTCGCAGACATCGAGGAAATCGGCTGCGTGCGTGACGCCCGCATTGTTGATGAGGATATCGATGTGGCCGAACTGGGCCAGCGTTTCCTTCAGCATGGCATCCACGTCCGCCTTCTGGCTGACGTCGGCGCAAAAGAAGCGCGCCTGCGGGCCGAGGGCGGCAGCCGCCTGCGCACCTTCTTCCTTGATGTCGACCAGCATCACTTGCGCCCCTTCGGCGATCAGGCGCGTGGCGCAGGCCAGCCCGATGCCTTGCGTGGCGCCCGTGACGATGGCGGTTTGATTGATCAGTTTCATGTGTGCTCCTCGGCGGTAATAGGGGCCGCGCTGCCCAGCCTGCCAGCCTGCGCGGCAATGGGCAGATTTTAATCCCTGGGCAGGAATCAGAGGAGGATGGGTTCGTTCGGCAACTGGTTGCCGCGCGTACCGTCGGCGGGGAAGTGGCTTTGCAACAAGGTATTCAGTTGCAGCAAGGCATCGAGCGTACTGTCGTGGAAATTACCCTCCTTGAAGCCTCCCGTCATGGTACGGCACACTGCTTGCCACTGTTCCGGCGTGACGCGCCGGCCCACATTGCGGTCGGCCACGATATCGACCTGGTGTTCGGCCAGGTTGATATAGATCAGCACGCCAACGTTATCTTCCGTATCCCACACGCCATACTGGGCGAACAGTTCGCGCGCCCGCTCGCGGTTGCTCACGCCCTGGTAAGCCATGCCCGGTGTCAGGGCCGCCTCGACGATCAGGCGCACTTCCGCCTGGTGCATCGCTTCACCGTCGGCAATCGTCGTTTCGATGGCTTTCAGGGTGCGTTCGGGAAAGGCCTGGCGCGCCGTCGCGGGCGTGCCGCGCAAATGCTTCAAGGCGCGTCCGCAGCGCTGTCCAAATGTCAGTTGTTTCGTCATTACCAATCTCCCGAGGCGCCGCCGCCGTCAAAACCGCCGCCGCCGCCACCGAAACCACCGCCGCCACCGCCACCGCCAAAACCACCGCCACCGCCAAAGCCGCCACCACCACGGTTGTTCAGCGCCTGGCTCAAAATGCTGCCCAGCACGACGCCCGTGGCGCCGCTGGACCAGTTGCTGCCGCGCTGCAGCCGGGTCGGTCCGCCGCGCGAGCGGAACACGGTCAGCACGACCAGGAAGCCGAAGAACAGCAGCGGCAGCCAAAAGGTCAGGCCGCCCGCATCCACGGTGGCCGGGGCCTTTTGCTGTGCGGGAGCGGGGAATTGCTCCTGGTTCAGCAGGGTGGCAATCGCGCCAATACCAGCGACCAGGCCGCCGTAATAGTCATTTTGCTTGAAATGCGGGGCGATCACGTCTTGCAGGATGCGTTTCGATTGCGCATCCGTCAACACGCCCTGCACGCCGCGGCCCGCTTCGATGCGCAGGCGGCGCAAGGATGACGGATTGTCTTTCGCCACCATCAGCAGCACGCCGTCATCGACGCCCTTGCGGCCCAGCTTCCAGGCATCCGTCACGCGGATACTGTATTGCTCGATGGCTTCCGGTTCCGTGCTCTTGACCAGCAGCACGGCGATCTGGCTGCCCGTCTTGGCTTCGTAGTCGGCCAGCACGCCCTCCAGCGCCGCTTTCTGCTTGGTGTCGAGCATGCCGGCGTTGTCCGTCACGCGCGCGGCCAGGGGCGGCACGGCTTGCAAGCCCTGTGCGCCGGCGGGCAGGCTGGTGCACAGCAGCAGCGCCGTCGCCAGCGCCGCCAGAGAAGACCAGGCTTTCATCTTATTTGCCGAAGTTGACGGTTGGCGCGGTCGAAATGGCTTTTTCGTTTTCCACCGTGAACGACGGCTTGACCTTGTAGCCGAAGACCATGGCCGTCAGATTGTTCGGGAAGCTGCGCGCATGCACGTTGTAATCCTGCACGGCGACGATGTAACGCTGGCGCGCCACGGTGATGCGGTTTTCCGTGCCTTCCAGCTGCGACTGCAAGTCGCGAAAACTCGTGTCGGCTTTCAGGTCCGGGTATTTCTCGGACACCACCATCAAACGCGACAGGGCGGACGACAGCTGCCCCTGCACTTGCTGGAATTTCTCGAAGGCGGCCGGGTCGTTCAGCACTTCGGGCGTGATCTGGAAACTGGTGGCGGCGGCGCGCGCCTTGGTCACCGCTTCCAGCGTTTCGCGCTCGTGCGTGGCATAGCCCTTGACGGTATTGACCAGGTTGGGGATCAGGTCGGCGCGGCGCTGGTACTGGTTGACCACTTCGCCCCAGGCGGCCTTGGTGGCTTCGTCCTTGCTCTGGAAGTCGTTGTAGCCGCAGCCCGTCAGGATGCCGGCCAGGACGGTGACGCTCAGCGCCAGGCGCAGCCATTTGGTGAATCGATTGGTGATTTGCATGATAGGTTCCGTGCAGAGTAAAAGGGATGAGGCAAATATACCTGAAACGGCCCGCAATGTCGGTTTAATAAGCGCAGGCCGTCGCCCATGGCTGCTTTGGCGCGCCGTGGCAACCCTGCGCCGCGTTAC
The DNA here is from genome assembly GCF_051380775.1 of Janthinobacterium pasteuri. Taxonomy (NCBI): domain Bacteria; kingdom Pseudomonadati; phylum Pseudomonadota; class Betaproteobacteria; order Burkholderiales; family Oxalobacteraceae; genus Janthinobacterium; species Janthinobacterium pasteuri. Next base: position 194,274 of record NZ_JBNYXS010000003.1, on the reverse strand, counting down.
AATACGGGGTTTGCAACTGAATATAGAGAAGGTGTGCCGTGAATTTCATCAATAAATTATCCGCCGCGTGGACGGCCAATAATTCCCTGCTGTGCGTGGGACTGGACCCCGACCTGGCGAAACTGCCGGCCGAATTGCGCGACTTACCCGATGGAATCACCACCTTTTGCACGCGCATCATCGACGCCACGGCCGACCTGGCCTGCGCCTTCAAGCCGCAGATCGCGTATTTCGGCGCGCTGGGCGCGGAAAAACAGCTGGAAGACATCTGCCGCTACGTGCGCGAGAATTACCCGCATATCCCCCTGATCCTCGACGCGAAACGGGGCGACATCGGCGCCACGGCCACGCAATACGCGCGCGAAGCGTTCGAGCGCTACGGCGCCGATGCCGTCACCGTGAACCCGTACATGGGCGAGGATTCGCTCGACCCCTACCTGGCGTGGCAAGACCGTGGCGTGATCATTCTGTGCCGCACCTCGAATCCGGGCGGCTCGGACCTGCAATTCCTCGACACGGACGGCGTGCCCCTGTACCAGCGCGTGGCGCGCCTGGTGGCCGAGAAATGGAACAAGAACGGCCAGTGCGCGCTCGTCGTCGGCGCCACCTTCCCTGAAGAACTGGCGCAAGTACGCGCCATCGTGGGCGACATGCCGCTGCTGGTGCCCGGCATCGGCGCCCAGGGCGGTGACATCGCCGCCACCGTCGGCGCGGGCCAGACGGCGAACGGCATGGGCATGATGATCAGCTCTTCGCGCGCCATCATCTATGCCACGCCGCAAGCGGGCGAAGACTTCGCCGATGCGGCGCGCCGCGTGGCGATCGAGACGCGCGACGCGATCAATGCGCATCGTTCTGTATAACAACCCAACACCTTAAATGCCGGGGTCGGACGGGGACGCCGAGTCCCTCAGGGTCGGACCCCAGTCTCTCTGCATTAGGGTTTCAGTCGCGCATGGGTGCCACCATCTCTGCGTAATCGTACAGCTCGCCCAATATCTCTTCTCCCCGTTCATCGACTGATTCCGACAGCACGTCGATTTCCGTAAACAGCATCTCGATGGTGCGGGCGCCGCCGTCGCCGTCGAACAGGCGGGCGGCGCGGTGCTGTTCCCAGCGCAGGTTTTCCGCTTCGCTCAGGGTTTGCGGGAAATTGCGGGCGCGGTAGCGGAACAGCAATTCCTGCAAGCGTTCGTCGGCAAACGAGGGGCGCGCCGTGGCCAGCTTGGCCGGCGTGTCGCGGCGCAGCGATTCGAGCAGGCGGCGGTCGTCGTTGCTGACGAAACCGTTGTACAAATCCTCATCCACATCCAGCGCGACATGCGCGCCCGGGCGCTGGAACACTTCGGCCCAGATCGCCTCCATGTTCGGCGCCGTGGCAGCCAGCTGCGCGTTGATTTTCGCGGCATCCAAGTCGATGCCCCATTGCGCGGCCATGGCCGGCGACAGGGTTTTCAGATTGCCGACCAGCATGGGCGACTTGTTCAGGTGCACGCTTTTCACGGGCAGGCGCGTCATGCCTTCCGGCATGGCCTCCTTGCGCGTAAATAATCGCGTGCGGATGGTGTCGGCGTCCAGGCTGAACAGTTCGCGCGGGTCGTAGGCGCAATCCCAGACCAGGATCTCATTCTTGTTGCTCGGGTGCGTGGCCAGCGGCCAGACGATGCCCAGGCAGCCCCGTTCGGCGGGGAACATGCCGGACACGTGCAGGAAGGGCTGGCGCTCGCTGGCGGCCAGGTGCATGCCCATCTCGCTGGCGACCCTGTCCTTCTTGTGTAGCGCCAGGCAAAATTCGAACAGTTTCGGCTGTTTCTGCTTGATCAGGCGCGCCAGGGCGATGGTGGCGCGCACGTCGGACAGCGCATCGTGCGCCGCTTCGTGGGCCAGGCCGTTTTCTTTGCTCAAGTGTTCCAGCTTGAAACTGGTCTGGCCATCGTCGCGCTTCGGCCATTGAATGCCGTCCGGGCGCAGCGCGTGCGTCATGCGCACCACGTCGAGGATGTCCCAGCGGCCGCAATGGTTCTTCCATTCGCGCGCATACGGGTCGATCAGGTTGCGCCAGAACAGGAAACGCGTGACTTCATCGTCGAAACGGATGGTGTTGTAACCCACGCCGATGGTGCCCGGTTCCGAAAAGGCCGCTTCGATGGTGGCGGCGAACTGGTGCTCGGGCACGCCCAGCTGCAAGCATTGCTGCGGTGTGATGCCCGTGATCAGGCACGATTGCGGGTCGGGCAGGAAATCATTGGCAGGCTGGCAATACAGCATGATCGGGTCGCCGATCTCGTTGAGGTCGGCATCCGTGCGGATGGCGGCGAACTGGGCCGGGCGGTCGCGGCGCGGCTGGACGCCAAAAGTTTCGTAGTCGTGCCAAAGGAAAGTCTGGGTAGTCATTGATGGTCGTTGCTTAATTGGTTATCTGGGCCGCTCAAAGCGTCGCGGCTACAGTTTTCTGAAAACCTGCCGATACTACACGAGAGGATGGTCATCATGGCGTTTCCCGCATGGTGGCATACATTGCCCGTTCAAGGAGGTCTATCGTGTCAATTCCCATCGCCGCAAGCGGCAATTCCTCCCCTTCCGTGACTTCCGTCAGTACGGGTGTTGCCGGCAAGGACGATAAGGTCCAGCACGGCGCCAGGACTGAAATGAGCGTGAATGACCGCAGCAAGCTGCAGTTGAACGCCTCCATCATGCAGGCCTCGCTGAATGTGTCGATCGGTTCGGAAAACGAGCCGCTGGCGTTGCTGTACAAGACGGCCATCACCAACATCAATGAAGCGCTGAAGGGCCAGTACGGCGACGATGCAATCCAGAATGCGGCCTCGCAGGACAATAGCGCCGAGGCGACGGCAAGCCGCATCGTATCGCTGTCGACGGGTTTTTTTGACGCGTTCAAAAAACAAAACCCGGGCATGGACGACGATACGGCCCTGACCAAGTTCATGGATACCATCAGCGGCGGCATGGAGAAAGGCTTCAAGGAAGCGCGCGATATCTTGGGTGGCTTGAAAGTGCTGAATGGCGATATCGCCGGCAATATCGACAAGACGTATGAACTGGTGCAGAAGGGCTATGCGGATTTCATCGCCGCACACAGCAGCAAGAAGGATGATGCGGCCAAGCCGGCCGACAGCAAGGCTGCCTGATCAATATTACGCCGGAAGCGCCTGAGAAAATGTCCAGGGCTAGGCGCAGTGCCGAAGGCAGTACGAATGTACGACGAGGCATTGCAACGACGCCATGGGCGTTTTATCAGGTGCTTACGCGGTTACGGCCCGATGCTTTGGCGCGATACAGCGCCGCATCGGCCGCCGCGATCAACGCTTCGTCGTCCTGATCCGCCGCCAGCATGGCGACGCCGAAGGAGCCCGTGATGTGCGGCAGCGCGCTGCGCATGTCGGCGAAGATGACGGCGTGCTGCATGCGCTCGCACAAGCGCTCGGCGACCCGCAGAGCCACGTGTTCGCTGGTGTCGGGCAAGATCACCATCATTTCCTCGCCACCATAGCGCACGGCAAAATCCGTAGGCCGCAGGGCTGCGCCCAGCACTTGCGCGGCAATGCGCAGCGCCTGGTCGCCCGCCTGGTGGCCGTGCGTGTCGTTGAAGCGCTTGAAATGGTCGAGATCTATCATCACCAGCGACAGCGGCGAGCTGCTGGCGTGAGCGGTGATGATCATGTTCGGCAGTAAATCGGTCAGCCAGGCGCGGTTGTACAGGCCCGTCAGGCTGTCGACCATCGACAGCTGGCGGTAGAATTCGCCCAATTTCTGGCGCCGGCGCAGCAGGGCATTGGCGGCGCGGATGCGGAACGACAGCAAGCGCAGCAGGTTGCGTGCCAGGCCGTTCGATTGCTCGATCAATTCCCAGACGACGGCCGCGTCGATCACCAGCAAATCGGTTTCTTCCAGCGCGGAAATGGCGGCCAGGTTGCTTGCTTCATCGAGCACCGATTGTTCGCCCACGCTTTCGCCGGGCAAGACCTTGCTGACGGTGCCATCATCCATGCCCGTGTGGGTGTCTGCCGCCACGGCTAGCGAGCCGCGCAGGACGATGTACAGACTGGTGCCTTTGCTGTCGGCAATGGCTTCGCCGGCTTCGAGGCGCATGACGGGGCAGGGCGCCAGCATGGCGGCCGTCTGGCTGTCCGCAGCATCGCAAAATAGCTGTAAATCGCCGATGTTGCAGCCTGAAGCGCCAAAGTTGCCGATCTGTTCCACAATCATACTTTCAAAAAGCCGGCGCGCGCGAGCAGGGGGCCGGTCGCTTCATGATAGCGTAAAGCGGCCTTTGCTGTAACGGCAAAGGCTTGCTTGATGTCACTTACTGTGTGAAATACGACAATTATTTCATTGTCGCGTCAATAAGCGGGAATATTGGTGGTTTTGGCATTGTTGTTGCCGCGCGCGAAAGGCCGGCCGGATGTGCAAAGGCAGCCTTGAACGGCTGCCTTGGTCTCTGAAGAATGCTGCAGTGGGGGAGTTACTCGGCGGTTTCTTCCGCTTCGGCCGTATCGATCACGGCATTTTTGCCGGTGGCGTGGCGCTTGCTGTCTTGCAGGCGGCCCAGGGCACTATCGATGGCGCGTTTGAGTTTGTCGGTAGCGCCGGCTACGGATTGATGCACGGTGGCGTTCTGTTCGGTCACGGCAATCGGCTGATAGCCAGCAACGCGTGCTTCCATGACACAGCGGATATCGTCGGCGCCGCCTTTCGGGCCGTTCGTGTCGCTGATGTGGACTTCGATGCGGGTCAGGTTGTCGCGGAAGCGGTTGAGTGCGCTTTCAAGTACGGATTGCACATGTTCGTTCAGTCCAGCGGTGTTGGCGATGGTGCTGTCGGTATGAATATTGATTTGCATATGCTTACTCCTGTCAATTCAAAAAAAACCCATCTCAGGCGTGCTGCGGCCTGGTTGTTGCCTCATGCACATGACCTCTGTGCATGGAACTTATCTTACTCCTCTTTCCAGTATTTTAAGAGGGTGCACACGATTAAGATGAGCTTAACCCTTCAGCCAGGTCAAGTTTCCCCGTGGAATTCTTTTGCCCAGCTGCTTACCCATTGATCAAGCCGGCGGCGATATTGATGGACAGTCCCAGTACGACCAGGTTGAAGAAAAAGCTCAGCACGGATTGCCCCAGCACGATCTGCCGCATCGATCGCGTCTGTACGCAAACGTCCGACGTTTGCACGGCCACGGCGATGGTGAAGGCGAAATACAAAAAATCCCAGTAATCGGGGTTTTGCTCGTCGTCGGGAAATTTCAAGGGACGTAGCGCGGGCTCGGCCTGATAATACAGGTGGGCATAATGAAAGCAGAACAGGGTGCCGACGAGGAACCATGAGCCGACCAGGGTGAGGATCGTCAAGCCGTAATGCAGTGCGCGTTCGTCCGGCGCCATGTCTTTCATCGAGGACAGTTGCGAGACGATGGCCACCAGGCTCATCACGGATGCGACAGACAGGGCCGACAGGACCGTGGCGGCCCGCTCATCCTGGCGTGCCGCCATCACCTTCACCTTGTGATGGTTGGCGCGCATCATCATCCAGGCCATCGTCGCCAGGTAGAACCAGACGGCGACATTCCACGCCGCCAGCAAACGCGTCATCTGTTGCCAGGACGAGGGCAGCAGCAGGCCGGCCGCCACGCCGATGGCCGTGGCCATGCTCAGGTGGGGGCGGCTGCGGATGAAGCTGCGCAAGGGAAACGTGATTTTCATGGTGCGAGTTGGTCGGTAGCGATAGCGCATCTTAGCGCTTAGTTTGCGCTCGCGGTGGCCGTTCTCGCGGCCGCTTCCTTTTCGTGGTGGGGGAAGCGATCCATGCGCGACAGCACGGGGAATAGCACGGCCCAGATGCCCGTCACGGCCAGGGTGGCGGCGCCGCCGAAGAGCACGGCGCGCACCAGGCCGAACCAGCCGGCCGTCAGGCCCGATTCAAATTCGCCCAGCTCGTTCGAGGCGCCGATGAAGACGGCATTCACGGCGCTGACCCGGCCGCGGATTTCGTCAGGCGTCTCGAACTGTACCAGCAGGTGGCGGATGTAGACGCTGACCATGTCGCCGGCGCCCATCAGGAACAGCGCCGCCAGCGCCAGCGGGAAATAGCTGGTGCTGCCCAGCACCAGGGTGCCCAGGCCGAAGACGGCGACGCCGCCGAACATCCAGGCACCCGCGCGGCGCGTGATGGGAAAGATGGCCAGCGCGATCGAGCACAGGGCGGCGCCGGCACCGGGCGCCGTGCGCAGCAGGCCCAGGCCGCTGGGGCCGATATGCAGCACGTCGTGCGCAAGCGCCGGCAGCAGGGCCGTGGCGCCGCCGAACAGCACGGCAAACAGGTCGAGCGAAATGGCGCCCAGCACGATGGGTTTCGACCAGACGAAGCGCAAGCCTTCGAGCAGGGTATGCCAGCTGACGGGTTCGCGTTTCACCACTTGCGGCGCCGGCGTGGTGGCGCGCATCAGCAAGACGGACACCACCAGCAGCGCGGACGAGATCAAATACACCACCTTGGGGCCGAAGTAATACAGCAGGCCGCCCAGGGTAGGCCCCAGGATGATGGCCACGTGCGAGCTCGATGAGCTGAGCGCGACGGCGCGGCTGAAGTGTTGCGTGGGCACCATGTTCACCAGCACGGCTTGCGTGGCTGGCATCATGAAGGCGCGCGCGCTGCCAAACAGCACCAGCACGGCAAACACGGGCCAGACGATGGAGAGTCCACTCAGCGTAAAGGCCAGCAGGGCCAGTGCGCAAGCGAGCTGCGCCGCCAGGCACCAGGCGATGATGTTGCGGCGGTTATAGCGGTCGGCGACGTGGCCGGCCGGCAGGATCAGCACGAGGAAGGGGGCGAACTGTGCCAGCCCGATCAGGCCCAGGTCGAACAGGCTGCCCGTAAGCTGGTACACCTGCCAGCCGATGGCCACGCTTTGCATCTGCACGGCCACCGTGCCCAGCACGCGGGCGGAAAGGTAAAAGGCGAAGTTGCGGTGACGCAGGATGGCGAGAGACATGCATATTCCAGGAAACAGCAGGGTGGAGCGGTGGCGCAGCGGGCGCCGCGCCAGCCGCGCCCCGCTGTCTGGACGGTGACACTTACTTGGCCAGGTCGGCTTCCGTAGTGAAGGCGTCGGCGTAAAACTCGTCGGCTGGCAACTGGCACAATTGCACGAAATCGCGGTGGGCCGCATCGACCACTACGGGCGCGCCGCAGGCATACACTTGATAAGCGGACATATCTGGCAAGTCGGCCATGACGGCCTGGTGCACGAAGCCCGTGCGGCCGCTCCAGGCGTCTTCCGGCAAGGCGTCCGACACGACGGGCACATAGGTGAGCTGTGGCAAGTCGGCTGCCCACTGGCGGCACAATGCGTCCATGTACAGGTCGTGTGGGCGGCGGCCGCCCCAGTACAGGGTGATCGGGCGCGGGGATTGCTCGTTGATCATGTGTTCGACGATGGCTTTCAAGGGGGCAAAGCCGGTGCCCGAGGCCAGCAGCACGACCGGCTTGTCGGAATCTTCGCGCAGGAAGAAGGTGCCCATCGGGCCTTCGAAGCGCAGAATATCGCGCTCTTTCATGCTGCCAAAGACCTGGTCGGTGAACAGGCCGCCCGGCAGGTGGCGAATGTGCAGGGGCACGGGGCCGCCATCGGCGGGCGCGCTGGCCATGCTGTAGCTGCGGCGCTTGTTGTCGCGCAGCATGATTTCGATATACTGTCCGGCGCGGTAGTTGAGGCGCTCGCTGGCTGGCAATTGCAGGGTCAGCACGACGACATCGGGCGCGACCTTTTCAATTGTGGTCACGCGCGACGGCATTTTCTTGATCGGGTAGTCGCTGCTGCCCGCCACTTCGCGCGCTTCGATGACGAGGTCGGCGTCCGTGGTGGCGCAGCAGAACAGGGAAAAGCCCGCTGCTTCCTCTTCCGGCGTCAGGGCGCGCTGCTGGTGCGCCTTGTGCTGGACAGTGCCGGAAACCACTTTGCCCTTGCAGGAACCGCAGGCGCCATTTTTACAGCCATACGGCAAGCCCACGCCGGCGCGTATCGCCGCCGCCAGCACGGTTTCGTCCGCTTCGCAGCTGAATTGGTGGCCGCTGGGCTGAACAGTAACTTGAAAAGTCATACAATCCTTGAGATGAAAAATATGTTAATGCACTCTTTGCGCAAACCGGTGGGCTTGCCGCGCCTGCTGATCCTGGGCTGTGGCGACGTCGGCATGCGCCTGCTGCCCCTGCTGCGTGCGCGCTTTCGCGTCTTTGCCGTCACCAGCCAGCCGGCGCGCTGCGCGCAGCTGCGGGCGGCCGGTGCCGTGCCCATCGTGGCCAACCTCGACGACCGCGCCAGCCTGAAACGGCTGGCGGGACTGGCGCCGATGATCGTGCACCTGGCGCCGCCCCGGTCGTCTGGCTTGCTGGACCTGCGCACGCGCAATCTGGTCGCCATTTTACCCGAGCATGCACGCATGGTGTATGTGAGTACCAGCGGCGTGTATGGCGATTGCGCCGGCGCCTGGATCGATGAAACGCGGCCGACGGCCCCGGCGAATGCGCGGGCGAAGAGGCGCGTCGATGCGGAACAGGTCTTGCGTGGCTGGGGCGCGCGCCGCGGCGCCAGCGTGGCCATCCTGCGCGTGCCCGGCATTTATGCGCACGACCGCCTGCCCCTGAAGCGCCTGCGCGAAGGCACGCCGGCCCTGGCCGCTGGCGACGATGTGTATACCAACCATATCCATGCCGATGACCTGGCGCGCATCATCGAACGGGCCTTGTGGCGGGGCAAGCCGGGACGCGTGTATCACGCCAGCGATGACAGTGAACTCAAGATGGCGGACTATTTCGATGCCGTGGCCGATACGTTCGGCCTGCCGCACCCGCCGCGCCTGCCGCGTGCCGAACTGCAGCAAGTGGTCACGCCGATGCTGCTGTCGTTCATGTCCGAATCGCGCCGCCTGCATAATACGCGCCTCAAGCGCGAGCTGGGCGTGCATCTGCGTTACGCGCGTGTGGCCGATGCCTTGCAGTCGCTGTCCGCCGATGCGCCCAGCATCGGGTAAAATGGTCGGTTATCTGCGCACTTTGCTGGGCCGGCGCGCAGCGCGCCGTTGCGGCGGTGCGCCATTCACCTAAGGACTACAGCATGAGCACCCTCACTTACGAAGAATACCTGGACGAGGTCACCACCGTCCTGACGGAACTGTACGACCTCGACGACGATGCCGCCATCAAGCTGGTCGTGGCGGCGCAGGATGCCGAATTTTTTGTTCCGCACGATGCGCATGAGGAAATGCGTACCGCCGAGCAAGCCAAGAAAGATGCGGTCACCCTGTTCGAGCGCAAGCAGAATCGTCAGCAAACGCAGGAAAAACAGCAACAGCGCGTGCGCCAGCAAAAGAAATAAGAGCAGGAAGAGCTGGCCATCGGCCGCCAGGTCGCTGGAGCATGGAGCAGTGCGGGCTTCGGCGCAATGCCGGGGCCTGGCCATTTGATGCAACGCAAGGGCAGCATGGCGAACTGGCGATATGCTGAGCAAAGTCGTCACGCGTCCAGGCTATTTGTGGCGGGCTGTATAAATAGCACGATGCTGTTTCCCGTCAGCAGGAGCGAGCCATGCGAACTGCGAGTCACCCCAGCAAGGAACAGGTGCGCGCCTACATGCGCGGCCGTGAACATACGCTGCAGCCACCGCCGCCGCCCGATGAAATTCGCCGGCAACTGGCCTGGTGCCGCATGGACGCCTTTTCCGGCACCTGTTTGCTGGCCATCCCGGCCGGCGTAGCCGCGCACGGCTGGCATTTATCCGCAGACATGGCTCGCCTGAGCGTGCTCATGGCGATTGTCTGGCTGATGCACAGCGGTGTTCCTCATTGTAAAAATTGATGAATTGCAGCAAATTTTTCCGATTTGAGTTATCCTCTAGCACATTCCAAGTGCGTCAATTCTCTTCAATTATCACAATTTTGCTTTAAGTTACGCAAAAATCAACAATAGCGTGTATTATATTGTTTGTGGCGTAAAGGCCGCATAAGTGATGGCGCTTTTTAGTGTGTTTACCCTGAATTATTGCAGAAGAGACATTCGGTTTCTTTGTGCACTAATACAACAAGTACGGATTTTTGATCATGTCTCTCAAACAAATTACCTCTTTGCCTACCTACAACCCGAATCGCGTCCTCGATGCGATCATCGACAAGCTGCAACTGAAAAACGATGCCGCCTTGTCGCGCGCGCTGGAAGTGGCGCCACCTGTCATCAGCAAGATTCGTCACAACACCTTGCCGATCGGCGCCACGATCCTCATCCGCATGCATGAAATCAGCGATTTCAGTATTCGTGAACTGCGCGAGTTGATGGCTGCCTAAGAGCGCCTGACAGACGGCAAACTGAGAGGTGCCGTCTGTGTACGTCAGGCTTGCCGCGTGCGGCAGCCGCATCTGTTTTCCGCTGTTTTATTGCGGGTCACGGTTCAGCACCGGCCGATCGACATAGAAACGCCCCATTTCCAGGCCGGTCGTGGACGACTTGACCACTGCAGCAGCCAGTGTGGCGGGCGCGCTGGAAAATGCGCTGGTGGCAGCCCCGGTGGCGCGGCCCGAATACGCTGTCGCCTGCACCGCTGCGCTGGAAAACGCTGATTGTACAGCCCGGCCCGAATACGCTGTCGCCTGTACCGCTGCACTGGAAAACGCTGATTGTACAGCCCGTCCTGAATACGCTGTCGCCTGTACTGCAGCACTGGAAAACGCTGTTTGCACGGCCCGTCCTGAATACGCCGCCTGTACGGCGCGCCCCGAATACGCCGTTTCTGCGCGGATATAATCTTCCCCGAACGTTTGCTCATACAGCTGCTTCATGCGCTCGCCCACGCGCTGGTGCGCCGCTTCGTCGTCTTCGCCGCGCAAGCCGATGTACGGGAAGTGATGCAGGAAGTAGCCGAAGACCTGTTCACAGTCCGCTGCATATTTCAGGGTGTCGAGGATGTGGTAATGCCAGAAGGTATCGACGTCCATCAGTGGCGCCGTTTCTTCTTCCGGAAACTGTTTCATCAGGATCAGGAAGCGCCGGTACTCGAACTCCACTGCATTGGCCTTCTCCAGGCTCCATCCTTCGCCTGACTCCCGGTGCATCAGCTTGACTTTGATCGCGTCCAAATTCAAATCGGCAATTGCCTTGAAACTGTCGTTCGTATCCATGAAGGTCCTTTGGTAAAGAGCGTTGTGGGAAATACAGTGGAACAAGGGAGAGTGGTGGGTGTGTACTCCTTGCAAGTAGTCGAGGAATGCCTGACCCATGGCGGGCAGGTGCTGAGTTGTTCTACATCAATATTGCATCTAATTACAAAATATGCAAGCTGAGCTTGCTTCAGTGCGGCCTGCCTGTCAGGTGTTGGTCCGGCTGTCTTCCAGGTAGGGAAACGCGGTGGCGTCCGCACCCAGCGGTACGCTGACATGCACGCTCATGCCCGCACCGGGGCTGCTTTCGATGTAGAAAGTGCCACCCAGTAACTTGATGCGCTCCTCGATCCCCACCAGGCCAAATGATCCCAGCTTGTTACGTCCGTCGATGGCCGCGCCCACCCCATTGTCGCTGACGCTCATCGACACGGTATCGCGGCACTTTTCCAGCTTGACTCGAACGCGGCTGGCATTGGCATGCTGGGAAATATTGCTGAGCGACTCTTGCAGGATGCGGAACAGGGCCGTGGCGCACTGGTCGCTTAAATAAATATCGTGATGGCTTTCGCTCACTTCGCAGGCGATGCCCGTGCGCTGGCGAAATTGCGCCACTTGCCATTCGACGGCTGCATTCACGCCCAGGTCCAGCACGGTTGGACGCAAGTCGTTGATGATCTGCCGCACGCTTTTAATCGTGGCGTCGATCTGCTCCAGGGTCGAGCGGGCGCGGGCATTCAGGCGCGGGTGACGGCGCTGCGTGCGCGAGGCCAGCATGTCGGCATCGATGCGCAGCACCAGCAGGTTCTGTCCCAGGTCGTCGTGGATTTCGCGCGCGATGCGCTTGCGTTCTTCTTCCTTGATCCGGTCGGCGTGGGCTGCCAGGCGGCGCAGTTTCTGGTGCGACAACTGCAGGCGGATCTGGCTGGCGCGCAATTCCTCCGTCATGCCAGTCGCCAGCTCGATGGCGCGCCGGCGCGACGACGCCAGGGTGTGAAACAGCATGTACAGCAGCATGGTGCTGGCAAAACCGGTCAGCAGGGCCAGCCACGGCAAGAAGGCGCCGAAGCGCGTGTACAGGTCGCTCTTGCGCACACTGAACAGCGCTTGCCACGCGCGGCCATTGTGGTCGATCAGCATCGTGCTGCTCAGATACCGCCCCGAGTTGCCGGGCAGCCACCATGGTGCAGGCATGCCCGCCGTCGTGCTGTCGAAGATGGGGCGCATGTCGTGCGGCAAGTCCAGCTGTTCGCGCGCTTGCGGGCCGATATCGAACAGGGTCAGGCGGACATTGCGTATCGGCATGTCGGCCAGTGCGCTGCGCATCATCGTCACCAGGTCGTAGCCGATGCCGACGGAACCCTGGTAGGCCGCGCGCCTTTGCCCCACCGTGCCGGTGGGCATGCCAAAGCGGTACACGGGCATGCGCATGGCCATGCTCGTCAGCTGCGGCCGGCCTTCCATCGGCACGGGCACGCCGGAATTACTGATGTGCCCGGAATCGCGCGACTGCGCCAGCATTTCGGCAATCAGGGGCCGCGAAGCGATGTCATAGCCATACTTCTCCGGGGCGCTGGCAATTGGTTCGAGGTATACCACCACGGAATAATGGGGGCGCGGCCCGGGCGGATGGATGGCAAGCGCCGGATAGCCATCGCGCCCTGGCGGATGGTCGCGCTGCATGGTCGCTTCGAAGGCGGGGCGCTGCGACTCGTCGAGTTCGCGGCTGTAATTGAGATTCATCACCCCCGGATAGTTCTGTTGCAAGGCGATGTTGGCCACGAAGCGCTGGAATTGCTCACGGCTCACGTGTTCGTTGGCGTGGAACAGGCTGGCCGTGCCGCGCAGCAGGTTGGCATACGACTTGAGGCGCGATGCGATGTTTTTCTGGGTATTGCGCGCCAGATTGTTGAACAGCTCACGAGCATCGTTTTCGATCGACAGCGAGGCGGCCGTGTAGAACAGCAGGCCCACCACCAACGACATCACGAAACCGAGCAGCCAGAGCGGTCTTTTTTCAGCAGATAAAGGGTGTTTGCCGGCAGTAGTAGACATCGCCATCCGCATCAGGAAGAGGAATCGGTGCCGCCTGTGTGCTGGAGGCTGTACCAAGTTGCACAAGCACTAACGACATTGCAAATTGCTCAATAGCTGCTTAATATACAAAACTATCGTGAATATAGTCAACAGGCAATATTTCTATTGGAAACGAAAAAAAACCGCCGCAGCGGTTTTTTTGTAGATCGTGCGGCGCCTTATTTTGCCGGCTGCCAGCTGTCTTTCAGTGTGACGATGCGGTTGAAGACGGGCTTGCCGGGCTGGCTGTCGACCCGGTCGGCCGCAAAATAGCCGTGGCGCTCGAACTGGAAGCGCTGTTCCGGCTGGGCCAGTTCCGCGCCCGGTTCCAGCCACGCTTGCACCACGTCCTTGGCCAGCGGATTCAAGGCCAGCTTGAAGTCCTTGCCGCCCGCGTCCGGCTGCGGGTCGGTAAACAGGCGGTCGTACAGGCGCACTTCGGCGGGAATCGCCGTCGGCGCGCTGACCCAGTGCATATTGCCCTTGACCTTGTAGTTGGCGCTGCCGTCTGTGCCCGACTTGCTGTCCGGGAAATAGGTGCAATGCACGGCGATGACCTTGCCGTCCGCATCCTTGTCGTAGCCCGTGCATTCGATCACATAACCATAGCGCAGACGAACCTTGCTGCCCGGCTTGTCGTCGATCGGTGGATACAGACGGAAATAGCCTTTATTTGGCACTTCCATGAAGTCATCTTCCTCGATCCACAGCTCGCGCGAGATGGGGAAGGTGCGCAAGCCCCGTTCCGGGAAGTGCGGATGCACGGGCGCCGTGCATTCCACGCTGTCGTTTTCAGGGAAATTGTCGATGATCAATTTCAACGGACGCAGTACGGCCACCGTGCGCGGCGCCTTCGGGTCCAGGTCTTCGCGCAAACAGCCTTCGAGCACGCTGTAGTCGATCCAGCCGTCGGATTTGGTCACGCCCGTGCGTTCGCACATCAGTTGAATCGCTTCCGGCGTGTAGCCGCGGCGGCGCATGCCCACCAGGGTCGGCATGCGCGGGTCGTCCCAGCCGTCGACGATTTTTTCTTCCACCAGCTGGCGCAGCTTGCGTTTGCTGGTGACGATATAGGTCAGGTTCAGGCGCGAGAATTCGAACTGGCGCGGCACGGGCTGCTGGAAGAAGCCGCCAGCCGACAGGGTTTCCAGCAGCCAGTCGTAGAACGGGCGGTGGTCCTGGAATTCCAGCGTGCAGATCGAATGCGTGATGTTTTCCAGCGCGTCCGAGATCGGGTGCGTGTAATCGTACATCGGGTAGATGCACCAGGCGTCGCCCGTGCGGTGATGATGCGCATGGCGGATGCGGTAGATGGCCGGATCGCGCAAGTTCATGTTCGGCGAACTCATGGCATCTTCGCTCATCTTCGCGCGCAGGATGTGCTCGCCATCCTTGAACTGGCCCGCCTTCATGGCGCGGAACAGGGCCAGCGATTCGTCGCGCGGACGCTCGCGGAACGGCGAATTCTTGCCGGCCTGGCCGAAATTGCCCCGGTTGGCGGCCATGTCTTCGGCGCTCTGGCTGTCCACATAGGCGAAGCCGGCCGTGATCAGGTATTCGGCCATCGCATACAGCTGGTCGAAGTAATCGCTCGCGTAGTGCAGGTGGCTCTGGCCATCGGCATGCTTCGGTTCCCAGTCAAAGCCCAGCCATTTCACGCTGTCCATGATGGTGTCGACGTATTCCTGTTCTTCCTTGGCCGGATTGGTGTCGTCGAAGCGCAGGTTGCACTGGCCGGCGTAATCGCGCGCCAGGCCGAAGTTGACGCAGATCGACTTGGCGTGGCCCACGTGCAGGTAGCCGTTCGGCTCCGGCGGGAAACGCGTGATCACCTGGGGCAGGCCGGGACGCACGTGGGCGCCGGCAGCCAGGTCGGCTTCGATGATGTTACGCAAGAAATTGGGCGCCAGCGCTGGCGCGGCGGTATTCGGTTTATCGTTGCTCATTGATCAATGCGGAAGAGTGACAGTAAAAAGCATTTTACCGTACCGCAAGCGCTTTATAAGCACGTATTTGCCCCCATATCCCAGCATGCAAGCGACGCGGGCGCCGTTCTATAGGATAATCTGCCTTTAATTAGCAAACAAATCGTGACCCCGGAGCCATTTATGGAAAATTTATATAACGTCCTCGGTGTCGCACCCAATGCCAGCGACGATGAAATCAAGAAGGTTTACCGTTCGCTGGCCATGCGCTTCCACCCCGACCGCAACCAGGCCCCCGGCGCCGAGGCGCGCTTCAAAAGCGTCACCAAGGCGTATGAAATCCTGGCCGACCCGGCCAAGCGCGCCGAATACGACCAGAGCGTGAACCACCGCATCATCATCGATCCGGAAGCGGAAGCGTATGCCTTGTGGTGCGGCGTGTTCCGCCTTCACGGCACCGTATTACCTGCCGACTGAGAGCGCCTCACATAACCTACTGCGCGTCGTGACTTGCGGCCTGCGATGCTCACCGTACTAAAGTACGGTTGCGCTTCTTAGCCACAATTCACTGCCGCTCGCTACGGTTCTGTGAGACGCGGTATAGCCTGAATGATTTGAAAAAACAACAACAATGGTGCTTTTGCTTTTAAGTAAAAGTGCCGCGCATCACATTGGAAAGCACAGCATGAGAAGAGTACACCCTGAATTCGCGTACCAGTCGCGCGAACTGGAAGGCCAGATCGATGGCATCCTCGGCGACCCGCCGAACCGCAAGAACTACAAAAGCATGGTCGATGCGCTGGTGAGCGAGTACGCCAGCGGCGGCGGCATCGAAGACGTGAACATGCTGGCCTTCGCGCTGGTCGACCACATCACCTTCAGCGACCCGAAGGGCTTGCTGGCCGAAAGCGAAGACTACGAGTTTGGCGACCCGGCCCGCGTGTTTTCCATGGCTGCCTGCGCCGCGCCGGAAGCGGCGAAGATGTACGCCGCCATCGAAGAGAGCTTCCCCGACCTGGCGCGCCAGGCCATCATCACGGCCTTCTTGCACAAGAATCCGCGCCTGTGGGACGACGACGACCAGTCGCTCGACCAGCTGGCCGCCAATGACGACGGCGACGACGAGCACGACGAAGACGAAGCCACCGACGATTTCGCCCAGATGTTTGACCAGGATGGAGATGACCATGGCCGATAACAAGGATGAACAAAAAAGCAACCTGCCCGCGCTGACCAAGCAGGTCACGGAATTGGTGCTGTCCGGTTCGCTGGGGCACGCCGAGCAGGCGTTTGCCGACGCGGCCGACCAGTATGGCGACCTTGCCGTGGTGGAAGTGCTGAGCGCCATCCCGCCGCAAGTGACGGCCCTGCACCTGGCCGGCTTTGACGGCGGCAAGATGTCGCTCGCCACCTTGCTGGTGCCGCCGAAAGCCTGGGCCGACAGCCTGGCCTTCATCGCCGCCACCTGGAGCGATGACCAGATCGAAGATGATCCGGAACGTATCGCCGAGTCGCTGTTCGCGCACATCCACGGCGTGGTGTTTTCTACCGATGATGCCGAACGCCGCCGCGAGCTGCTGCTGGAAGCGTCCGCCACCGACTGGGGCGCCACGGCGTTCGCCATTTTGTTCTCGATGGCGCCGAAGGAAATCCTCGAAGTGGCGGGTGAGATCGTCATCAAGGGACCGTACGTGACGGGCGTGACCTCGTCCGACAACGACATCGTGCCGCTGGCCATCGAGCTGGCGCAAGCGAATGAAGACGGCTGGGACCGCTCGCTGTTCGAACTGTTCCCTGACTTCCGCCACAGCGCCGACCTGGCCGATGCCGAATATTCGGACGACCCGGACGAAGAGCCGACCATGTTGCAGCGCAGTACCAAGGAATTGCTGTACCGCCTGCGCAAGCAAGTGCCGAGCACGCGCAGTGCGCCGCGCTCCAGCACGCGCCGCAGCCTGGGCACCGGTATTTTCTCGTAATGAAAGCAGGGAACGTCTAATGCTGCCAGCAATTGTTGTAGAGAATCTTCCGCGCCTGGTGCGCGCCATCAAGCTGTTGCCGAACGACCCGCGCGAGGACGCGGCGCTGGACCTGGCCGACGAATTGACGGGCATCACGGCCATGGTGGCCGAGAAGTTCACGAATGAACGTACGGCCGACGGCATCCAGAAAGCGCTGTACCTGACGGTGGGCGGCGTGTCGCTGGGCCTGGAGCAGGCCGTCACGCATGAAGGTGACCAAGCCGCCCTCGATTTCCTCGTCGAGCACGGCGCCGAGCACGCATTCCAGGTGGGCTTTCGCCTGATCAAGGAGCTGTCGCAGTTGCCGGAAGACGCCCTGGTCGGTGAATACGACCAGGACCCCGTCTACCTTGCGCGCCGCCTGCGCGAGCTGTTCATCGATATTTGCCAGGCTGACCCGAACCAGAACTGGGCCGGCTATGAAAAGTATGCGGTGCAATTGCAACAGCGCAAGGAAGTGCAAGCCGTGGTGCGCCTGGCCAGCTGGCTGCGCCGCCACCATGACAACGGCCCCGTCAGCGACAGCGACTTGAATGCCGAGGGTGTGATTGCCTTGGCCATCATCTTCGCCATCGAAGGCGGCGGGCGCATCATTGCGCGCACGGGGCAGAAGGAGTTTGAACGCTTTGTGCGTTCCGTGCGCAAGAACAAGCCCGACTTCGAGGAAGGCTGGGCCGCCCTGGTGGCCAAGGTGCCCGTGCAGCATCACCCGGTGTTGCTTGAGCGCATAGAATCGTATCGCCGCAGCTGCACCGTTGTGCATAAAATCCTCACGCGGGCCAGCATGAAGAGCCTGTTCGAGGACCTGGAAAATTATGCGGGTTCCGAACTGGACGCGGATTATTCCTGATATATGTCAACGTGGGCCGGCACTTGCCGGCCTATTCTTTTTCTTCCCGCGCCGCTTCCTCGGCCAGTTTCACGAACGCCGCCACCAGCGGCGACGTTTCTTCTTCCCTTTGTGCCAATAACAGGCTGGTGCTCGCCTGCGGGTCGGCGATGGGGCGGTAGCACACGCCATCCATGCGGATGCGGTCGAACGAGGCGGGCAGCACGGAAATGCCGCAGCCGGCCGCCACCAGGCCGATGATGGTCGATGCTTCGCCCGCCTCCTGCGCCACCTGGGGCACGAAGCCGGCCGCCTTGCACAGGCGGAAAATCTGCGGATAAATCCCCGTGCCCGCATCCTTGGGGTACATGACAAAGCCTTCGCCCGCCATGTCGGCAATGGCGATGGCATCCTTGGCCGCCAGCGCATGGGCGACAGGCAGCACGAGGAACAGCGGGTCTTGCCGCAGTGGCGTCAGCTTGATATCGGATGGGTAGGTCGTTTCCGGCGGACGCACGAAACCCAGGTCCATCGTCCTGCCCGAGATCGCTTCAAGCTGATGCAAGGTCGCCATTTCGTGCAAGGTCAGGGTGACATGCGGGAATTGCTGGCGGTAGCGGTTGATGACGGTGGCGAAATACGGCGTAAATGGCGTGGAAAACGTAAAGCCGATGCGCAATTCGCCCGCTTCGCCCCGCTGCGCCCGCCGCGCCGTGACGGCCGCCTGTTCCGACAGGGCCAGGATGCGCCGCGCATCGTCGAGGAAGAGCGCGCCCGCCTGCGTCAGGCGCACGGAGCGCTTGTTGCGCTCGAACAACTGCGCACCCAGTTCCCCTTCCAGCGCCTGTATCTGCTGGCTCAGCGGTGGCTGGCCGATGTGCAGCCGTTCGGCCGCGCGCGTGAAGTGCAGCTCTTCGGCGACGGCGACGAAGTAACGCAGGTGGCGCAATTCCATATTCAGTAATATATATAAAGTATGAGTTGGGCCTTAAATATATATTGGACGATATGAGTTGGCAATCCTAACATGGAGACTCGCTTCCTTTCCGAAACACGGCCATGTCTGATTCATCGCTCGCTTTTGCCTCCGCCGCCACCCCGGCGCTTGCCCCAGTTGCTCCTGCCGCTCCCGCTCCCCGTTCGGCCATCGCCAAAGGGACGGCTGAATTCAAACGCAGCAACCGCGCGCTGTTCTTCGGCGGCTTTTCCACCTTCAGCTTGCTGTACTGTATCCAGCCCCTGTTTCCCCTTCTGTCGCAGCAGTTTCATTTGACGCCCGCGCAAAGCAGCTGGTCCTTGTCTGTGTCGAGCGGCTTGCTGGCCATCTCGCTGGTACTGCTCAGTGCCGTCTCGGACCGCATCGGCCGCAAGCCGCTGATGGTGGCGTCGATGTTTTCCGCCGCGATTTTGTCCATTTTGTCCGCGTTTGCCCAGGATTATGCGCAACTGCTGGCCATCCGCGCCGCACTGGGCGTGGCCCTGGGCGGCATGCCGGCCGTCGCCATGGCTTACCTGGGCGAGGAAATCGAGGGGCCGTCGCTGGGCCTTTCGATGGGCTTGTACATCGCCGGCAGCGCGTTTGGCGGCATGTCGGGACGCTTGATCGCCTCCATGCTCAGCGATTTCCTCTCGTGGCGCTGGGCCCTGGGCGTGCTGGGTGTGGCAGGCGTGGTGGCGGCAGCCGAATTCTGGCGCAGCCTGCCCGCATCGAAAAACTTCGTGCCCAGTACCCGGGGTTGGAACGCCTTGCCGCATGCCATCAAACAGCATTTTTCCGACCAGGGTTTGCCGTGGCTGTTCTGCCTGGCTTTCGTGCTGATGGGCTGTTTTGTCAGCCTGTATAACTACATCGGCTACCGCCTGCTGGCCGCGCCATTCGGCTTGCGCCAGAGTACGGTTGGCTTGCTGGCCTTTTTGTACCTGATCGGCATCTTCAGCTCCGTCTGGGCGGGCCGCCTGGTGGACCGCCTGGGGCGCCGGGGCGTGCTGTGGATCATGCTGTCGCTGATGCTGTCCGGCATTTTACTGACCCTGTTCAATTCCCTGCCGCTGATCGTCATCGGCATGGCGCTGGCCACCTTCGGCTTTTTCGCCTCGCATTCGATCGCCAGCAGTTGGGTCAGCCGCCGGGCACGCGCGCCGCAGGCCCTGGCCTCGGCCTTCTACCTGCTGTTCTATTACCTGGGTTCAAGCCTGATCGGTTCCGCCTCGGGCATGATGTGGGGCTTCGACGGCTGGACCGGCGTCATCATCATGCTGGGCCTTTGCCTGGGTGGCGGCGTGCTGATCGCCCTGCGCCTGCGTCATCTGCAGCCGCTGGGCGCGCGTGAAGCGGTGGGCTGAGGCGGCTACTTTGGGCAGTTGCCGATCATCGTTTCCCCATTCTTGCCCGCGCGCGTGGTCACGCACAAGCTACCCAGCGCGCTGGTGATCTTGTAGGTACGGCTGCCCCTGGCCGCATTCGCGCCCACTTCCTCGATTTTTGACGCCTCATACCATTTCGGCGGCACGGCCGCGTAGGCTTCGGCAAAGCCTTGCTGCATGCGCTTGAAGCCTGTGTCGTCGAATTTCTCCCCGCCCCGCTGTGGGAATTCCTCGCGCAAATCCCTGTCGATCTTGCCCACGTCGCGCTTGGCTTGCGCCAGGATCTCGGCGGCGCTGGGTGGCGTGACGAGCGTGATCGCTTCTGGCGTTGCTGGCGCTGGCGCAGGTTCGACGGTGGGAGGGGACAAGGGACGGCTGATGGGCGCCAGGATGGGCAAGCTCGGCAGACGTGGCAGGCGCGCGGCGGCTGCTTGTGCTCTGGGCAACGCCACTGGCTTGGGCGGCGCGGGGAGCGTGTGGCGCAGCCAGGTGATGGCAGGACCCTGCGGCAGGTTCTCGTCAGTGGCAGGGCGGGGCCGTGACTGCACGATGACATATGCCAGCCCCGCGTGCAGCAGGACGATCAGCAGCAGGCCGGGAGCGCGGCGGAGCAGGATGGGCGACGAGGTCATGGATGGCATGGTAGTTCAGGTAGGCCAATGTATCTGAGGTAGTTGATCATTATCTAAAATGTCACACCTGCTTACAAAAAAGTGCCACACGGAAATTTCGACGCCATGGCCGTGAGCGGGGAACTCTGTGCCAGCTTGGCGATCCAATCCGGATACCACGCGAACAGGAGATCATCATGATGCAGGCAAAGGAAGTGGCACGGCGCTTTGGCGCCATCGAACACGCGATCGGCCAGGCGGCCCAGCTGTGCGGCAAGCTGCTGGGCATGCCCATGGACTTGAAAGATTGCATCAAGCAGCTGGACCAGCAAAAGAGCGCCGTGCGGCAAGCCATCGACACGCAAGACGATGCGCGCATCCGGCAAGCCGTCGACCAGATGGAGTCCTTGGGTGACCGCGCCAAGCGGGCGTGCGGCACCGCGTCCAGCGTGACGCCGGAAATGAAGAGCGCCGTGCTCAAGGTGCACGATGAATTGTCGGACTTGAAGCACCAGCTACACTAGGCCTTGGTTCATGAACGCCTTACATCTGGCGGAACAGATGGGCATACAAAGGACTGACGCGCAGCTGCGCAGGATGCTGGCGCAAGGTCAGTGACAGCTTGCCCGCGTCGTCGCGCACGGCCGTGGCGATGGCGCTGGCGTTGACGATGGTGCCCCGGTGGATTTGCCAGAACTGTTGCGGGTCCAGCTGGGGCAAAAGTTCCTTCAGGCTCGTGCGTATCAGTGCTTCGCTGTCCTGGCAGACAACGTTGATGTATTTGTCCAGCGCTTCGAAATACACGACGTCGGCCAGGGCGATCATGCGCACGCTGTTGCCGACGGCGGCCCGTATCATTTGCAGGCGTGGGGCGGGCGGCAGCATGGCTTGCAGCTGGCTCAGCAGGCGGGCCAGGTTGTCGTCGCTGGCGGCCGCTGTTTCCGTCGCCGCCACCGGTGCCAGCGTGGCCGCCGTCGCTGGCGTTGTCGTTGCCGTACCGCTTGTACCATTGCCGCCCGCGCTGTCGCGCAAGCGCTGCTGCAGGCGTTCCACTGTCTTGCCCAGGCGTGCATCGTTGACGGGTTTCAAAACGTAGTCGGCGGCCGCATGTTCGAAGGCGGCCAGCGCGTATTCGTCATAGGCCGTGACAAACACGATGTGGGGGAAAGGCACACCGTCGGGCCATTGTTCTGCCAGCTCCTCGGCCGCTTCCAGGCCCGTCTTACCTGGCATCTTGATGTCGAGAAATAGTATGTCGGGCTGCAGCGCCAGGCCTTGCTGCAAGGCTTCCACGCCGTTGGGGCAGGTGGCGACGATGTCGAGCTCCGGCCACAGCCGCTGCAAGGCGTGTGCGAGGGCTGCGGCGAGGATGGGTTCATCTTCGGCGATCAGGGCGCGTGGCGCGCGCAGGGTGTGTTGGCTCATGCGAGGGGGCTCGTGATGGTGGGTGGAAGGGGAAGTGTCAGGCGGGCAGTCGCGCCTGCCGGATGGTTGGCGGTCAGCGACAGGCTGGCGGCATCGGCATGCATGCCGTGCAGGCGTTCGCGGATATTCGCCACGCCCAGGTGCGTGCCTTTGCTCTGGCCCGGATGCTCGAGGCCCAGGCCATCGTCGCTGACGGTGAGGATGAGGACGCCAGCGTCCGTGGACGCCTGCACGTGGATATGGCCGCCTTTGATCTTCGGCTCCAGGCCGTGCTGGATGGCGTTTTCCACCAGCGGCTGCAGCAGCATGGGCGGCACCTTGATCTGGCGCAAGGCCTCGGGCAAGTCCAGCGTAAAGCTCAGGCGCGCGCCCATGCGGATGGACATCAGGCCCAGGTAGGCTTGCATCAGGGAAAATTCCTGGCCCAGGGTGGTCGTGTCGGCGCGCGAAGAACTCAGGGTGGCGCGCAGATACTGGATCAATTGATCGAGCAGCAACTGGGCACGGTCGGGGTCAAAGCTGATCAGGCCCTGCAAGTTGGCCAGGGTATTGAACAGCATGTGCGGTTCGATTTGCGCCTGCAGCAGTTGCAGTTGCGCTTGCATGGCCTGGCGCGCTACGGATTCGGCGCGTGCCTTTTCCTGGGCTGCTTCCATTTGCAGGCGGGCAATTTTTTCGCGGCTGCTAAAAAACAGGATGGCCGCCCCCGCCGCCGCCAAGGTGAAGACCGTCATGCCGACATTGCGTGGCGACATGGAGACGGGCGCGGGAACGTCGATATTGGCCAGCCAGCCGAACAGCATGGTGCCGCCTACTTGCGCCACGGCGGCGCTGACGATGATGAGGGCAGTGAAGGGGAGCACTGGGGCACGCCGCTGTTCGCCCCACCACGCCAGGCGGATGCCGTCGATGAGCAGGAAGGCGATGCTGCCGATGCACATGGACGCAAGCAGGTTGAGCCAGAAGCTTTGTCCGCCGCTCAGCACGTAGGTGATGAACAGGGCGCACAGGACATTGAGCAATAGCGCATAGCGCGCATCGCCCAACAGGCGTCGGTAGGGGAAGCCCTTCTTGCGGGGGGCGGTGTTTGTCGTGTGCATGCGGGACCGCTTTCGGGTGGGCGTTCTGATTGGCAATGCGGCAATTATGGGCGGCTCTGCATGCGGGCGCAACGCCGCTGCGACGAAACATGGCAGGCGTGGCGCCAATCGCCTGATCGCGTCCTTTACATGGTGGCGCTGGCACGCGATGATGGCAAGATGTCTTGACCGACAACCTCCTCATGATAAAGGAACACCATGTGGCCTTACCCACGCACACTGGCGCACCGCGGCGGCGGCACCCTGGCGCCTGAAAATACCCTGGCTGCCCTGCGCTGCGGCCTGGCCTACGGCTACCGCGCCGTGGAATTCGACGTCATGCTGGCGGCCGACGGCGTGCCCGTCGTCGTGCACGACCCCGAGCTGGGGCGCACTGTCGCTGGCAGCGGCCATATCAATGATTACACGGCCGCGCAGTTGGGGGCCATGGAGGCGGGCGTCTGGTTCGGCCCTGAATTCGCCGGCGAAGGCGTGCCCACGTTTGACGCCGTGGTGGCGTATTGCAAGGCGCAGCGCATCTGGATGAATATCGAAATCAAGCCGGCGCCCGGCTTTGACGTGGCCACGGGCGCGGCGGTGGCGCGGGCCACGCGGGGCCACTTTGCACAGGAAATTGCTGCAGGAGAATTATTGCCTCTGCTCTCGTCGTTCAGCATCGAAGCCCTGCAGGCGGCGCGCCAGGCGGCGCCGGAACTGGCGCGCGGCTGGCTGGTCGAAGCCATACCATCCGATTGGGCGCAGAAGGCGAAGGAACTGGGCGTGGTGGCGATCCATTGTGACCACCAGCAGCTGACGCCGGAGCTGGCGCGAGAGGTAAAGGAGGCGGGATACGGTCTGTTCTGCTACACCGTCAACACCCCGGAACGGGCCAGCGCGTTGCTGGCCTGGGGCGTGGACGGCTTTTGCACGGACCGGATCGATCTAATTAAGGCAAGCTGATAAGCTTTAAGCTCAATGGCGCCTGACAGAAGCGTAGCGAGCGGAAGTGAGATATGGCCGAGAAGCCCAGCTGTGCTATAGCACAGTGAGCATCGCAGGCCGTATATCACGACGCGCAGTAGCTTATGTCAGGTGCTACTAGAACGTCACGCGCATGCCTACAGTCAAGTTGCGTCCCGTCAAAGGCGCCGCGTTCTTGATGAATGAAGTATGGCTGTACGCCAGTTCGTTCGTCAGGTTGTTCGCCTTGACGTAGAACTGGGTCGGCGTCGTGCCGATGCGCGTGTCGTAGTTGGCGGAGAGGTTCAGCATGTTGTAGCCGGGGGTTGCCGTTTCAAACGCGGCGACCTTGTCCTGTTTGCCCACGCGGTAGAACTCGGCCACGCCGCTCCACGCCTGCCAGTTGGCGTCAAACTTCACGCCGACGCGCTGGGCGGGGATGCGGGGCAAGTTGCCGCCGCCGTCGGCCAGCTTGGCCCGCACATAGTCGCCGAACACGCTGGCGCCGAACATGGAGTTCAATTGCTGGCGGATTTGCCCTTCCACGCCCGTAAACGTGGCGTCGCGCTGGGCGTACTGGATCAGCTGGAAGCCTTCGTGGCTGTCCAGCGTGCTGCCAAAGATGTAATTGTCCACCTTGTTGCGGTAGGCGCTGGCCGAGAACGTCGTGGCGCCCGCATATTTGCGCAAGGTCAAGTCGATATTGTTCGACGTTTCCTTGCCCAGGTTTTGATTGCCCAGTTCATACGTGGCCGTGGCCATGTGCACGCCGTGCGCATACAGTTCCTCGGCGCTGGGCAAACGGTGCGTACGCGAGATGGTCGAACCCAGCGAATACTGGGGCGCGAATTTCCACACGGCGCCCAGCGAGATGGAAGTGCCCTTGGCGCTGCGGTCTTGCAAGGTGGCGCTGTCGACCGTGATGTCTTGCCATTCGTGGCGCAAGCCCGCCTCGAAGCGCCATTGACCGATCTTGTATTCCTCGACCAGGAAAGCCGCGTGTTTCTTCGTTACCGTCGGTGCCACGTAGGCTTCCTCGCCCAGGGCGGAGAAATCGCGCTTCGACGTTTGCAGGCCCACCACGCCGCGCCAGCCGTAGACGGGATGGTGTTCCATTTCCAGGCGCGCGTCATGGCCCTTGTTCTTGAACGTGGTGGCGATTTCCGAACCTTCGATTTCATCGTGCTTGTAGTCGGTGAACGCAGCGCGCAGGCGCAGCTTGGCGAAGCCGGGTACGGGATCGCGCAATTCGCCGCGCACGTCCCAGCGTTCGCTTTTGAGTTTCACGTACGGCACGCTTTCGTGTGCATGCTCGTGATCATGTTCCTCTTCATCCCCATGGTCGTGGCCTTCGTGGCCACCGCAATGCAGCTGCGCGCCGTGCGGGTGGCAGCTTTCGAATTCGTGGTTATGGCCCGGCAAGCCGTATTGCGCATGCTGACTGGTGAAGGCCAGGCCCAGGAAACCGCGAGATCCCACCCACGACACGCCCACGCTGCCCGTGTCCGTCTTGTTGTAGCTGCCGGCCACGTTGGAGCCGCCTTCCCAGCCGCTGCCGACCTTGTATTCTTTCGCGTCGCGCTTGACGCCTTCCGCGTGGAAGGCGATGTTGCCGGAGCCGCCAGTGACTTCAAAGGCGCCCGCCTTTTCGCGCGCAGCCGAGTTGGCGCGCACTTCCGCGCTGCCTTCAAAGCCTTTTGCCGGCACGCGCGTGGGGATTTTCTTGTCGATCACATTCACCACGCCACCGACGGCGCCGCCGCCGTAGGCCAGCGCGGACGGGCCGCGCAAGACTTCAATCTGTTCCGACAGCATCGGTTCGGCCGCCACGGCATGGTCGGGGCTGATGGTCGACGCATCCTGCACTTCGGCGCCGTCGGACAGCACTTTGACGCGCGGGCCATCCATGCCGCGGATGATGGGACGGCTGGCGCCGGCGCCGAAATGGCTGGACGTGATGCCGGGCTGGCCGGCCAGGGTTTCACCGAGGGTCGCCTCGCGGGCGCGCACCAGTTCCTCGCCTTCCAGTACGCTAACTGGCGTGCTCATGTCGTCGCTGCCCAGGGCCAGTGCGCTGGCCGAAACGGTGACGGCAGGCAAGGTGGCTGCCTGCTGCGCCAGGGCGCTGGCAGGGGCGGCAAAGGCCAGCATGATGGCCAGCGCGAGGGGAGTTGGTTGTTGAGGACGGACGGACATGGGCAAGCGTTCCTTATCGGCTATCGGTGTTGGCGGGGTTTGGGCAGGCTGTTGCCGGATGGGGGACTGCCCAAAGATGATAATGATAACCCATTATCATTACTGTGTGACAGTTTTTCCGGGCGGTGGAAGAAGGCGGATGGTGTATTCTGTCGGCTATGGAACGCACAACACGTCAAAAAACCGCTATTCAAGCCGCCATCGAGTCGGCCCAGCGCCCCTTGTCGGCGCAGGAAATCCTCGAACAGGCCAGCTTGCAGGTGACGCAACTGGGCATCGCCACCGTTTACCGCAATCTGAAATCGCTGGTGCTGGAAGAAAAGGTGCACGTGGTGACCTTGCCGGGCGAAAACCCACGCTATGAATCGAACACGGCCGCCAATCACCACCACCACCATTTCCAGTGCACCACGTGCCAGCGCGTGTTCGACGTGCATGATTGCCCGGGTGACTTGAAGCGCATGGCGCCGCAAGGTTTTGTCGTCGAGCGCCACGAGCTGACCCTGTATGGCCGCTGCGCCGACTGCAATGCCGCCGCCGGCGCCACGGCCACAGCCGGGGGCGTCGCAGTTGCCACCACTGTGCACGCCTGCGCCAGCGGCCACGACCCGGCCTGAGCAGGCAGGGCTGCATTGCTGGGCAGGCTTGCAACAATGCTGGCCGCCCGGCGTCAATTACCATACCCATATCACGTATAATCTTCCCTTTAAAGCTGCCGCCACTCTTTGCCAAAAAAACATGAAATCATCTGAAATCCGCGACAAGTTCCTCAAATTTTTCGAGTCCAAGGGCCATTCCATCGTCCGTTCCAGCTCCCTGGTGCCAGGCAACGATCCGACCTTGCTGTTGACGAACAGCGGCATGGTGCAATTCAAGGACGTGTTTACGGGTACGGACAGCCGTCCGTACACGCGTGCCACCTCGGTGCAGCGCTGCGTGCGCGCCGGCGGCAAGCACAACGACCTGGAAAACGTCGGCTACACGGCGCGCCACCATACTTTCTTTGAAATGCTGGGCAACTTCAGCTTCGGCGACTACTTCAAGCGCGATGCGATTCAATACGCGTGGGAACTGCTGACCAAGGTGTATGGTTTGCCGGCCGACAAGCTGACGGTCACCGTGTACATCGAAGATGACGAAGCGTATGACATCTGGGCAAAAGAAATCGGCGTGCCCGTCGAACGCATCATCCGCATCGGCGACAACAAGGGTGCGCGCTATGCGTCGGACAATTTCTGGCAGATGGCGGACACGGGCCCATGCGGTCCATGCACGGAAATCTTCTACGACCACGGCGCCGACATTCCTGGCGGCCCGCCGGGCTCGCCGGACGAAGATGGCGACCGCTTCATTGAAATCTGGAACCTGGTGTTCATGCAGTTCAACCGCGACGAAGCGGGCGTCATGCACAAGCTGCCGAAGCCGTGCGTCGACACGGGCATGGGCATGGAGCGTCTGGCCGCCGTGCTGCAGCACGTGCATTCGAACTATGAAATCGACCTGTTCCAGCATTTGATCCGCGCTGCCGCGCGCGAAACGGGTGCCACCGACCTGGAAAACAAGTCGCTGCGCGTGATCGCCGACCATATCCGCTCCGCCGCCTTCATGATCGTCGATGGCGTCATTCCTGGCAGCGAAGGGCGCGCGTATGTGTTGCGCCGCATCATCCGTCGCGCCTTGCGTCATGGCCACAAGCTGGGCCAGACCAAGCCATTCTTCTACAAGCTGGTGGCCGATCTGGCCATCGAGATGGGCGGCGCCTATCCGGAGCTGGAAGAAGCGAAAGAAAACGTCGCCAACATGCTCAAGGCCGAGGAAGAGCGTTTCGGCGAAACCCTGGAAACGGGTATGAAAGTGCTGGAAGCGCAGCTGGCCAAGGATGCCACGGGCATCGACGGTGCCACCGCCTTCACCCTGTACGAAACCTACGGCTTCCCGCCAGACCTGACGGCCGACATCTGCCGCGAACGCGCTATCACGTTCGACCAGGTGGGCTATGACGCAGCCTTGAAGGAAAGCCAGGAACTGTCGCGCAAGGGCGGCAAGACGCACAAGGATAGCAAGGTCGAGTACACGGGCGAGAAAAACAAATTCGTCGGCTACGATCAATTGACGTTCAGCAGCAAGGTCGTGGCGCTGTACGCGGCCGGCACGCCCGTGCAGGAACTGAAAGCCGGTGAAGCGGGCATCGTCGTGCTCGATACCACGCCGTTCTATGCGGAATCGGGCGGCCAGGTGGGCGACCAGGGCGTGATCGCATCGGGCGCGGCCACCTTTGCCGTCAGCGACACCCTGAAAATCCAGGCCGACGTGTTTGGCCACCACGGTGTGCTGGAATCGGGTGTGCTGAAGGTGGGCGACGCCGTCTCGGCCGAGGTCGACACGGCCAAGCGCGCGCGCACCATCCGCAACCACTCGGCCACGCACTTGATGCACAAGGCCTTGCGCGAAGTGCTGGGCAGCCACGTGGCGCAAAAAGGTTCGCTGGTCGATCCCGACAAAACCCGTTTCGACTTCAGCCACCATGCACCGATGACGGCGGAGCAAATCGCCGCAGTGGAAACCATCGTCAATAAAGAGATCCTGGAAAACCGCGCCACGCAAGCCCACCTGATGTCGTTTGACGATGCCGTCAAGCATGGCGCGATGGCCCTGTTCGGCGAGAAATACGGCGACGAAGTGCGCGTGCTCGACATCGGCAGCTCGAAAGAGCTGTGCGGCGGCGTCCACGTGCAGCGCACGGGCGACATCGGCCTGTTCAAGATCATCGGCGAAAGCGGTGTTGCCGCCGGCATCCGCCGCGTCGAGGCCGTGACGGGCGAGGGCGCGCTGGCGCTGGTGCAAACCATCAATCGCCGCCTGGTCGAAGCGGCCAACGCCCTGAAGGCGCAGCCGGAAGAACTGACTGCCCGCATCGTCCAGGTGCAGGACCATGTGAAGGCGCTGGAGAAGGAATTGGCCGCGCTGAAATCGAAACTGGCGTCGGGCCAGGGCGATGAGCTGGTCACGCAAGCCGTTGATGTCAATGGCATCAAGGTGCTGGCCGCCGTGCTGGAAGGCGCCGACGTGGCCCGTTTGCGCGAAACCATGGATAAGCTGAAGGACAAGCTGAAGACGGCCGCTATCGTGCTGGCCAGCGTGACCGACGGCAAGGTCAGCCTGATCGCCGGCGTCACGGCGGATGCGACTTCCAAGGTCAAAGCGGGCGAGCTGGTGAACTTCGTTGCACAGCAAGTGGGCGGAAAAGGCGGCGGACGCCCCGATATGGCGCAGGCCGGCGGCACCGATGCCAGTGGTCTGGCGAATGCCCTGGCTGGCGTACCGGCCTGGGTCGGCGAACGCGCAAAATAAGGCGTAAGCTAGAGGAAATGCGGGGTTTTCGCCCCACAGCCCCTTGAAAACGGCCCGCAGACACTGTTTGCGGGCCGTTATGCCGTGTGGAATCTCGTTGCGACCCCACAACAGCCGATGAACTATTTTGGTGCAGCGCGTCAATGCCCCTGATTTAGAGTAGTATGTCGAAAATCAGTGCAACAAAACAATGGTGGGATATTGATGATGAGCGACACACTACTTGATACCGAGATTATGGAATTTCACAAAGAACTCGACGCACGGGGCTTGAATTGCCCCTTGCCGATTCTGAAGGCGAAAAAGGCTTTGTCAGAGCTGCAGAGCGGGGAAGTGCTGCGCATCATGGCAACCGATCCCGGTTCCGTGCGCGACTTCCAGGCTTTCGCCAAGCAAACGGGCAATGCCCTGCTGTC
Organism: Janthinobacterium pasteuri; assembly: GCF_051380775.1. Classification (NCBI taxonomy): domain Bacteria; kingdom Pseudomonadati; phylum Pseudomonadota; class Betaproteobacteria; order Burkholderiales; family Oxalobacteraceae; genus Janthinobacterium; species Janthinobacterium pasteuri. The sequence continues at coordinate 163,856 of NZ_JBNYXS010000003.1, read as the reverse complement.
GCATGTGCAGACGGGTACTGAATTCGTCTTCCTGATGCAACGCAAATAATTCTGCCAGCCGGGGCCGCCGTGGCGCGGCCTGCTTGATCACCTGCCGTGCCATTTCCACGTCGTTTTGCTGCCCTGCAGCGTAGCGGCAGACTCCCCTGAAATCCCGCAAGCTGGACAATTTAGATGGATTGCTCTAACAAAAAATCGCACGATCGTGCTTAAATTCGGTTCAGGATTCAAATTTCTCTTATAATCGAACGCACAATCAGCACTTGATCCGTCATTTTTATAATTTCCCAAAGGCATAGCTATGAAAGTCTTGGTACCCGTCAAACGCGTGGTCGACTATAACGTCAAAGTCCGCGTCAAGAGTGACGGCACTGGCGTCGATACCGCCAACGTCAAAATGTCGATGAACCCTTTCGATGAGATCGCGCTGGAAGAAGCGATGCGCCTGAAAGAAGCCGGCAAGGTCACTGAAGTGGTCGCCATCTCCTGCGGCGTGACGCAGTGCCAGGAAACCTTGCGCACCGCCATGGCCATCGGCGCCGACCGCGGCATCCTGGTGGAAACGACGACTGAACTGGAACCGCTGGCCGTGGCCAAGCTGGTGAAAGCCCTGGCCGAGAAAGAACAGCCGCAACTGATCATCCTGGGCAAGCAAGCCATCGATGACGACAGCAACCAGACCGGCCAGATGCTGGCAGCCCTGCTGGGGTGGCCGCAAGCCACGTTCGCCTCGAAAGTCGTGCTGGAAGACGGCAAAGTCACCGTCACGCGCGAAGTCGACGGCGGCCTGGAAACCCTGGCATTGACCTTGCCAGCGATCATCACCACCGACCTGCGTTTGAACGAGCCACGCTATGTGACCTTGCCAAACATCATGAAGGCAAAGAAAAAGCCGCTCGAGACCGTCAAGCCGGAAGACCTGGGCGTCGACGTTGCGCCACGCCTGAAGACCTTGAAAGTCGTCGAGCCAGCCAAGCGCTCGGCCGGCATCAAGGTGCCGGACGTGGCCACGCTGGTCGCCAAGCTGCGTACCGAAGCCAAGGTTATTTAAACATACCCCAAGACAAAAACTGGGGTCAGACCTGGAAGGTCCGCCCCCCGGCACTTGCACATTACTAGGAATAATCATGGTCGCATTAGTTATTGCTGAACACGACAACGCTACCTTAAAGGGCAGCACCCACCACACCGTGACTGCGGCTGCCCAGTGCGGCGGCGACGTGCACGTGCTCGTCGCAGGTTCGAACGCATCGGCTGCTGCCGCTGCCGCCGCGCAAATCGCTGGCGTGACGAAAGTCATCGTCGCCGACGCGCCATACTTTGCCGACGGCCTGGCCGAAAACGTGGCCGAGCAAGTGCTGGCCATCGCCGGCAATTACAGCCACATCCTGGCGCCAGCCACCGCCTACGGCAAGAACATCCTGCCGCGCGTGGCTGCCAAGCTGGACGTGGCGCAAATCTCGGAAATCACCAAGGTCGATTCGCCTGACACCTTCGAGCGCCCGATCTACGCCGGTAACGCCATTGCCACCGTGCAATCTGGCGACAAGGTCAAGGTCATCACCGTGCGCACCACCGGTTTCGATGCGGCTGCCGCCACCGGCGGTTCGGCTGCCACCGAAACTGTCGCCGCCGTTGCCGACGCCGGCAAATCGGCCTTCGTGGGCCGCGAACTGGCCAAGTCCGACCGTCCTGAACTGACCGCCGCGAAAATCATCGTGTCGGGTGGCCGTGGCATGGGTTCGGCCGAGAACTTCCACATCCTGGAGCCGCTGGCCGACAAGCTGGGCGCCGCCATGGGTGCCTCGCGCGCCGCCGTCGACGCCGGCTTCGTGCCGAACGACTGGCAAGTGGGCCAGACGGGCAAGATCGTCGCGCCATCGCTGTACATCGCCGTCGGTATCTCGGGCGCGATCCAGCATCTGGCCGGCATGAAAGACTCGAAAACCATCGTTGCCATCAACAAGGATCCGGAAGCGCCGATCTTTGCCGTGGCCGACTACGGCATCGTGGGCGATCTGTTCGAGATCGTGCCGCAACTGGTTAAGGAACTGGGTTAAGTCTTACCCATTCAGGTTTTGTTATTGACAAAGCCACGCCGGCCCGCCCCACACGGCGAGCCGCGCGTGGCTTTTTTCTTGGAGAAAAGAAGATGAGCTATCAAGCCCCGCTGAAAGATATGTTGTTCGTGATGAGCGAACTGGCCGGCCTGGCCGAAATCCACACTTTGCCGGGCTGCGAAGACGCCACGCCCGACACGGCCGAAGCCGTGCTGGAAGAGAATGCCAAATTCTGCGGCGCCGTGGTGGCCCCCCTGAACTGGCCCAGCGACAAGGAACCCAGTTTCTGGCACGACGGCCAGGTCACCACCTCGAAAGGCTTCAAGGAAGCCTTCAAGGCCTACGGCGAAGCGGGCTGGCAGGGCGTGCAGCATCCGACCGAGTTCGGCGGCCAGGGTTTGCCCAAGCTGCTGGCGACGCCCTGCATCGAAATGCTCAATTCGGCCAGCATCTCCTTCGCCCTGGTGGCCCTGCTGTCCGATGGCGCCATCGAAGCGCTGCTGACGGCCGGCAGCGATGAACAGAAGGCGGTCTACCTGGAAAACCTGGTGTCGGGCAAGTGGACGGGCACCATGAATCTGACGGAGCCGCAAGCCGGTTCCGACCTGGCCGCCGTGCGCACGCGCGCCGTGCCGCAGGGCGACGGTACTTATAAAGTCTTCGGCACGAAGATTTTCATCACGTATGGCGAGCACGACATGGCGGAAAACATCGTCCACCTGGTGCTGGCCCGCACGCCGGACGCGCCCGCTGGCGTGAAAGGCATTTCGCTGTTCATCGTGCCGAAGTTCCTCGTCAATGCCGATGGCAGCCTCGGTGAGCGCAACGATGCCCATTGCGTGTCCATCGAGCACAAGCTGGGCATCAAGGCCAGTCCCACGGCGGTGCTGCAATTCGGCGACCATGGCGGCGCCATCGGCACCCTGGTGGGCGAGGAAAACCGCGGCCTTGAATACATGTTCATCATGATGAATGCGGCCCGCTTCGGCGTGGGCTTGCAAGGCATCGGCCTGGCCGAGCGCGCCTACCAGCAAGCCGTGGCGTTCGCCAAGGACCGCGTGCAGTCGCGCGACCTGGCCGGCTCGCCCGGCCCCGTCTCCATCATCCACCACCCGGACGTACGCCGCATGCTGATGTCCATGCGCTCGCAGACGGAGGCGGCGCGCGCGCTGGCCTACGTGGGGGCGGCCATCAGCGACGTGGCGCATCACCATCCGGACGCGGCCGTGCGCGCGGAAAGCCTGGCCACCTATGAATACCTGGTGCCCGTGATCAAGGGCTGGGCCACGGAAATGTCGCAGGACGTCACGCGCGACGGCGTGCAAGTGCATGGCGGCATGGGCTTCATCGAGGAAACAGGCGCCGCCCAGCACTACCGCGACGCCAAGATCCTGACCATCTACGAAGGCACGACGGCCATCCAGGCGAACGACCTGGTGGGCCGCAAGACGGTGCGCGACGGCGGCGCCGTGGCGAAAGCCATCATCGCCCAGGTGCGCGCCACGGAAGCCCAGTTGGGCGAGCTCTCCGGCGCCGACTTCCAGGCCATGCAGCGTCACCTGGCCGAAGGCAGCGCCGCGCTCGAAGCGGTGGTGGAATACGTGGTGGCGAACATGAAGACGGACATCAAGGCCGTGTTTGCGGGCAGCGTGCCGTATCTGAAACTGGCCGGCATCGTGCTGGGCGGCTGGCAAATGGCGCGCGCGGCCGTGGTGGCGCAGCAAAGGCTGGGAGAGGGGAGCGGCGACGCCTCGTTCTACAAGGCAAAAATCGCCACGGCGCGCTTCTTTGCCGATCACATCCTGTCGCAGGCGCCAGGACTGCGCGCCACCATCATCGATGGCAGCGCCGGTGTGATGGCCTTGTCGGAAGAGCAGTTTTAACCTGGGTCAGCCCCCCCCTCGTTCGCTAACGCCGAGCTTCGATGTTAGCGTTGGCGAGGGTCTGACCCCGGCAGTTTGCCGAAGGCAGGTTGAATGAAAAAAGCGCTGGAGATCACTCTCCAGCGCTTTTTTAACCCCAAACTTAAGTGCCGGGGTCAGACCCGCCGGGTCTGACCCCAGATTTACTCTGCGCTCTTAACGGCGGGCGATGCCGTTGCCCGAATTGCGCACCAGATCGCCAGCAGCCAGCCCCGGGTCCTGGTCAAACGCGAAGTCAGCCTTGGCGCCCGTTTCGTATTGCACGGTGACGGTCCACGTCTTGGCATTTTTCATCTGGCCTTCCACTTGCTTGCCCGCATACGCGCCGCCGGCGGCGCCGGCCAGGGTGGCCAGGTCCTTGCCGCGTCCGCCGCCGACCTGGCGGCCCAGCAGGGCGCCGGCCACGCCGCCGCCGATCATGCCCAGGGCGCCGCCTTCTCCCGCTTTTTCAGTGACATTAACTGCCAGCACCTTGCCGCAATCGGCGCAGATCTGATGCTGTGGCTGCTTCGATGGCTGGCTGGCGTAGGAATTGCCCGCTTTTTGCGCGGCCTTGGCGTTGATGATGGCCTGGTCGTATTCGCCCTTGGCGTCGCGCAGGCATTGCATGCGCGATTTCGAGCTGGTTTCTTCTGCGCACAATTTCTTGTCGTCCGCATAGCGGGTGCTGGCTTGCTTCGTGTCGTAGGCGTATTGCGCCTTCGGTGACAGGTTTTGCGCGAAGGCGGATGTGCTGAACAGGGCCGTGATGGCTACTGCGAGGATGAGTGGGCGACGAATCATGATCTTCTCCTAGGGGGTGTTGAATGTGCCAGTAATGCTGGCATTGTGAATGCAGTATAGAGGAAAATCATGATTGCTTACCAACACTTACATGTGCGTGCAGGGCGTGGCAAATGATGCAATTTCCATGCGGAAATTAACCGTAGGCGCCGCCTGTGTACAGTAAATCGAACAGGCGCGCCATGGTGGCGATCAGCACGCCAGCGCCTAGCATCAAGGTAGCGACCAGCACCACAGCCAGGGGCCAGCCCGTGTCCGACAGGCGGCCGGAGGCGGCGTTGTAGCGGATATCCCACTTGTCGTCCGGCATCAGGCCCAGTACCAGTGCTTCCAGGAAGCCGCCCAGGGCGGACAGGGTCAGCGGCAGTATCTGGTAAAACCAGTCGGCTTCGGGAAACAGCTGGTGCAGCAGCAGGGAGGCGGGCAGGGCGGCCAGGTGTAGCCAGCCCCAGCGGTCTTTGGCGCCATGCAGGTAGAAGCGGTGCGCGCCCAGCGTGCCCAGCAGGAAGGCCAGCAAGGTGGTGAATGCCTTGTTCTTGTGCGACTGTTGCAAAATGGTGGCGGTGGTCATGGGACTCCAGAGTTGCTCATCGGTAAAGATTGCCAGTATCGGTCATTGTCTCGCACAACGATAGCACTTTCCTGTGGCGTTTATACAATGATTTGGCTTGATTTCAAGCCATGGCCGGCACGATAGGCGCAGACACCTATTGCGTCTTCGGCCATGACTGGTCATAATGTTTGATTAGCCCAAATTACACGCCCGTCATCATAACGCTTGCTGCCTGGCGGTAAAGCGCGCTATAATTTGCGGCTTTTTCCGCCTCAGCACACTTTTTGGAAATATTATGGTCGTTATTCGTTTAGCTCGTGGAGGCGCCAAGAAGCGCCCGTTCTTCAACATCGTCGCTACTGATTCGCGCAATCGCCGCGATGGTCGCTTCATTGAGCGTATCGGTTTTTACAACCCGATGGCGCAAGGTGGCGAAGTTCCACTGCGTATCACCGCAGACCGTCTGGCCTACTGGCAAGGCGTTGGCGCACAATTGTCGCCAACCGTTGCTCGCCTGGTTGCCAGCAACAACAAAGCAGCAGCTTAATTAGATCACTGGTTTGACGGTCAAGACTGCATCCGGGGTGAAAGTCCCCGATGACCTGGTACAGGTAGGCTATGTCTCCGGTGCTTATGGCATTGCTGGCGGGGTCAGGATCACTCCTTTCTCCGACGACGCGGATGCATTATTAAGCGTCAAAACCTGGTGGTTTGATAAACCGACCTTGCATGATGTTCAAGTCAGGCAAGCGAAGTTACACGGCGGCGACGTCGTGGCCCAGCTGGTGGGTGTGGTCGGGCGGGATGCAGCAGAAGCGCTGAAAGGCGTCTCTGTGCAAATTCCGCGTAGCCATTTCCCGACGCTGACGGCCGATGAATTTTATTGGTCCGATCTGATCGGGCTGACAGTTGAGAATTTGCAAGGCGAGTGCCTCGGCACAGTGCACGACATGATGAGCAATGGTCCGCAGTCGATCTTGCGCGTTACGCCCGTCGCCACTGCCGATGAGACCGTTGAAATGGCGCCTGAGCGCCTGATCCCGTTTGTCAGCCAGTTCGTCATTAACGTTGACAAGGCTGCCAACAAGATCACGGTCGACTGGGGCCTCGATTATTAAACCGTCTGCGCATAATTTTGCGCCGGGCAAACTTTGCAGGATGGTGAGCGATGCAATTTGATGTCGTGACCCTGTTCCCGGAAATGTTTGCCGCGCTGACGCAGTCGGGTGTGACCCGGCGCGCCTTCGAGCAGGGTAAATGTGGCTTGTCGCTGTGGAATCCCCGTGATTTCACGACCGACAATCACCGTACCGTAGATGACCGCCCGTATGGCGGTGGCCCCGGCATGGTGATGATGGCCCGTCCCCTCGAAGCGACAATTAACGCCGCGAAGCAACGCCAGACCGAATTAGGCCTGGCGGCGCCCCGCGTGGTGTTCATGTCGCCGCAAGGCCGTCCGTTGACGCACGAGCGTGTCACGCAGCTGAAAGCTGAACCTGGTTTGGTGATCCTGTGTGGCCGCTATGAAGCCGTGGATCAGCGTTTGCTGGACCGTTGCGTCGACGAAGAAATCAGCGTGGGCGACTTTGTCCTGTCAGGCGGTGAATTGCCTGCCATGGCGTTGATGGACGCGGTGATCCGCCTGTTGCCGGGTGTCTTGAACACCGAGGCATCGGCCATCGAGGATAGCTTCGTCAATGGCTTGCTTGATTCGCCGCACTACACGCGGCCGGAAACATATGAAGACATGAGTGTGCCGCCCGTTTTGATGGGGGGTAATCATGCCGAGATCGTCAAGTGGCGCCGCCAGCGCATGCTGGAAGCGACCGCGACAAAGCGGCCTGACCTGCTGGTCAGTGCACGCGCCGCCGGCTTGCTCAGCAAGACCGACGAAAAATTCTTGGCCAGCCTGTAAGCCGTCTCCGGACGGCCGGCAGGGTGGCCAGTAGTGCCGGGCATGTTGCCCAAATTGTGTTACCCATCCTCTACCGGGCGGATACTTGCTATCCACAGTGCGCCGGCATGATGGTTTTCGGAGTTATAAAAATGGACTTGATTCAACAATTAGAGCAGGAAGAAATTGCTCGTCTGGGTAAAACCATTCCTGAATTCGCACCAGGCGATACCGTTATCGTCAGCGTCAACGTAGTCGAAGGTACGCGCAAGCGCGCCCAGGCTTACGAAGGCGTCGTTATCTCCCGTCGTAACCGTGGCCTGAACTCGAACTTCATCGTTCGTAAGATCTCGTCCGGCGAAGGCGTTGAGCGTACGTTCCAACTGTACTCGCCGCTGATCGCTTCGATCGAAGTGAAACGCCGTGGTGATGTTCGCCGCGCCAAGCTGTACTATCTGCGTGAGCGTTCGGGTAAATCGGCGCGTATCAAAGAAAAATTGCCAAATCGCCGCGTTGTGGCGAAAGCAAGCGCGTAATATCAGCGTCTGCGTTGGGAAAAGGGGTGCCTGTGATGGTGCCCCTTTTTTTTATGGTGACACCTGGCCTAACCTGCTGCGCGTCGGCTTAGGTAGCCTGCGATGCTCACCGTACTAGAGTACGGTTGCGCGTCTCGGCCACCTCTTCCTTCCGCTCGCGACGGTTTTGCCAGGTGGCTTTAATCATGAAGGACGGGTAATGGCCACTATTGCATTTGATCCCAAGCAACTCGCCATCGATTCGATCGCCGGCGAGGCGGCGCTGGACGCCGTGCGCCTGACGCCGGACTGGCTGCGCCAGCGCCTGGCCGAACAGCCGGACTGGCAGCCCGAGATTACCCAGGATTTCCTCTCCGCCCGCGTGGTGCCCGTGCGCGCCGCCGTGCTCATTCCGCTGGTGCAACGCCCGCAAGGCTTGACCATCTTGCTGACCATGCGCACGGACCACCTGAGCAGCCATGCGGGCCAGGTCAGCTTTCCCGGCGGGCGCAGCGAAGCCTTCGATGCGTCGCCCATCGCCACGGCCCTGCGCGAAACGCAAGAAGAGGTGGGCCTGGCGCGCGAGCATATTGAAGTGCTGGGCTGTCTGCCCGACTACCTGACGGGCACCGGCTACCAGGTCGCGCCGGTGGTGGGGCTGGTGACGCCGCCGTTCGAACTGCGCGCCGACCCGTCCGAGGTGGCGGAAATCTTCGAAGTGCCGCTGGCCTTCCTCATGGATGGACTCAACCATCAGCGCCTGTCGGTGGAATTGCCTGGCGGGCGGCGCTCGTTCTATGCCATGCCGTACGAGCGCTTCTACATTTGGGGCGCCACCGCTGGCATGCTGCGCAATCTGTTTCACCTCTTGCGCGCGTAAAATGCCGCCCCGCACGTAATAAGTTTGATTCCAGCACTGCACTGCGCTATCGTAGCGGGCATTGCGGTATTGCTGAAAAAGACAAAAAGGACGTTTGATGACATTTCTCTCCATACTTTGCGCATTGCTGATCGAGCAGCTCAAACCTTTGCGCGCGGACAATCCGATCTACGCCGAAATCAAGAGCCTGGCAATGCGCATGGAGACCTGGTTCAATGCCGGCCACGCCAACCATGGCCGCATGGGCTGGTTCCTCATGATCGGCGTGCTGATGGTGCCGACTGCAGGCATTTACTGGCTCTTGCAGCATTATCAGCTGACGCTGCTGGCCTTCGCCTGGAACGTGCTCATCGTCTACCTGACCCTGGGCTTCCGCCATTACAGCCATTACTTTACCTCGATCCAGCTGGCCCTGAGCGCCGGTGATGAGGCGACCGCGCGCACCTTGCTGGCAGACTGGACCAAGCTCGACACGGTGGGCATGGAAGCGAGCGAAATCGCCCGCATCGCCGTAGAAAAAGCCTTGATCACCACGCATCGCAATGTGTTTGGCGTATTCTTCTGGTTCCTGATGCCGCTGGGCCCTGCCTGCGCCGTGATGTACCGCGTGGCCGAATACCTGGCGCGCGCCTGGAACGAGCCCGAGCACATGCGCAATGAAGCCTTTGGCCAGTTCGCCGCGCGCGCCTTTTACTGGATCGACTGGATCCCTGTGCGCCTGACGGCCGTGGCGTTTGCCGTGGTCGGCAATTTCGAGGATGCCATCTATGCCTGGCGCAATTTCGCCCAGCGCTGGCAGGACGAAGCCATCGGCATCATCCTTACGGCTGGCGGCGGCGCCATGGGCGTACGCCTGGGCACGCCAGCCGAAACGGCGGCGCGCGTGCTGGTCACGCCGGACCTGGCCGTCGATGACAGCGACAGCGAAAGCGATATCCTGCCCGGTGAAGAGCCTGGGGCGCGCGCCTTGCAGAGCACGGTGGGCCTGGTATGGCGCGCCTTGCTGCTGTGGATGCTGCTGCTGCTGTTGATGTCGGGCGCCGTTTTCCTCGGCTGATACGGGAGTTGGGCGGGCGCACACGCGCCATCCATGCGCCTGGCACGTGGAACAAGGTTAAAATAGGGGCTGGCGCGTTACGCGTGCCAGCCCCTGTTTGCAACCGCAGGGAAGATCGAGGTAGAACCCAAGTCTTCTATAAGATATAATACTGGCTTACCGCAGCAAACGTAGTTGAATTACCAGCCCGGCTTACCCGCCGGGGCCATTCACGCAATCCAGTCCCGACAAGCCACATGGCCGAGTTATCTCAAAAAACAGGGGAACTCTCAGACGAGTTCTTCATCCTTGGTCTCACCAGCAATGGCAAGCAATTCCGACCCAGCGATTGGGCCGAGCGCCTTTGTGGAGTGATGTCCTGTTTCAATCCCGAAGGTGGCGGGCGCAATGCGCACCTCCAGTATTCGCCCTACGTGCGCCCGACCGTCGTCAATGGCGTCAAGTCGGTGGTGGTCAACACCAAGCTGCGCGAGATCGAGCCGATGGCGTTTCACTTCGTGCGTGAGTTCGCCAAGGATAACGACCTGCAAATCGTCGAAGCCTGTTTCCTGCCGCCCCCCGAAGAAAAGTAACACCCGTTTCATTTGATCTGGCACAAAGCCCGTCACGGCGGGACAGCGTAGCGTGGACACTCTGCCTCAAACGCAGTGGCGACACGAGTATCGGCGACATCTGTACCCTGCACACCATCCGCGCCACCCTGGCGCACGCTGTGGAACGAGTGGCTGCCCCAGTCCGGGCTGGTAGTGGCCGACGCGCCCGATTTTGAACGCTACGACCAGCAGTTCGACCGCGCCAGCGGTGTTGGCGGCGTGGAAATCTGGTTACCCTTGAAAGCCTGAGCATATTCCCAACGTTGTCCGCGCCACACCCCCTGTTGTGCCTGGCCCTGCGTGCGTCCCGCCGCGATGCGGCCTGAATGACGTTCCTGGCCGCCATGCTGAGACTGTCATCCAACCTTGTTTATTTCCACCTGCTCATGCTCTTGCCGGCCGTGCTGGCCGTGATCTTCGTCAAGACACTGCTGTGGCCGCTGGTGGTGCTGGTCACGCGGCGCCTCGTGCTGCGCTACCGGTCCGGCTGGACAGTGCTGGCGTATCCCGTGCTGTGGGGCACCATCGACACCTTGATGGCGGCTTTGCTGCCGGAGGGTAACTGGGGCAGCCTCGCTTATTCGCAAGCCGATAACCTTGCCGTGCTGCAAGTGGCAGCCTTGGCTGGCGTGTCTGCCCTGTTGTTTATGCTGTGCCTGGCGCGCAGCACGGGCGCGTGGGTTACTCTGGGCATCGGCGGCAAGACGCTGCCTGCCTGCGCAACCTGGCCTGGCTGTTTTCTCCCAATGGCTCCGCGCCCGTCGGCTACCAGAAACATCATCTGGCGCCGCCCGAGCGCGATTTTCTTGCTGGCAGCGCCTATGCCGTGCAGCCGGTGGCGGATCTGGCCATGGGCTTGGCGATCTGCAAGCACATGCATGTCGCGCCCTTGAGGCAAGCGTAGGGCGTGGCCGGAGCGCAGGCGATGCTGGTACCGGCCCGGGATTTTCAGCTGGATGCCTGGATGGGCGCGCGCATGACCGTGGTGCGGGGCGTGGAAAACGGCTATGCAGTGCTGTGCGTGCCGCGCCCGCTTCCTGACGGGCTACGCCACGTTTTGCTGCAATGCGCAAAGCCGTATTATGCGGCTTTCTTTTATATTCTCCGCAAGCGCCGACATAATGGTCGCCGATTATTCCATCATGGCCGTGCAAATATATAGCCGTTACGTCGAATATATATTGCACTGCAATAAGTGGTTTTATCTGGTATTCGGTAATCCGGGCGGCTGGTATTAATTGGTACTTAATTCGGCCACGAAGTCATACATATCGCCGCGAAAGTAGGAGCGGCAAAATTCCACGGCGCGGCCATCGCGCAAAAAGCCCAGTCTTTCCACCGACAAGCCCGCGTCGCCTTCCTCCGCTTGCAGCAGGCTGGCCTGTTCCCCCGTCAGTAAAAGTGCGCTGAGGCGCTGCAAGGCGCGCACGGGGCGGTTGCCCGCCTGTTCCAGCGCGTCATACATGGATACGTCGACAGCGTCGAGCGCCGGCAGGCAATTGGCGACGATGGTCGCGTATTCCAGGCACATCGGCACCTCGTCCGCATAGCGGATACGGTGAAATCGGTACACGGGCGCGCCGGGCGACAGCCGCAGGCGCAAGGCCTCTTCCGGTGTGACGGTTCCCTCCGCGCGCTTGAGCCAGACACTGCGGGGCGTGCGCCCGCGCGCGCGCATGTCCTCGGAAAACGAGGTCAGCTTGGCGAAATTCTTCTCGATGCGCGTATTGATGAAATTGCCCGAACCGGGACGCCGCACCAGCAAGCCCTCGTTGACGAGGCCATCGATGGCCTTGCGCACGGTGATGCGCGAGACGGCCAGGTCGCTGGCCAGCTGGCGCTCGGCCGGCAGGGCTTCGTCGGGGCCGAGGATGCGCTTGTCGATCGCTTCGCGCAGCGCGCGCTGCAGTTGCTGGTACAGGGGCAGGCTACTCGTCTGCCCCAGGCCTTGCATGATGTGAGCCAGGGTTGTCATACGCTGAGGGTCTCCGTTACGGCGCGTTGCAGACGCGCTCTGTATCTGTTTTGTGTCGCTGGATAATACCAAAAAAGACCGTTATAAAACCAATTTGAATTATCAGGCCGGCAATTTATGCCTGGCTTCGCTGGTATTTACCCCGCTCATACGGGCTACAGATTGATTCAGGTGAAGTGGTCTGTGTGATTCAAACAACGTTATAAAAAAAAAGTTGCAACTGGTAGTGTTCTGGTATTGGATAGTAGTATATTGGCGTTGAATTGGTTTTGTAAGTGGTTGTGCCGAAGGGTCTGCAGCATGCCGGCGAGAGTGGGCGGGCTGGAAAGAAGACCTACGTTAAAAATGAAAAGGGTCCAATCCTGGAGCCTAAATCAAGGGGGAGTACATGAAACGCAATTTGACACCTGCAGCTGCCGTCGTGAAATCCGGATCGCGTAGCCGTACGCCGATCGCTACGGCCGTTGCCGTGATGGTCGCCGGTCTGGCTTTTTCGGCACAGGCGCAGGAAGCACCCGCCGACGACGTGTCCACCGTAGTGACGGTGACCGGCGTGCGTGCCTCGCTGGAAAAATCGCTGAAGCAAAAACGTAATGCGGATTCCGTGGTGGAAGTGGTCACCGCTGAAGATATCGGCAAGATGCCAGACCGTAACGTGGCTGACGCGATCCAGCGCCTGCCAGGTGTGAATACTCAATCGTCTGCCGGTGGCGAAGGCGGCTTCGGCGAAAACGACCGCGTCAGCCTGCGCGGCACCAGCCCCAGCTTGCAGCAAACCCTGTTCAATGGCCACGCCATCAGCACGGGCGACTGGTTCGTGCTGAACCAGTTCGGTGGCAACGTCGGCCGCAGCAGCAGCTTCTCCCTGCTGCCATCGGAGCTGGTGAGCTCGGTTGTCGTGCGGAAGAGTGCTACAGCCGATCTGGTGGAAGGTGGCGTGTCCGGTGCGATCGACGTGATCACCCGTCGCCCGCTGGAGTTCAAGAACAAACTTACCGCCGAAGGCTCCATTCAGGCCAACTACAATGACCTGTCGGAGAAAACCCAGCCGCAATTCTCTGGTATGGTGAATTGGAAAAATGACGACAATACGTTGGGGATCATGGTTCAGGGTTTCTCGCAAAAGTCGCAAGTGCGTCGTGATGGCCAGGAAATCCTCGGTTACACGGCAATTGCCGCTGACAAGGCTGCTGCGAAGGCGCACCCGGACCTGGTGGGAGTACTGGCTCCTACCTTCATAGGCGCGAGTTTCTTCGAGCAAAAGAAAACCCGTGAAGGTGGTGCTTTCGATATCGAATTCAAACCGAACAAGGATTTGACGCTGGATTTGAATGGCTTCTATTCGCAATTGAAGGCGCCGCATTCGAACACCAACCATTTGGCCGCGCCGAGTGGCTCGATTAACGCGGGGATGGTACCGACGTCCTACACGGTGCGCAATAATACGCTCGTGGCGGCGAACTTCACGCAGAATGCTGGCGAGGTCGATAATATTTATCGTCCGGACGCAGGCGGCGAAACGTACTATCTGGATTTCAACTTCAAGTACCGTGCCAGCAAGGACCTGACCTTCACAGGCAAGTTGGGCAAGACCCACGGCGTGGGCTACGACCGTGATGATGTGTACTACCAAAACAAGGTCGATGGCGGCATGAACTATGCGCTAAATGGCATGAGTCCGGCAACCGTCGCCTATCCAGGCGGTACGACTACCGCGCCATTGGGCACGGCATGGATCGGTGGCGGGGAATCGCAGTCGGTCGACAAGGAACTGTATACCCAGATCGATGGCGAATTACGCCTGTCGAACGGTATATGGGATTCCATTAAGTTTGGTGCACGCTTCACTGACCATAAACGTACCGCCGAGCATCCGTTTGAAACGGGTCCTGGCGCGACAGGATTGGCCAGTGCCGGCCCCATCTGGAACGGTACGCAGTATCCGGGTAATTTCGCCTCCAATCTGGGCGGCAATTTGCCTACCAACTATTTCCGCTACGACGGTGATGCCTTGGCAAAATGGGCGGCGATTCCGGGTAACCGTAATCCCGACCGCGTAGCGCGCCACAACTGGCGCGATGAATTCAAACTGCAGGAAAAAACCCAGGCAGTCTACGGTATGGCCAATTTGGCTGGCGATAACTGGAGCGGTAACTTCGGCGTGCGTGCAGTTCATACCAAGCAGTCCACTACTGTTAATTCCAGTGGCGGTCCGATCACAGGTTCCGCTTTTGGCGCCTACTCGCAAAATACCTATGACCGTAGCTATAACGACTTCTTGCCTAGCGCCAACGTCAAGTTTGATGTCAGCCGCGATCTCGTTGTGCGCGGTGCATTGGCAAAGACCATCGCGCGTCCTGACTATAGCGCGTTGGGCGGCGCGGTATCGCTGAATGAGGATTCCCTGAGTGGTACCAAGGGCAACATCAACCTCAATCCTGTGCGTTCGAACAATGCTGAAGTTAGCGCCGAGTGGTATTTCGCGCCAAAATCGGCGGTATCGGCCGGTATTTTCTACATGGATTTGAATTCGATCGTGGCGCAACGTAACGTCAACGCCACCTATTTCAATACCAAGGTCGGTGCTGACAGGGTGTTCCAAGTTACCGAGTCCTACAACACCAAGGGCAAGAACAAGGGTATCGAGTTGAGCTATCAGCAACCGGTGCTGGGTGATTTCGGCGTACTGGCCAACTACACCTACGCCGATGGCAAGCTGAACGATGGCAGCGAATTGTTAAATGCGTCGAAAAACACCTACAACCTGACCGCTTTCTACGAAGCACACGGTTTTAGCGCGCGCCTGGCTTACAACTATCGTTCGGCTTACAAGGCGGGCGTGGACCGTGGTGCCAGCCAGCACGTCGACGACAGCAGCACCCTGGCAGGTTCGCTCAACTACAAGATCAATGAGAACTTCACGATCACGTTCGATGCGCTTAACCTGACCAACGAAACCATCAAGATGTACGCTGAAAACAAGGATCAGCCACGCGCTTTCTATAGCAACGGCCGTACTTTCTACCTGGGCTTGCGCGGCAAGCTGTAAGCAAGACGGCCAGGTCTGATGCACCCGCATCAGGCCAGGTCTTCCTCGGTCTTTCAAGCAAGTTCCTGCTTCAGGGGCTTGCTTTTTTTTTGCGCTCACCGGTAGGGTGGCTTCTGTCTTGTTCATGCCAGGGCTGTCGCCGCCGGTCGCCAGCATGACTTGCGCCCGCGAAGATTGT
Source organism: Janthinobacterium pasteuri (assembly GCF_051380775.1). Lineage (NCBI taxonomy): Bacteria > Pseudomonadati > Pseudomonadota > Betaproteobacteria > Burkholderiales > Oxalobacteraceae > Janthinobacterium > Janthinobacterium pasteuri. The sequence continues at coordinate 148,397 of NZ_JBNYXS010000003.1, read as the reverse complement.
ATCCGGGGCGTAAGGGTTTTTGCCGCCTCCTTGCCGCAAGCAGGAAGGCGGTTTTTCTCATTTGGAATTGTTTGATCATGACTATTGCACCTCAACGCTACCTCGCCCTCGACGTCCTGCGCGGCCTGACCGTGGCCCTGATGATCGTCGTCAATACGCCGGGCGACTGGGGCAGCGTGTATGCGCCGTTCCTGCATGCCGAATGGCATGGTTTTACTCTCACGGACCTGGTCTTTCCCAGCTTTTTGTTTGTCGTCGGCAATGCGCTGGCGTTTGCGCTGGGGAAATATGAAAATCTGGGGCATGGCGCCGTGCTGGCCAAGCTGTGCAAGCGCAGTGCGCTGATCTTTTTACTGGGCTTCTTGCTGTACTGGTTCCCCTTCTTCAAGATTGACGACGCGGGCCAGTTTGCCTGGTCGCCGCTGTCGCACACGCGCATCCCGGGCGTGCTGCAGCGCATCGCCGTGTGCTACCTGGCCGCCGCTTTGATCCTGCATTACTGGAAGACACGGGGCGCGCTGCTCTTCAGCACGTGCGCCTTGCTCGGCTACTGGGCCATCCTGGCGACCTGGGGTGACTACAGCTTGCACGGCAACGCGCCGGCCAAGCTGGATCTGATCCTGCTGGGCGACAGCCATTTGTACCACGGCGAAGGCATCGCCTTCGATCCGGAAGGTATCCTCGGCACCTTGCCATCGGTCGTCAATGTGATTGCCGGCTATCTGGCGGGCAGTTTTTTGCGCCAGGCGGCGCCGGCGCAGCTGCGCTCCAGCCTGGTTCAGCTGGCCGTGGCCGGCGTCATCTGCGTGGCGGTGGCCCTGTGCTGGAACGAAGTGTTTCCGATTAACAAGAAGCTGTGGACCAGCTCATATGTGATGCTGGGCATCGGCCTGGACTTACTGCTGCTGGCGCTGCTGATGTTCGTCATTGACGTGCGCAAGATCACGGGCTGGACGTACTTTTTTGAAGTCTTCGGCAAGAACACCCTGTTCATTTACCTGGTGTCGGAAGTGCTGGTGATCATCGCCTTTACCGTGCGCATCGGCGGCGGCAATCTGTACCAGTGGCTGTACCAGCAGTGGTTTACGGGCTGGGTGCCGGCACGAGTGGGTTCGCTGCTGTTTGCCGTCGGCTTCATGCTGCTGTGCTGGCTGATCGCCTACGGCATGGACAAGCGGAAGATCTACGTCAAGGTCTGACACTTCACGTCAGCCCATGCCGCGTGGACAGGGCAGAGACGCGCATCCGTGGACGAGGGATGCTAGGTCGAAAAAAAAGCAGCCCCGGCGTGAGCCGGGAACTGCCTTGCGCATGCTTGAGGTAGCAAGAATTACTTGGCCGCTGCTGCCGTGGCAGGACGGTTCAGCCACAGGATCCAGTAGCGGGCCAGGTCGCCCACGCCGTCGCCGCCCTTGACCGTTTCCAGGACCTTGATGGCGTCATCTTTCTTGCCAGCCATGGCGTAGGAATAGCCGAGGCGCAGCTTGGCATCTTCCGGACGCTTCAAGCCGCCTTTGGCGATGCCTTTCTGGATCAGGTCGATACCTTTGTCGAACTGGTCCATCGTCACGAAGGCGTAGCCCAGGTTGATCAAGCCCGTGCCATCCTTGCTCTTCATGGCCGAGGCTTCGCCGCTGGCGATATTTTTTGCGTCGTCGGCGGCAGCCTTGTTGGCCTGGTCACGCAGTTTCTTGTGCTTGGCGGCATTCGCCCCCGTACCCAGCACGCCTTTGGCAAAGCCCGCGTCGAGGACTTTTTTCGCTTCCGTCGGGAAGGCGTTTTGCAGGGCAATTTCAGCCATGTCGCTGTAGTCCTGTGGCGGCATGGTGTCGACGGCCTTGAATTGCAGGCGCAGCACGTCGAGCGCGAAGCGGTCGGAATAGCCAGCCTTGCCTTGCGTGCGGCTCAGCAAATCGCTCCAGTAGTCATCCGACGGGTAGTAGCGCACCAGGTTTTCCATGGCGACCAGGTAGGTAGCCGGATCCTTGCTCTTCGAACCCGTGTTGGCCAGCAATTGCAGTTCTTCGATGGTCGGCGTCTTGCCCGCTTGCTGCTTGGCCGTCAGGTCGGCCATCAGTTCCTGTTTTGCGCGCGCAAAATCATTGCTGAAGTAATAGGCGCGGATGATGTAGGGACGCACGGTGGCCACGTCGCCCGTTTCCGTTTGGTAACGGGTGAACCATTTGATGGCGTTCGGATAATCCTTGGCGTTGTAGTGGTAGTTGGCCAGCGCCTGGATAAAGTCGCCCTGGGCTTTCTTGTCCAGCTTGCCCGATTCGATCACCGCTTCCAGCGCCGTCATGGCCATCGGAGCATTGTTGGTGGTCGACGCCAGCGCCACGCGCAGGCGGTTCAGCACGAACAATTCGTAGGGTGTCAGGGCGGGAATGGCGGCAGTCTGGTCGATGCGGCTTTGCACGTCGGCGTAGTTTTTCGCATCCATCGATGCCTTCACGGCGACCGGATCGAGCAGTTTGAACACTTCAGGGCGCACCGTGTCGGCCGGGGCGGCGGCGGGTGCACCGGCAGCAGCGGCTGGCTTGGCATCCTGGGCGTGCGACAGGGCTGGCAGGACGTTCAGGCCGATGGCGGCCAGGATCAGGCTGAGACGGGCAAGACGGAATTGGGACATGGGTTATCCTTCAATCAAAAACAAAAATACGCACCTGCAGTGGCAGCCGCAGCATCGTGCAGTGGCATTGCCAGAGGGGCAAGGAAGCTCGAAAAAATACATTTCTACCAGTCTGCCTGCATAAGTCAAACAGAAGCGGCATGATACAGAGCGGCTATTGTCACATAAACTGCTGGGCTGGTGCAGCAAACGTGCGCGCCAGTGCTTGCCCTTTGGCATCGAACAGCAGGCAGCGCTGCGCCGGCAGATGCAAACGCATGGCGTCGCCCGCCTGGCGTAAGCCATCCTCGGCCGGCAGCTTGACGGCCAGCATCTCGGCCAGCATCCCGGCCACACCTGGCATGCTGGCGTAGACGATGGCCACGTCGCCCAGGTATTCGACATGGCTGACACTGGCATCGATCACGTTGTCGGTCGCCGTCTCTCCGTGCTGCAGGCTGACATGCTCGGCGCGCACGCCCAGAGTCAGCTGCTCGCCTGGCGCCACGCCGTCACCTTGCGCCTCGACCTCGATCACGGCGCCGCCAGGCAGGCGCACGGCTACCGTGCCGGGTCCGCAGGCAACGGCCTCGCAAGCGATAAAGTTCATCTTCGGCGCGCCCAGGAAGCCGGCCACGAACAGGTTGCCGGGATGGTTGTACAGCTCGTGCGGACTGCCCACCTGCTCGATGCGCCCGCCGTTGAAGACGACGATGCGCTCGCCCAGCGTCATGGCCTCGACCTGGTCGTGCGTGACGTAGATCATGGTGGTCTTCAGTTCCTGGTGCAGGCGCGAAATTTCCACGCGCATCTGCACGCGCAGCGAGGCGTCGAGGTTTGACAGGGGCTCGTCGAACAGGAATACCTTGGGTTTGCGCACGATGGCGCGGCCGATGGCCACGCGCTGGCGCTGGCCGCCCGACAGGTCCTTCGGTTTGCGCTTGAGCAAAGGCGTGATCTGCAGGATCTCGGCCGCGCGCTCGACGGCGGCGCGCACCTCCGCCTTCTTGTGGCCCGCCAGGCTCAGGGCGAAGGCCATGTTCTCGAACACCGTCATGTGCGGATACAGGGCATAGCTCTGGAAGACCATGGCCAGGCCCCGCTCGGCAGGGGCGATATCGTTGGCCAGCTTGCCACCGATATGCAATTCGCCGTCCGTGATGTCTTCCAGCCCGGCGATCATGCGCAGCAGGGTTGATTTACCGCAACCTGAAGGTCCCACGAAGACGACGAATTCGCCATCGCGGATAGCGAGGTCGATGCCGTGGATGACCGGGTGCTTGTCGTCGTACAGCTTGACGATATTCTTTAAAACGATGTGTGCCATGGACGATGCGATTCCTAGCTTGCGCTGGCCGGCGCGGACGTGGCGCCGGCATCAGCCTGGTCGGAGGGGGTCTTTGGTCCGATGCGCATGAAGCGCGACAGGACCAGGACGGGCAGGGCCGACACCAGTACCCACAGAAAAAAGGTCTTGTAGCCAAGCGCCGTCTGGATGTCGCCGCTGATCATCTTGAATAGCACGAAACCGAGCTGCATCACGCCGGTGGCGAACGCATAGTGGGCCGTCTGGTACTTGCCGACGGAGACCACCTGCATCATGAACAGGATCAGGCCGACGAAGCCGAAGCCATAGCCGAACATTTCCACGCTGAGCGCGGCCGTGATCAGGGTCAGGTCGGTCGGCATGCTGTGGCTCAGGTAATAGAACACCAGATTCGGCAAGTTCATGGCCAGGATCAGGAAGAACATGGCGCGCTTGAGGCCCAGCCACGATGTGAAATAGCCTCCGCCTATGCTGCCCAGCAAAAAGGCCACGGTGCCGGCCGTACCGTACACGGCGCCCACTTCCGTCGTCGACAGACCCAGGCCGCCCAGTTCGCGCGCTTCGCGCAGGAACAGGGGGCCGATGGTCTGCACCTGCGCCTCGCCGGCGCGAAACAGGATGATGAAGGCGATCATGCCCCAGATGCCGGGCTTTTTCAGGAAGTCGACCAGCACGTCCCACAGGGTGCGGCTGATGCCTGCCACGCTCTTGTCGGCCACGGCCGCGTTGCGCACCTGCGGCAGCGCCCACAGGTGATACGCGGCCAGCGACAACATCATGGCGCCGATGATCAGGAAGATCACCGACCAGGCGGGCTTGACGCCGATATTTTTTTCCAGGTAGCCGGCCAGGATCACCAGGCCGCCCAGCGAGATGAACTTGCCCGCGTTGAAGAAGGCGCCCTGCCAGCCCGCGTAGGCCGCCTGCTGCTTGTCCGACAGGCTGGCGATGTACAGGCCGTCGCAGACGATGTCGTGCGTCGACGAGGCCAGCGCGGCGACGAACAGCACGGCGATGCAGGCGGCGAACCATAGTGGCGTTTGCAGGGCCAGCGCGATCATGCCCAGGCTCAGGCCGCCGGCGAACTGGAACAGCACCACCATGGTCTTCTTGCTGGGCGCCAGTTCCAGGAAGGGGCTCCACAGCGACTTGAAGACCCAGGCAAAACCGATCAGGCCCGTCCAGCGGGCGATCTGGTCGTTCGGCACGCCCATGCTCTTGAACATCAGGCCGGCCACCAGGGCCACGGCGTAGAATGGCAGGCCCTGGGCGAAGTATAAGGTGGGCACCCAGGAAATCGGGCTGCGTTTGCTGATGCTGATGTGCTGGTCGTGCATGGAGGCTTCCTTATCGAGAGACGTTTTCATTTGACTGCGCCATCCATGCCGCGCATGAAGAAGCGTTGGGTAAACAGGAAGGCGAGCAGGGTTGGCACGATGGTGATCAGGGTGCCGGCCGCGATCACGCGCGTGCTGCTGCCGAAGGTGCCGCGCAAATACAGCACGCCCACCGACAGGGGGAATTCATCGGGTTTACTCATGACGATGGAGGGCCAGATGTATTCATTCCACGATTCGACGGCCGTCAGAATGCCGACGGTGGCCAGCCACGGCGTAATCAGGGGCAGCATGATGCGGCTGAAGATCACCCATTCGCTGGCGCCGTCGACCCGCGCTGCGTCGATCAGGTCTTGCGGCACTTCCTCGAACGCCTGCTTGAGCAGCAAAATGGCCACGGCCGTCACCACGTTGGGCAGGATGACTCCCGTGTAGGTGTCGACCAGGCTCATTTGCGTGATGGTGATGAAGTTGACGAGGAAATTGACTTCCGACGGCAGCACCAGGGTGGCCAGGATCAGGCCGAACACCAGTTTGCGGCCACGAAATTTCAGGCGCGCCAGCGGATACGCGGCCAAAGAGCACAGCAGCAGTTTCCAGAACACGGTGAACACGGCGATCAGTACCGAGTTCTTGAAAAACGACCAGATGGGGATGGCCTGGAACACTTCGATGAAGTTGTCAAAGGACGGCGCCTTGGGCCAGAAGGTGGGCGGGAAGGCGAAGATATTGCCTTCCGTGGAGATGGCCGTCACCAGCGTCCACCAGAACGGGAAGACGCAGACGACGGCGATCACGCACAGCACGGCATAGTGGCCGAGTATTTGCAGGCGCGTTTTCAGGGGGCGGGAGCGGGTTGTCATGATCATGCCCCTGTCAGCGGTGCTTGGGTTTCAGATAGCGCAGGCATAGCAGGGCGATGGCTATGCAGAACAGCGAGACGACGAAGCTGGCCGCCAGCGCGCGCGGCAGTTTCAAGTGCTTGAGGCCCTGGTCATACGCGTAGTACAGCGCCGTGAAGGTCGAGTTCATCGGTCCGCCCTGGGTCAGCACGTCGACTTCCTGGTAAGCCTTCAAGGCGGCCAGCACGGACAGGATGGAGCACAGCATGATGGTCGGGCGCAGCATCGGCACGGTGATCTTCCAGAAGCGCTGCCAGCGGTTGGCGCCATCGAGCATGGCCGCTTCCTGCATGTCCGACGGAATCGACTGCAGCGCCGCCAGGTACATCACCATGTACCAGCCCAGGCCGCGCCACAGGGTGACGAACATGACGGCAAACAGGGCCAGGCTGTCATTCGTCAGCCAGCCCACGGGCGCGTTCACGAGTTTCAGGGTCATCATCACGTAATTGAGCGCGCCCTGTTCGTGGAACATGAAGCCCCACATGATGCCGACCACGGAAACGGTGGTCACCACGGGCACGTAGAAGGCGGCGCGGAACAGGCGGATGCCGGGCAGGCGGTTGTTCACCAGCACGGCCAGCACGATGGCGCCCACCTGCACGAAGGGCACCATCAGCAAAAACATCAGCGAGTTTTTCAGGCCCGAGACGAACATCTCGTTATTGAAGATGTAGCGGAAGTTATCGAGGCCGACGAAGCGCGTCTCGCGTATCAGGCTGTAGTCGGTGAACGCCAGCACGGAGCCGTAGCCGACGGGCCAGAAGGAAAAGGCGGCCAGCAGCAGCAGTGCCGGGGCGAGGAATAGCCAGGCTTGCAGGGTGTGGCGATGGGCGAGTTTCATGCTGTCCTCAGTGGCGCGGCAGGGTGGCCAGCTTGCGGTTCCAGATGGCGACGGCCTGGTCCAGCGCCTGCTTGACATCCTGCTTGCCCGTCACGCCCGCCTCGACGGCTTTCACCAGTGAGCGGCGCAGTTCGTCGTAGTCGTCGATGCCGGCCACGTACAGTGTGCGCGAGTGGCCCATCGACAGGGCGCCAGCGGCCATCGCCTTTTCGGCCGCGCCCGCATTTTGCGGCGTGGCGAGGAAAAACGGGTCGGCGGCCGCCTTGACGGTGGTGGGAAAGACGCTGGCCTGCCTGGCGAAGGCCAGCTGGTTGTCGTCGTTCGTCAGGAAGCGCGCGAACTTGCCGACTGACGGCAGCAGGTGCGCCGGCACGCCTTTCGGAATGGCGAAGTGCACCAGCCAGCCGCCGTCGGCGATGCCCGTCGGGCCCAGTGGGGCGGGTGCCACGTCGGTGATGGCGTAGATGTCTTTCGCATCGCCGCGGATGCGCTGCATGGCCGTGGGCGGCGCCAGCAGCATGCCCAGGCGGCCGCCCTTGTAGGCGTCGATCACGGCCGGGAAGTTATCTTCGGCGAACAGACTTTCCTTCAACAGGCCGCCCACCTTGTAGGTGTCGGCCAGTTTTTGCACCAGCGCCACGTGCTGCGGCGAATTGAAGACGGCGCGGTTGTCGGTAATGACGGCCAGGCCCTGCTGCATGAACAGGCCGTCGATCTTCGACAGGGCCGGGGCGATGCCGGCCTTGCCCGTGCGTTGCGCGATCTGGCGCGCGAACGCCAGCTGTTCATCGAGGCTGGCGGGGCCGCGCGTGAGCCCGGCCTGTTTGAAGATATCGGTATTGAAGGCGATCACCGCGACATTGCTGTACATGGGAAAACCGTAGGTGCGGCCCTTGAAGCGCAAGTCTTCCAGGGCACTGGGAATGTAGCTGGTGCGCGCTGGCGCGATCAGGCCATCGACGGGCGTGAGCAAGCCGTCGCGCGCAAATTCATCGGCCCAGGGCACGTTCAGGCTGACCAGTGCGGGCGGCGTGCCGGCCACGATGCGCGTGACCAGTTTGGTCTGGATGACGTCCCACGGAAAGTCTATCCATTCGATCTTGACGTCGGGATTCTGCGCCTCATAGCGCGCCACCACCGCATTGAAATACGGCGTGAACTTGGGCTTCATGCTGAAGGTCCAGAATTCGATTTTCTCGGCAGCCCATGCCTGTGGCGCGAGCAGGCCCGCGCAGGCAAACACTGCCAACAGTCTCTTGATCGTCATTTTTATCCTGGAGCGTGGCGCTCCAATGTCCATGAGTCCGCGGCGCGGGTACATGCCCTTGCCGTCTCTTATATTCGGGTGCTGCTGCCGGCAGCCGCGCCCCGTGCCGGGGGCGCAGCTGCCGGATACTGCTTACATACTGCTTAGTTGGTCTTGGTGACTTTGCTCAGGTGACGCGGCGCATCCGGGTCCATGCCGCGCGCCGCCGACAGTTTTGCCGCCATCACGTAGAAGGACTGGATGGCGACGATCGGATCGAGATCCGGCGTGGCTGCCACGGGCAGGGTCAGGTCGCGCTCGGCCACGTCGTCGGGCGCCGCCAGCAAGACCTTGGCGCCGCGGCCGCGCATTTCCGTGGCCAGCTGCAGCAGGCCGGCCTGGGTCGGGCCGCGCGTCGCAAAAATGAGCAGCGGGTAGCCATCTTCGATCAGGGCCATCGGGCCATGCTTGATTTCGGCGCCGCTGAAGGCTTCCGCCTGCAGGGCCGAGGTTTCCTTGAATTTCAGTGCTGCTTCCAGCGCCACGGGAAAACTGATGCCGCGTCCCACGACCATGATGTTGCGCGCCGGCGCCAGCACGTCGATGGCGGGCGACCAGTCCACGCGGGTCGCTTCGAGCAGCGCTTCGGGCAGCGCTTCCAGGCCAGCCTGCAGCTCGGGATCATTCTGCCACTGGGCCACCATGCGCGCGCCGGCGACCAGGCTGGTGATGAAGCTCTTGGTGGCGGCGACGCTTTGTTCCTTGCCGGCGCGCAGGGGCATGGCCCACTCGGCGGCGTGCGCCAGCGGCGAATCGATGTCGTTGACCAGGGCCACGGTGGTGGCGCCGCCGTCGCGGAAGTAGCGGATCGGCTCGACCACGTCCGGGCTCTGGCCCGATTGCGAGATCGAGATGGCCAAGGTATCACGCGTCACCAGCGGCGACTTGTTCAGGGTCACCAGCGACATCGGCAGCGATGCGACGACACGGCCCAGGCGCGCCATGATCAGGTAGGCGACGTAGTTGCAGGCGTGGTCCGAGCTGCCGCGCGCGATGGTCAGCGCGGTCGAGAACGAGGTGCTCCTCAATTTGCGGCCCAGTTCCGCGTAGCGTTCCGTGTCGCTGTCCAGTTGCAGGGCGACGCATTCGGCGGCGGAAATGGCTTCTTTAAGCATCATTGAGGTCACAGATTTCTCCTTCTATATACACAGCTTTGAGTTTGAGATCGCGATCGAGTACCACCAGATCGGCGTAAGTACCGGGGGCCAGCCGGCCGCGTTCTTCCAGGCCCAGGTAATCGGCGGCGTTGGTCGACACGCGCTTGGACGCGTCGGCCAGGTCCAGTCCCAGTCCCACCAGATTGCGCAGTGCCTGGTCCAGGGTCAGGGTGCTGCCCGCCAGGGTGCCGTCGGACAGGCGCACGCCGCCCATGCATTTCTGCACGGCGTGGCGGCCCAGCATGTATTCGCCGTCCGGCATGCCGGTGGCGGCGGTCGAATCGGTGACGCAGTACAGGCGCGGGATGGCGCGCAGGGCCACCTTGATGGCGCCCGGATGCACGTGCAGCAGGTCGGGGATCAGTTCGGCGTACTCGGCGTGCGCCAGGGCGGCGCCGACCATGCCCGGCTCGCGGTGGTGCAGGCCGCTCATGGCATTGAACAGATGCGTGAAACCCATGGCGCCATGCTCCAGCGCGGCCACGCCGTCTTCATAGGAGCCGAGCGTGTGGCCGATCTGCACGCGCACGCCGGCGTCGGCCAGGGCGCGCACCAGTTCCAGGTGGCCGGCGATTTCCGGCGCCACGGTGATGACGCGCAGCTTGGCCAGGGTTTGCAGGCGTTCGATTTCGGCCAGCGTGGCGGCGCGCGCGTAGTTGGGCTGCGCTCCGAGCTTGCCCGAATTGATGTACGGGCCTTCCAGGTGGGCACCCAGCACGCGCGCCGTGTTCGGGCGGCGGTGCTTGGCGGCGATGCCGATGGCCGTCAGGGCCATGTCGATATCTTCCGGCGGCGCCGTCATGGTGGTGGCCAGCAGGCTGGTGGTGCCGTGGCGCGCGTGGATGGCCGCGATGGTGTAGACGGCTTCGCCGCCTTCCATGATGTCCTTGCCGGCGCCGCCATGCACATGCAAGTCGATGAAGCCGGGCAGGATGTAATCGTCGCTATTGTTCGACGGGTGGAGGGAATCGCCCGTGATGCTGTCGACGCGCTCGCCGAAGGCGATGGCGCCGTGGATCCAGCCGCCCGGGGTAAGGATATTGCCTTTGATAGTGCTGCTCATCTGCGCGACTCCGCTACGAATTCATAATAATCACTGCGGCAATACGAGTGGGTCAGTTCCACCGCTGCGCCGTTGTCGAGATAACTGACACGGGTGATGTGCAGCATGGCTTCACCCGTCTTGATATTGGCCAGCTTGGCCTGTTCCGCCGTGGCGTTGACGGCGCGGATATGCTGCAGCGCGCGCATCGGGATGGTGCCGCGCGACTCCAGGTAGCCGTACAGGGAATCCGTCACTTGCTGCGGGTCCGGCATGTACAGCGCGGGGATGGTGGTCGTTTCGATCGCCATCACCACTTCGTCGGCCGTGCGCAGGCGGCGCAAACGCGCCACCGGCATGTGCGGCGACAGGCCCAGCGACAGCAGTTCCAGCGGCGCGGCTGCGCCGATATCGCGCTGCAGCCAGCGCGAGCCGGCCGTGAAGCCCCGCTGGCGCAATTCTTCCGAAAAGCTCGTCAGGCGCGACAGCGGCTGCTCCAGCTTGGGCGTGATGTAGGTGCCCGAGCCGCGCTTGCGCGTCAGCATGCCCCGGTCGCACAGCATGTCGATGGCCTTGCGCGCCGTGACGCGCGAGATTTCCAGGATCTCCGACAGCACGCGCTCGGAAGGCAAGGCCTGGTTGGCGCGCCAGTCGCCGCTGGTGATGCCGTCCGACAGCATGTTCGCCAGCTGCATGTAGAGCGGCGTGTCGCTGGCCGGATTGGGTTTGAAGGCAGACAGTTTGGCCAGCATGGTCATTGCTCCTGCAAGTGCTTGCGTATCAGGCGCAGGCCGCCTGCCGCCGAGTCGCCCTGTGCCGGCACGACCAGTTGCAACAATTCCGCTGGCAGGTAGGCCGACAACGGTGCCGCCAGCCCACCGCATAGAGCCACGGGCAAGGTGCCGGCCGGGTCGAGGGCCCTGGCGATGAGGGCGATCTGCTGGCCCGCATCGACCAGGATGGCGCGCGCCACCACATTGGTGGCCGCGTGTTCGAGCACCAGCCGCGCCAGTTGCGCGAAAGTGGTCTGGCTGGCGGCCGCCAGCCACACTTGCATGGCGTTGCGCTGGCCGCCGCAGGCGTCGATGACGGCCATGGCGAAGGCGCTGCCGGGCACGCGGCCGTCGACCACCTGCTGCACGTGGTTGACGGCGCGCATGCCGATCCAGGCGCCGCCCGCTTCGTCGCCCGAGGGGAAGCCCCAGCCTCCCACTTCATGGCGGCTGCCGTCCGCATGCAGCACTTCGCCCACGCTGCCGGTGCCGATGGCGACGATGGCGCCCGGCTTGCCCGCGTGGGCACCCAGCAGGGTGGTCAGGGCATCCGATTCGAGTGCGACGGCGGCATAGCCGGGATTGTGTTCGACGAAGCTGGCGGCCCACTGCTTGTTGTGCACGCCGGCCAGGCCCAGGCCGATGGCCATGCGCTGCAGCGATGGCTGTTCCAGGCCGGCGCTGCGGAAGGCCAGGGTGACGGCATGCGCCACGGAAGTCCAGGCCCGCTCGATGCCCAGTCCCAGGCCGGAAGGGCCGCTTTGTCCCTGTGCCAGTTCCTGGCCATCGAGGCGCGCCAGGCGTACGCGGGTCCCGCTGCCCCCGCCGTCGACGCCGATTATGTATTCGATCATGTTGTGCAGTCCCGCGTTTGGTTGAGTGCGCCTGTCTCGGTTCTTTTATTTGTCGGGCGGCGAAAAAGCTGAAGGCACTATATTGTCGCCCCGATGGCTTGTCAACAGGTATTTAAGTGGTATTAATAAATGCCTTGCACGATGTCGCGCCATGCCCGAGGGGATGATTTCAAGTCATTGTTAGTAAAGGGGTTTTTGTATCTCGTGAATGGTATTGAAATTGGCCTTGTTTAATGCCAATTTTTTCCGAGTGGTCTATGTCTGGTGTTGCGCTATTGCTTGTATGCATGCTTGGCAAGGGACGCCATGAAGAGTAAAGTCCGGCTTTTACACTGAGTTGGAAGAGCATGATGAACGACAAGGCAGCAAAGAGCGAGTACTGGGACGACTGGCAGCAAGAGGCGCTGGCCGCCGGCGTGTCGGCGCCGCTGGCCGCGCTGGGCATGGAAATGATGCGCACGCACCGCAAGAACCGCTGGCCGAAGGATTTCCTGGGCCGCGAAAGCGACGGCCCGGTCATGATCGAAATGTGCCTGGAAGATGAAGCGGAAACGGAATTGTTCTTTATCGAGAACCTGTATCCCTACGATGCAGCGCTGATCGAAAAGACGCGCCGCCGCCTGTGCCTGCACTAGGCTGACACGCGCGCGTGACTGGAACGGCCGCCTTGTGCGGCCGTTTTGCTTTTCGGCTGGCATTTTCATGGGGGAGTGTCATAATGGCCCAGGCATTTTCGCCCAGGTATGGAGTAAATGATGAGCAAGGCACAGGACAGCAAGAAGGAAGCCAAGAAGGAACCGGCCAAGAGCATGAAGGAAAAGAAGGAAGCCAAGAAGGTCAAGAAAGAAGAGCGCAAGCGCTGATCATGCGCGTGCGCCGTTCATTGATGTGCCCGTGGCGTGCGCCGGCCCTGCTGGCGGCGTTCGCTCTGCTGGCCTCCGGTGTACCCGTGTCCGGCGTGCTGGCGCAGCAAAAGGCCCCGCCGTCCACGTTCGGGCAAGTGGTGGGCAATGCCGTGCTGTGCATCGACCAGATCGACAACAAGGCCTTCTATGCTTATTTGCTGACGGCCTTCGGCCCCGCCTACAAGCATGAAGGGGGCGCCTACTGGTTCCGCACGGACGCCACCTTGTGGGGCGCGCCGATTACCGACGTGATCGTCAGCGACGATACCAGTCCCCTCGTCTTCATGGGCGTGGTGGCCGATTCGACGCCGGAAAAGCTGGAACCGGCCATCCGCAGCGCCTCCGGCCTGCGTTTCAATAAGCTCGACAATTCCGCCTTTCCTGTCCGTGGTTCCGTGCCTGGCAGTAAAATCGTCTACTTCCGTAGCAAGGCGAAAGTGTATTGCGCCAAATACAAGCCGTTGCCGCCAGCCCGCACCCGATGAGGGTACCGGCTTGCCGCCGCGCATTTTGATCGTTTCATCCGCAGGGTCTCCATGTACACGCATTATTTCCAGCTCAAGCAATCGCCGTTCTCGATCGCCCCCGATCCCCGCTACCTGTTCATGAGCGAACGTCACCGCGAAGCACTGGCGCACCTGCTGTATGGCGTGGGCAGCGGCGGCGGCTTCGTGCTGTTGACGGGGGAGATCGGCGCCGGCAAGACCACCGTGTGCCGCTGCTTCATGGAGCAGATTCCCGAAAACTGCCAGCTCGCCTACATCTTCAATCCGAAACTGTCCGTCGAGGAATTGCTGCTGTCGATTTGCGAGGAATTCCGCATCCCTGTGGCGCCCGGCGTGGCCAGCGTGAAAGGCTATGTCGACGTCATCAATGCGCACCTGCTGGCCAGCCATGCACAAGGCAAGAACAATGTGCTGATCATCGATGAAGCGCAAAACCTGTCCGCCGCCGTGCTGGAGCAGCTGCGTTTGCTGACGAACCTGGAAACGAGCGAGCGCAAGCTGCTGCAGATCATCCTGATCGGCCAGCCGGAATTGCGCGTCATGCTGGCCCGGCCCGAGCTGGAGCAACTGGCGCAGCGCGTGATTGCCCGCTATCACCTGGGCTCGCTGACGGCCGAGGAAACAGCCAGCTATATCCGCCACCGCCTGGCCGTGGCGGGCAGCACGGCGCAGACGCCGTTCGCGCCCCGCCTGATGGCGCAGATCCATGCTTTGAGCCACGGCGTGCCGCGCCGCATCAACCTGCTGTGCGACCGCGCGCTGCTGGGGGCCTATGTTGAAAACCAGCCGCAAGTGACGCGCCAGATACTGCGCCGTGCCGCCGAGGAAGTGTTTGCGGAAGAGGGGAAACCGGCTGCCGGACGGGGCCTGCGCTGGCCGCACGTGGCGGCCGGCGTGCTGGCCGGCGCTGTGGTCACGGCAGCACTGGCCTGGCATTTCATGCCGCCCGCCAGCGTGCCTGTACCGGCGGCCGTCGCACCGGCCATGGCCGCCTCCGTGCCAGCGGCGTCTGCAGCGGTGGCCGCGTCCGCGCCGGCCAGCGCGCCGGACCGCAATGCCGTGCTGCGCCAGTTGGCCGCCCTGTGGGGCGAGCAGTTGCCGGCCGGCGATGCTTGCCAGGCGGGTGCGCGCGCCGGCCTGCGTTGCCTGCACAGCCGTGGCGGCATCGCCGAGCTGCGCGTGCTGGATACTCCCGCCATGCTGGCTTTGCGCGATGGGCAAGGAGTGGAACAGCTGGCGCTGCTGACGCGCTTGCAGGGCGAAACGGCCACGCTGATACTGGACGGTAAATCTCAAAGCCTGCCGCTGGCCCAACTGGCGCAGCGCAGCGATGGCAGCTTCACTACCTTCTGGCGCGCTCCGCGCAACTGGCGCGACGAAGTGCCGCTGGGTGCCCGCGGCGCCGATGTGGACTGGCTGGCGCAGCGCCTGGCGCAACAGCGTGGCTTGCCGGCACCGGCCGCCAACCTGCCGCTCGATGCCGAGATGCAAGGCCAGCTGCGTGCTTTCCAGCAAAGCCAGCACTTGCGGGCCGATGGCCTGGCGGGTCCGAAAACGTATATACGCCTGATGCAACTGGGTGACAACGCGGAGCCGCGCCTGAGCAGCGCAGCTTCTGCCGTGGCAGCACCCGCTGCGACGGCGATGGTGGCGGGGAAATAAGATGTCTTACATACTTGAAGCACTGAAAAAATCGCAGGCCGAGCGCCAACTGGGCGAGTTGCCTTCGATCCACGCACCGCAAGTGCAGCTGCACGATGGCGCAGCGTCCGCTTCTGCGCGGCGCGCGCCCGTCTGGCTGGCGCTGGGTGGCGTGAGCGTGGCTGTGGCTGCCGCGTTGCTGCTGTGGCAGCCTTGGCAGGCGGGCGCGGCTGCGCCTGCTGCCGCTGCTGTCACCCCTGCCGTGTTGGCCCAGGCTGTGCCCGCACCCGTGCCGGCAGCTACCCCGCCAGCACTACCCGCGCCGGCGCCTGTGCCGCTGGCTGTCCCGTCCGTGCCATCAGCGGCCACTGCCGCACCCGTGCACCATGCCAGGTCCGTGGCGGAACCGAAGCAGGAGACGCCCGGCCAGGCCGCGCCGTCGCCCGTTGTGGCACCGATGCCTGCAGCGCCGCCTGCGCCCGCGTCCACGCCCGCGCCTGGCGCCGAGGAAAGCGTGCCCGGCATGCGCGACTTGCCCGAGCCGATACAGCGGCAAATTCCCACTATCGCCATCGGCGGCTATATTTATTCGAAGAATCCGGCCGACCGCCTGTTGCTGATCGACAAGGTCTTGCGCCATGAGGGCGAGGAACTGGCACCCGGCCTGGTGCTGGAAAAGTTGCAGCCGAAGGCGGCCATCTTCAGTTTCAAGGGCTACCGCTACCGCGTGCCGTATTGAGTTGTTGCGCATCAAGGCCGGGCCGCCATCGCTGAACCAACCTGGCCTGGCCTGGTCGAACCAGGATCGCTGCGCCTGTGTGCGTGGCCGGGGAGTTCCGATGATTGCTGCCGCTGCTGCTGGTGAGGGTGCGCTTGATATGGATGCGCCGGAAAATCTGGCGCGCATCGATCATATCGTCGTGCTGATGATGGAAAACCGTTCGTTCGACCACATGCTCGGCTACCTGAGCCTGGAAGGCGGGCGGGCTGACATCGATGGCTTGCAGGCTAGCCATGCCAACGTGCATGCGGGCGTGGTCTACCCCGTGCACCATTTGCGGCGCACGGCCTTCGGCCCGCAGCAAGACCCGTCGCATACGGGCCTGTCCGTGGCGCAGCAATTGCAAAACAATAATGGCGGCTTCATCGACGACTATGCGCAAACGCATCCGGGCGACCCCGACATCGACCTGGTGATGGGGTACTACAATGGGGCCGACTTGCCCATGTATGATTTCCTGGCGCAGCAGTTCTGCGTCTGCGACCGCTGCTACAGCTCCGTGCCGGGCGCCACCTGGCCCAACCGCCTGTATGCGATCAGCGGCAAGGCGGCCGGCAGCCGCGACAGCAAGCGCGTGCCCCAGTATGCAAACAAGTCCTTCGTGCGCCACCTCGAGCATGCCATGGTCAGCTGGAAATTTTATTCCGCCTGGAAACCCTGGAGCCTGGCGCTGACGGACGACCATTACCGCTCGTCCGAGTTTTACGAGCCCTTCGGCTCTTTCGGGCGCCGCTATGGCTTCATCGGCGATGCGCTGGCGGGCACCTTGCCCTCGGTCAGCTGGATCGATCCGCATTTCTTTGGCAATGACGACCATCCGCCGGCCGATATCCGCGCCGGCCAGGCATTGGTGGCGCAGGTTTACCAGGCGCTGTCGCGCGGACCGGCCTGGGCGCGCACCTTGCTGATCCTCAGTTATGACGAACACGGCGGCTTTTTCGACCATGTGCCGCCCCCCGCCGCTGTGGACGACGAGCCCGCGTTTCGCCAGTATGGCGTGCGCGTGCCCATGTTGCTGGTGTCGCCGCTGATCGCGCCGGGCAGCGTCAGCCACGAGGTGGTCGACCACACGTCCATCATCAAGACCATCTTGCAGCGCTTTTGCCGCGCCGCCGATGGCGCCTTGCCCCAGATGGGCGCGCGCGTGGCGGCCGCCAGCGGCCTGGGTGCGGTGCTGACCCTGGCGCATCCCCGCGCGGCGCCTGCTGTGCCCGCCGTTGTCCTGGCGCAGCGCGCCGCATGGGAAGCAGATGTGCTGGCGCAGGACTTCGCCCCGCTGGCGCAGGCTGGCGAGCTGGCCGCCGCTGCCGCCGTGCCCGTGCAATCGGATGCCGAAGCGGGCGTGATCGCCGCGCATCGGCAATTGACGCGCTCGGCCAGGAATGCACGGGCGGCGAATGGCAAGACAGCGCACGCCGCTGTGCGGTCCGGCAGGGGCACGGTCGATGGCGGCGGCCGTTGAGCCAGACGGCGTCCGCAGGCGATGCCATGCGGAAATCCTGTGGCGCTTGATCTGGGCAATGAGCTGGTCGATGAGGTGGTTAATGAGGTGGTCGATGAGCTGGGCAAGGCCAGGCGCTGGCGCCGGTGGGGCTGCGTATAATCACTGCTTCTCAATCAAGGAGTGACCATGCACGATGCGATGCCCGCCCACCCGGTACTGGGTGTGATCGGCCGTTCCGGTAGCGGCAAGACGACCCTGCTGGAATTTGTGGTGAAGGAACTGGCGGCGCGCGGCTTGCGCGTCAACCTGGTCAAGCACAGCCACCATGATCTGGCGCTGGAGCCACCGCAAAAAGACAGCGCCCGCTTGCGCCTGGCAGGGGCGGCGGAAGTGCTGGTGGCGTCGCCGTATCGTTTTGCCATCGTGCATGAGCTGCGCGGTGCGCCCGAGCCGACCCTGGCGCAGCAATTGTCCCGCATGGGGCCGGCAGACCTGACCCTGGTGGAAGGCTTCAAGACGGACCCCATCCCCAAGCTGGAAGTATTTCGCCCGGAAGTGGGGCAGGCGCCCCTGTATCCGCATGACCCGCAGGTGATCGCCGTCGCCTCCGACAGCCCGGCGCCGGCCGACTTGCGCGAGGGCGTGCAATGGCTGGACTTGAATGCGCGCGAGCACGTGCTGGCCTGGCTGCTGCTGCAGTTGGAAAATAAGCTGGAAAAATAAGCTAAAGGTTTGCCACGGTCATCCGTTAATACTGATAGAACCTCATTGGAGAAATGTATGGACGTCGGAAGCATTGCTCAACTGTCAACCACGATGGCGGAGACAGGTACGCGGCAAGCCGTTGGTTTGACTGTCCTGAAAAAAGCCCAGGATATTCAAAGTTCGACTGCCACTGCCTTGCTGGCAGCACTGCCGCCAGTCCAGTCGGCGCCGAGTCTGCCGGCTCACCTCGGTAACCGCATCAACACGACAGCCTGAGCGCAGGTCTGTAGCGCCAGTCTGGCGCTCGCTATGCCCACACCACCGTTGCCGACGGTGGCGAGTGGGCGTTTTTGTTTTTCTTCGCTGCAATCGTCATCCTGTCCGAAATTCCGGCTTGCGTTCCACTTCTATCAAGATAACTAACTGAGCATGGTTCGCCATGTCACGGCGGATTCAGTAAAATGATGTCCATCACCTCGCGTTGCCCATGGCGCAGCCTGGTGCGTGTCGTGACTTGCCGCGTGATTACTTAGCGCGATTACTTAGCAATTACTTTGACCCATGCAAGAGGAATCCCCATGAACAAACGTCAAGCTCTCATCGCCGCCGCCCTCGCGGGCATCTGCGCCGGTACCTCCGTCAACGCGACCGCGCACGATGGCCCCGCCCCCGGCGACAAGGAGAAATGCTACGGCGTGGCCAAGGCCGGGCAGAACGATTGTGCCTCGTCCGATGGCGCGCATTCCTGCGCGGGCCAGGCGGAGGCGGATAACTTGCCCACGGAATGGACCTATGTTGCCAAGGGCACCTGCGAACAGGCGGGCGGCTCCGTCAATCCCATCAAGGCCGGCAAGGCTGCCAAACCGGCCACGCAGCCGTAAGCGTCCGCAGCCTGCCCATGCCGCCAGTTTCAGCGCTTGCCGGTGCCGGCGTCGGCTTGCGGGCCGCGCACTACCGCGACTTCCTGGCGCGCCGGCCCAAGGTGGGCTGGCTGGAAGTGCATACCGAAAATTATCTGCAGCCGTCGGGCTGGGATAGTCATGTGTTGCAGACCCTGCGCCACGATTACCCGATCAGTCTGCATGGCGTGGGACTGGGTCTGGGTTCCGCGCGCGGCTTTTCCGAGGCCCATTTGCAGCGCGTGCGTGCCGTGGTGGAGCGCATCGAGCCGGCCCTCGTGTCGGAACACCTGTGCTGGGGCGCCGTGGCGCAGCAGCAACTCAATGATCTGTTGCCGCTGGCCTTGAATGGCGCCGCCCTGGATTTGCTGTGCGCACGGGTGGGACGCGTGCAGGATGTGCTGAAAAGGCCGATCTTGCTGGAGAATGTCTCTACTTACCTGCGTTTTGCCGACGATGCCATGAGCGAGGCGCAATTCCTGGCGGAGCTGGCGCGCCGCAGCGGCTGCGGGCTGCTGCTCGATATCAATAACCTGTATGTGAACCAGTGCAACCACGGCGAAGATGGCCTGCTTGCCCTGCAAAGTATCGCGCCGGGCAGCGTGGGCGAACTGCACCTGGGCGGCCATCTGGTGACGCCGCAGGCCGTGATCGACCACCATGGCGCCGCCGTGGCCGATCCCGTCTGGGACTTGTATGCGGCCGCGCTGCTGCGTTTTGGCGCCTTGCCCACCCTGGTCGAATGGGATACGCATTTACCGCCGCTCGATATCCTGCTGGGCGAAGCGGACAAGGCCCAGACCATGCTGGCGCGCCATGCGCCGCAGGCGCCATGGCAGGGAACGCTGCTGGCGGCGGCGCCGGCCGTTCCTGCCGATACGCTGGCGGCCGGTCAGCAAGCGTTTGTCACGGCCTTGCTGGATACTGGGGCAACTTTGCCATCGTTCGCGGGAGAGGCGGTATCAGAGCGTTTCTCTTTGTACCGCGGCAACTTGGGCGCCACCTGGCGCCGCACCCTGGGTCAGGCCTATCCTGTCGTGCTGGCGCTGGTGGGCGAGGATTTCTTTGCTGGCCTGGCGCGCGCGTATGGCCGGAAGATGCCATCCGATAGTGCCGATTTGAACCAGTTTGGCGCCCGTTTCGCCGATTTTCTGGCTGCTTTCCCGCCTGTGGCCGCACTCCCGTATTTGCCCGACATGGCGCGCCTGGAATGGGCCTTGCACCTGGCCCATTACGCGCCCGATGCGCAGGCGCTGGCGCCCGAGTCGCTGGCCGCCTTGCATCCTGATCAGCTCGAAGCGCGCCATTTGACCTTGCATCCTGCCTGCGCCTTGCTGGCATCGAACTGGCAAGTGGCCGTCTTGTGGCAGGCGCATCAGGAGGGGGAAGGGCAGGGAATGTTTCCGCACGATATGCAGGTGGCGAGCTGGGCACTGGTATGCCGGCCGCGCTGGAAGGCGCAGGTGCTGGTAGTGGATGCGGCCACGCACGCGGCCCTGCTGGC
This sequence comes from Janthinobacterium pasteuri, assembly GCF_051380775.1. Classification (NCBI taxonomy): domain Bacteria; kingdom Pseudomonadati; phylum Pseudomonadota; class Betaproteobacteria; order Burkholderiales; family Oxalobacteraceae; genus Janthinobacterium; species Janthinobacterium pasteuri. The sequence continues at coordinate 127,859 of NZ_JBNYXS010000003.1, read as the reverse complement.
GTTGCAGCAAGGACAAACGTTTGGCGCCGCGCTCGATGTGGCGTTCGAGCGGGACCCGGTATTTGACCTGGCGGCACACTTGCGCCAGTGGCTGACGCATGCGGTGCTGGCAGCGTAATGGTTGACGGTTTACTCGAAGGCCCGCAGCAGGCGCGCTTCGCCCGTCTGATCGCAGTACAGGGCATTCGCGGCCAGGGTGGCGTCCATCATGCGCGTCACTTGCTCCTCTTCGAAGCGGGCGAGTTCGGCAGTGGCCGCGACGAGGGCCAGTTCCAGTCTGGCGCGCGCGCTCTGGTACAGGCTGCTAGTGTATTTGTCTGTGTTGCGCAGTAATTCTTCCGCGTTTTCTATTACCTGGCGCAAGTCGCCGATCAGGCGTTCCTGGCTGCGCGTACCTTGTTCGGGATGGTCCATGGCGCTTCCCTTCTGCAATCGATATTTATCTGACAATAACGACAGTTGCAGCTTGATCCGGGCAGCCGGGTTGGCAGGCATGCTGGCTGGACACATGGGGCTGCTTTCGCGCCCCATGCGGGGGTCAGACAGGAGCGACGACCGTGATACGGATATCGCCCACGCTGACGACCTGGCCGGCGCGGATCTTGGCAGTCTTGCGCAATTCCTTCTTGCCATCGACTTTCACCACGCCGCTATCGACCATGACCTTGCCTGCGCCACCACTGTCGCACAAGCCCACCAGCTTCAAAAGCTGGTTCAGCTCGACGAACTCGGATGTTAAATCAAAGCTTACTTTTTGCATTGTATCCCTTATTGCAATGATGTGTTTTAAACACTTTATGACGGCATCAACTAAGGTCATAGTTTACATGAAGCCAGGGATAATGCAGGCTGAGCTTTAGCTTTTGTTGGGTCGCGTCATCTCCAATGGCACGATCCACGCACTGAATTGCTCTTCCGTCACAAAGCCCAGGGCCAGCGCCGCTTCCTTCAAGGTCGTGCCTTCGTGCTGGGCCCGTTTGGCAATTTGCGCCGCCTTGTCGTAGCCGATGTGGGGCGCCAGCGCCGTGACCAGCATCAGGGAACGTTCCATCAGTTCGGCGATGCGACCACGGTTCGGCGCGATGCCGTGCGCGCAATGCTCGTCGAAGCTGCGCATGCCGTCGCCCAGCAGGCGCGCGCTTTGCAGGAAGTTGTGCGCAATCAAGGGTTTGAAGACGTTCAGCTCGAAATTGCCCGAGGCGCCGCCCACCGTGATGGCGACATCGTTGCCGAACACCTGGCAGCACAGCATGGTCAGTGCTTCGCACTGGGTGGGATTGACCTTGCCCGGCATGATGGAGCTGCCCGGCTCGTTTTCAGGGATCGTGATTTCACCGAGGCCGGAACGGGGGCCGGACGCCATCCAGCGCACGTCGTTGGCAATTTTCATCAGGGCCGTGGCCAGGGTTTTCAGCGCGCCATGGGCGGCCACCAAGGCATCGTGGGCGGCCAGGGCGGCAAACTTGTTGCTGGCCGTCTCGAACGGCTGGCCCGTCAGGCGCGCCAGTTCAAGCGCGATGCGGCCGGCAAATTCCACGTGGGCATTCAATCCCGTGCCCACGGCCGTGCCGCCGGCGGCCAGTTGCAGCAGCGGCGGCAAGGATGCCGTGATGATGTGCCCGGCAAAGTCCAGCTGCGCCACATAGCCGGAAAATTCCTGGCCCAGGGTCAAGGGCGTGGCATCCTGCAAATGCGTGCGGCCGATCTTGACGATGTCGGCAAATTCCGTGGCCTTGGCGTCCAGCGTGGCGCGCAGCTGGCGCAGGGGCGGCAAGACCGTGTTTGCGACGGCCAGGGCAGCTGCCACATGAATGGCGGTCGGAAAGATGTCGTTCGAGGACTGGCCCAGGTTGACGTCGTCGTTCGGGTGCAGCAGGCGCTCGGCGCCGCGCAAGCCGCCGATCAGTTCGGAACCGCGGTTGGCCAGCACTTCATTCATGTTCATATTGCTTTGCGTGCCGGAGCCCGTCTGCCAGACGGCCAGCGGGAATTCTGCGTCATGCTTGCCAGCCAGCACTTCGTCGGCTGCCTGCGTGATGGCGATGGCTTTCTTGCCATCCAGTAATCCCAAGTCCAGGTTGACGTGGGCGGCCGCGCGCTTGACGGTGGCCAGGGCGGCGATCAGTTCGGGCGGCATCTTTTCCGTGGAGATATGGAAGTGCTCAAGTGAGCGCTGCGTTTGCGCTCCCCAAAGCCGGTCGGCGGGTACGTCGATCGGGCCGAAACTGTCGCGTTCGATTCTGCTACTCATGGCATCCCTTTCATCGATGGAGGTAAAACGAGTGTACTCCAGACGTCAAAAAGGCACAGGATGATGCTGTATTGCATCATTATTGCCATGGCCCATCTATATTTTTGCGATTTCCTGCCGTTAAAGACAGGCGAGTTCCCATTTTTATCTTGTTATCAAAGCGATCAGTCCATGCAAAGCAGCATTGTTTCCCGTTGGTCCCTGATCGCGTGCGCCGCCGCCAGCCTGGCCTTGTCGCCCGTCATGGCGGCCGAACTGGGCGAGATGGCGGTGCTGTCGCACGTGGGCCAGCCCTTGCTGGCCGAGATCGAACTGACGGCCCTGGCGCCCGAGGAAGCCAGTGGCGTGGCCGTGCGCCTGGCCTCGCCTGATGTGTACCGGGGCGGCGGCATCGGCATGGACCCGGCCCTGCAAACCTTGACGATCAGCCCGCTGGAGCGGGGTGGGCGGCACTATGTGCGCGTGACCACCCGGCAAGCGATCCAGGCCGGTCATGTGCATTTGTATTTATTATTGGGCAATGGCAGTGGCGCCATCGTGCGCCTCGGTACGCTGTGGCTGACGCCGGTACCGCCCGCCGCCGTCGCCGCCAGTGCGCCAGTCAGGCCCGCCATTCCGGCGCCTGTGCCGCTGGCGCAGCCACTGCCGTTGCCGCAGCCGCGCGCTGTGCCCGGTGCGCCGCCGCCCGATGCCGCCGCGCTGGCGGCTCGTGCGCGCGCCGAGGGCCTCGTGCGCCCCGCGCGAGTGCCGCCGCCCGCCGCGACCATGCCGGCTGCCCCTGCGTTGCGCCCGCCGCCGTTACGCCGCGCCATCGCGCCTGTGGCCGCTTGCGCGCCGCAGGCGGATGCCGGGCTGGCGGAAGCGTGCGTGGCGCTGGGCCAGAAAAACGTGGCCCTGAATGAAAAGCTCGGTGAATTGGAAGGCAAGATCGGCGTCTTGCAACAGGCGCTGGCGCTGCCCGTCGCTGCGACCGCTGCCATTGCGCCTGCCGCAGCGCCAGTCGTGACGGAAGTGCCCCATGCCAAGCCCAAGCCCCTGCATGCGGCGCCAGCGGCTGACAAGGAAAAGAAAGCGGGCGGCAACGGCTTGCTGTGGCTGGGTGTGGGCACCCTGATCTTCCTGTTGCTGACGGCGCTCATCGTGTATGTCGTGCGCAAGCGCAAGCAAGCGGCGGGGCCGGGCGCGCCCTCGAAATACTGGGTCTTGCTGCGCAAGCCATTTGGCCGCAAGAAGAAGGATGTGCCGGTGCTGACGGAAGCGCTGGAGGAGGAAGCGGCCGAGCCGGAACCGGAGCCGTTCTCGCGTTAATGCTGCTGCAAGGCCGCGCTAAAAATTTGATGCAAGAAAAGATATTTAAAAAAGACAGAAAGTGCCTGTCTATCGTGTTGCTTATTTTTTAAAGATGGTGATATGATTAATGCAGTGGACTTGCTCTACGACAAAACAGTCCCAGCCTGTCGCAGTCACCAACGATAGTGTGGCGCGGCAAACAGGTGTAGCGTTGCATAAACGCCTGGGTCTGGAAGCGGTTTGCGATGCCGACGATGTGCTCGCGAACGCCGGATGCAACCGGCAGCGAGGCGACGCCAGGAGATACCTGGGGCTCGCCTTCCAAATTCCCCCTCTTTTCTTCCTGAGCGCCGCCAATGCCGCGCTGCCTGGCACGGCGGCAGACGTAAAAAAAGCACCCGCGGGTGGTGTTTCTGGTGCTGCAAGCTTGCTTATTGACTTACATGTGGGCGCGCGATCCTGGCATGGCATTCGACAGCTGCGTCATCCACGGTTCCGTGATGGCGCGGATTTCGCGGTCATTGGCCAGGATTTGCTTGAGTAAATCGATCTTGCGCAGGCGCGAGGCGCCAGCCAGGGCAGGTACGCTGCCCGTCATGGTCGTGCTGGCGGCGCTGGCGCACTGGTTTTCCAGGGTATCCAAGCCATCCCAGTCGCTCGAACGTGCGGCCACAACCATTTTATTGGTCATTCCTGCAATATTTTCATACATCGAGAGAACGTCGTTGGAGGTCATGAGCACACCCGTAACTAGTGAATGGATTACCGCTTGTCTAGATTAACGGCGTGCTGATCGGGAACTTGAGGGTGTTTTTGAAAAAAAGTGAAAATAATTAGATGATTTTTTGCCGGTCGCCGGCATCGCCCGCAAACCCGCATGGTTGCTGGAAGCGACGATGCCGGCACCTGCCACTATTTAACGAGTTCTTCCAGTCCCGCGCTCAGTTCGGCAGGCGGCGGCATCCTGTCCACCAGTACCGAGGGCGGCAAGCTCAGCGCTTCGGCCACGTCGTTGGGGTAACAGGCGATGATTTCCTCATTGCTCAACTGGTTTTCATCGATGCGCGCGCGCCAGGCGGCCAGGTGCACGATGGCGGCCAGCCGGTTCAAAGGCACCTTGGCCAGCGGGTCGGGAAAGGCGGCGATGGCATCGGCAAAGGTACTGGGAAACTTCCAGCGGCGCGTCAGCTCGGCGCCCACGTGCGCATAGTCATAGCCCAGCGACACCCGTTCCGCGTCGAGCCGGCGCGCATCGAGCGGCGGCGCGATCTTGTCGAGCTGCATGGCTTGCTCGGGCATGGCGGCATGGATCACCAGTTGGCCGATCGCATGCATCATGCCGATGGTGAATGCCAGGTCCTGGTTGTCGCCCGTCTGCCTGGCGATCCAGCGGGCCGATACTGCGCTGTGCAGGCTGTAGCGCCAGAACTGCGGCAGATTCAGGCCGGGTACGGCCTTGTATCCGCTGACCAGGCCCGAGCTGATGACGAGGGTGCGCACGGTAACAAAACCGAGCATCAGCACGGCGTCTTCGACCGTGCCGACGCTGCGTGAAACGTGGTAATGGGCCGAGTTGGCCAAGCGCAGCAGCTTGGCGCTCAGCACCGGGTCCGCACCCAACTGGCGCGCGATGTCTTCGATGGCAATGGCGGGGTTGTCGAAACTGCGTACCAGTTCATCGACGATCCTCGGGGCGGTAGGCAGGGCGTGGGGTTGCTGGAACAGCGCTTCCAGTTGCATGGCAATCTCCTTGGCGTGCACGCGGCACGGGGTCGTGCAACTATATGCCGATTTTTTGTGCGTATGCAAAAAAGTTAGGGGACGGTTTTTTGGCCCGAAAAAGGTCTGATTTCAGGCTATGATTTTGGCTATTTTCATCGAAAGGATCGCCATGCACGGTTTGCGTTTTCCCTGGTCCCTGACGCCAGTTCAGGCTGCCATCGCCATCGCCCTGGCCGGCGCCACTCTGGTCTATTTACCGGCCCAGGCGCATGGCCAGCAGGCGGCCGCCAGCGCCTCTGTCCCTGCTGCCGCCACGGCCTTGCCCGGCGACGACTTCTATGACTACGTGAATGGCGACTGGCTGCGCAGCACGGAGATTCCCGCCGACCGCAGCAGCTGGGGCTCGTTCGCCATGCTCTCCAACGCGACCAACGAGCGCATCATCGGCCTCGTCGAAGGCCTGGCGGCGGCGCCACAGACGGACGCGGCAGCGCGTCAGGTCAGCGATTTTTACCGTTCCTGGATGGACGAACCGGCTATCGAAGCGAAAGGCTGGGCGCCGATCAAGCCCTTGTTGACAAAGATTAATGGCATCCGCGACCAGGCGGGACTGGCCCGTGCGCTGGGCGAGAGCCTGCGCGCCGATGTCGACCCGCTCAATGCCACCAATTTTTATACGGAAAACCTGTTCGGCCTGTGGGTGGCGCAAGACTTGAACGACACCACGCGCAATGTGGCCTATTTGCTGCAGGGCGGGCTGGGCTTGCCCGACCGCGCGTTTTACCAGGCCGACAGCGCGCGCATGCAGGGCTTGCGCACGGGCTACCAGGCGCATATTGCCGCCATGCTCAAGCAGGCCGGCTACAGCGATGCGCCAGCGCGCGCCGCGCGCGTGTTTGCGCTGGAGCAGCAGATTGCCGCCAGTCACGCCAGCCGCGAGGATTCGGCCGATGTCGCCAAGGGCAACAACGCGTGGCGTGCCGCCGACTTTGCCAGCAAGGCGCCAGGCCTGGACTGGAAAGCCTTTTTCCAGGCGGCAGGGCTGGGCAGGCAGACAGATTTCATCGTCTGGCACCCGACGGCCATGACGGGCAGCGCCGCGCTGGTGGCGAGCGTGCCGCTGGCCACCTGGAAGGATTTCCTCGCCTTCCACGCGATCAACCATTTCAGCACGACCTTGCCGAAGGCGGCCGCCGACCAGCGCTTCGCCTTCTATGGCAGCGCCCTGAGCGGTACGCCGCAGCAGTCGCCGCGCAGCAAGCGCGCGCTGGCCGCGACGAATGCGGCCCTGAGCGACGCCGTCGGCAAGCTGTACGTGGAGCGCTATTTCCCGCCGGAATCGAAAGCCCGCGTGCAGGACATGGTGAGCAATATCGTCGCCGCCTTCTCGCGCCGCATCGACAAGCTGGACTGGATGGCGCCGGCCACCAAGGCGCAGGCGCAGGAAAAACTCAAGACCTTGTATGTGGGCGTCGGCTACCCGGAACGCTGGGCCAGCTATGCGGGCTTGCGCGTGGTGCGCGGCGACGCGCTGGGCAATGTGCAGCGGGCGGAACAGTTTCATTACCAGCAGGAGCTGGCCAAGCTGGGCCAGTCGCCTGACCGCAAGGCCTGGGCCATGCCGGCGCAGCTGGTCAACGCCGTCAACCTGCCGCTGCAAAATGCGCTGAACTTCCCCGCCGCCATCCTGCAGCCGCCGTTCTTCGACCCGCAAGCGTCCGATGCGGCCAACTATGGCGGCATCGGCGCCACCATCGGCCACGAGATCAGCCACAGCTTCGATGACCAGGGCGCGCAGTTCGATGCCCAGGGCAAGCTGCGCGACTGGTGGACGCCGGCCGATCTGGCGCATTTCCAGGCGGCGTCCCAGCAACTGGTGGCGCAGTTCGCGGCTTATAAACCATTTCCCGATCTGGCCGTGAATGGCCAGCTGACCCTGAGCGAAAACCTGGCCGACCTGGCTGGCGTGGCCGCCGCGCATGACGCATTCACCCTGTCGCAGCAGGGCAAACCTGCGCAGGCGGGCGCGGACCGTGATTTCTTCACCGGTTACGGCGTCAGCTGGCGCAGCAAGGCACGCGAAGCGGCGGCGCGCCAGCAAATCCTCACCGATGGCCATGCGCCGGCGCAGTACCGTGCCGCCACCGTGCGCAACCTCGACGCCTGGTACCCGGCCTTCGACGTGCAGCCAGGGCAGCAGCTGTACCTGGCGCCGGAACAACGGGTGCGCGTCTGGTAAGTGCGCTTGCGCTGCCGGCCGGTAAGCGGGCCGGCAGCGTAAAATGCGCCCATCGATGACAGGAGCGCCATGAAGCCGACCCCACCGCAAGACCCCATCCACGCCATCACCGGACGCACCCTGGCCCATTACGACGCCAGCGCCGAGCAGTTTTTTGAAGGCACGCGCGACCACGACGTCAGCCAGAATATCGCCGCGCTGCTGGCCGCCATCGGCAAGCCCGCGCCGTTGGCGATCCTCGACCTGGGATGCGGCCCGGGCCGCGATCTGAAGGCGTTCACGGCCCTGGGGCACCATGCCACAGGCGTCGATGGCTGTCCCCGCTTCGTCGAGATGGCGCGCGCCTACAGCGGCTGTACCGTGTGGCAGCAGGATTTCGTCGACCTCGATCTGCCCACCGCGCACTTCGACGGCGTGTTCGCCAATGCCGTGCTGTTTCACGTGCCCAGCGCCGCCTTGGCTGGCGTGCTGCACGCCCTGTGCGCATGCTTGAAGCCCGGTGGCGTACTGTTCAGCTCAAACCCGCGCGGCCAGAACCAGGAAGGCTGGAATGGCGCGCGCTACGGCAGCTACCACGACGAAGAGCACTGGGCCGCGTACGTGCAGGCGGCCGGTTTTACCCTGGTCGAGCAGTACTACCGCCCGCCGGGCTTGCCACGCGAACAGCAGCCGTGGCTGGCCACCGTCTGGCGCAAGGACACGGTGGCGTAATCGGCGATGTTAGTGCTGTGTTAGGAACCGTACAGAGCTTTTGATCCTCCTTGCGTACTATGGACACATCAACACGCAGCAAGCAGTTTGCAACAGCGTGTGAGCCGCAGTACCGGCCCTTGCGGGCTGGACAACAGATGTACCAACTACAGTGAGGATTCATCATGAACAAAGATCAAGTCGAAGGTAAACTGAAGGAAGTCGGCGGTAAAATCCAGGAAGCCGCTGGCAAAGTCGTCGGCAGCGAAGAACAGCAAGCCAAGGGCCTGGCAAACCAGGTGGAAGGCAAAGTGCAAAAGAAAGTTGGCGATGTGAAAGATGCGGTAGAGACCATCACGCGCAAACCATAATGGCAGACACCTGACAAGACCTACTGCGCGTCGTGACTTGCGGCCTGCGATGCTCACTGCCTCGGCGGCCCCGTGCACAGCACAGTTCCGCTTCTCGGCCACAATTGGCTTCCGCTCGCTACGGTCCTGTCAGATGTCGTTACTGTGCTTGATCGCATTGAGTACAGTACAAAATAAAAACCGCCGCCTGTCGCAAGACAGGCGGCGGTTTTTTATTGGATGCAGCGCAAGCTTACTGTGCTGGCTTCATCAGGTTTTGCTTGAAGAACATTTCAATTTTTTTGTACACGTGGCGCTGTCCCGCGCGCGACGAGATGCCGTGCTTGGCGCCCGGATACGTCATCAGGTCGAATTGCACGCCGCGGTTGACGAGGGCGTCGATCAGGCGCGTGCTGTTGCTGAACAGCACGTTATCGTCGGCCATGCCATGCACCAGCAGCAGCGGCGACTTCAAGCCGTCGAGGTGGGCGAATACGGTGCTGGCCTTGTAGCCATCCACGTTTTCCTTCGGCATGCCGAGGAATTGCTCCGTGTAGTGGGTATCGTACAGCGACCAGTCGGTCACGGGCGCCACCGAGACGCCCATGGCGATCTTGTCGGATGCTGCCGACAGCAAACGCAGGGTCATGAAGCCGCCGTAGCTCCAGCCAAACACGCCGATGCGCTTCGCGTCGACGAAGCTTTGCTTGCCCAGCCAGTCGATGCCCACCAGCTGGTCCGCCACTTCGGCTGCGCCCAGATTGTGATAGATGGCGTCCGTGAACGCGCGTTCGCGGCGCGACGAACCCCGGTTATCGAGGCGGAAGACGACAAAGCCCTGTTGCGCCATGTACTGGTCGAAGTTGTTGCCCCAGCGGCGAGCCACGTGCTGCGAGTGCGGGCCGCCATACGTCGACAGGTAGACGGGATAGCGCTTGCTCGCATCGAAGTTCGACGGTTTGACGATGGAGTAATACAGCGTCTGGCCATCGTTGGCTTTCAGGGTGCCGTACTGCGTCGGCAGGTGGTCCGCCTTGTATTTCGCGTACGGGTGGCTGGCGTTCAGCGCATTTTCTTCCAGCCAGCCCACCATCGAACCGTCCGGACGGCGGATGCTCACTTGCGGCGGCGTGGCCGGGTCGGAGTAGGTGTCGACAAACACTTCGCCATTGCGCGAGAACGTCGTGTCGTGCCAGCCGTCCGCTTTCGTCACGCGCTGCGGCTTGTCCGCCGTGCTGCCATCGAGCGCCAGGGCGTAGGTCTGCTTGTCGATCACCGCGTCGCGGTTAGACGATACATAGACCTTGCCGGTTTTCTGGTTCACGGCCAGCACGCTGTCGATGCCCCACTCACCCGAAGTGACCGGGTGCAGCAGCTTGCCGCGCATGTCGTACAGGTACAGATGGTTGCGGCCCGTGCGCTCGGACGACCAGAGGAAGGTGCCGTTCGACAGGAAGCGCAGGTCGTCATGGACGCTGACCCAGGTTGTCGACGTTTCCGTCAGCAGGGTGCGCTGCGCCAAAGTACCCGCATCGACGGCGACCAGGTCGAGCGTCTTCTGGTCGCGCGACTGGCGCTGGTACACCAGCGACTTGCTGTCCGCGCTCCAGTCGGCGCGCACCAGGTAGATGTCCGGGTTCGTGCCCAGGTCCACCTGGCGTTGCGCGCCCGTTTCCGGCGAGACGATCAGCAGCTGCACCAGCACGTTCGGGTCGCCGGCGGCAGGGTAGCGCTGTTCGACGACGTCGGTGCGGTCGGCGAAGATTTCAAAGCGGCGCACGACGGGCACGGGTGCTTCGTCGTAGCGTTTATACGCGATGGCGCTGTCGTCGGGAGCCCAGTAGTAGCCGGTGCGCTGGCCCATTTCTTCCTGCGCCACGAATTCGGCTTCGCCATTGCGAATGGTGCCTTTGCCGTCCGTGGTCAGCTGGCGTTCCTTGTTCGTCTTGAGGTCGATCACATAGATGTTTTGATCGCGCACAAACGACACATAGCGGCCTTTCGGCGAGATTTTTGGGTCCAGCACATTGCCTTTGGCGACCAGGCGCGCCTGGTCCGGGTGGGTCGCATCGACCAGGTACAGATTGCCGGCCAGCGGCACCAGCAGCTGCTTGCCATCGGGCGACCAGCTGTAGCTGAGAATGCCGTTCAGGCTGGCTGTGCGCTCGCGTTCGCGACGCGCCTGCTCTTCCGGCGAAATCGTTTCATTCGGCACCAGCGCCTTGGAGTCGATCAGGCGGTGCGTGCTCTTGTCCTTGAGCTTGAATTCCCACAGGTCGAGCTGGAACTGGTTGTCGGCGCGGCCGCGCAGGAACGTGACGCGCTCGCCGTCGGGCGAGACCTTCAGGTAGCGCACGCCGGGGCCGGCCAGTGCCGGATCGGCGTGGATGCGTTCCAGGGTCAGCTTTTCAGCCGATGCGGGAACGCTGGCCATCGCGGCCAGAAAACAAAGAATAAAACGCATGGATGTCTCGGTAGTTGGAAGAATGAATGGCACTGCATGCAAAGGCGAGCTTGAGCGTTGCCTAAGCGTAAGACGATACCAGAGCGTGCCTGTTTATGCGATAGCCCCGGCCACGGAATAAGACGTGCCTGGCCGTATTTCCTTCGTCAAAAATATCCAACAGCCGCCCATTCCATGGCGCTTTCCCTGGTTCAGGCCAATATCGTACCTGCGATCACGGTCAGGCATGCACCGCCTATCCAGGCGTGGCCATCGCGGAAATTGACGGACACGCGGCCGTCGCGCTGCAGGCAGGTGCCCTGGCGCACGCGGTAATCGGCGCCCGCCAGCAGGTGCGCGATGCAGGCGTTGGCGCTGCCGGTGACGGGATCCTCGACCAGCGCGCCGTGCTCGCTGAGCAGCGCACGCACTTCGTAATCGGTCGGGCCGTCGGCGCCGTGCGCGCCGTAGAGGGCCAGTCCGTCAGCCATTGAGGCGGCCAGCAATGCCGTCAGCGCCGCGATGTCGGCATGCACGGCCAGGCAGGCCGCGGCGCTTGGCAGCGGCACGCACAGCCAGCGGATGCCCATGTCGACGACGGTGCCGCCAGCGGCCGCCGCGTCGCCCAGCGCCGTTTGTAGCAGCGGCAGCAGCGCGGGGGCGAGCGCATGCGTGGTGCAGGGCGGCGCCTGGAACGCCAGCACGCCGCCTGCGCCGCGTTCTATCTGCACCAGGCCGACGCCACATTCCTGCACGATGCGCGCGCCCTTGGGCCGCATGCCCGCATCGAGCAGGGCATGCGCCGTGCCCAGGGTCGGGTGGCCGGCGAACGGGAATTCCATCTCGGGCGAAAAAATCCGCACGCGGTAATCGGCGGCGGGATCGCGCGGCGCCAGCACGAAGGTGGTTTCCGACAGGCCGGTCCAGCGCGCGATCGCCTGCATCTGCGCGTCATCGAGGCCATTCGCGTCGAGCACCACGGCCAGCGGATTGCCCAAGAAGGGCATCGTGCTGAAAACATCGACTTGCCTGAAGGGGCGTTGTTGCGGCATGGCGGTTTCCTTGTTGGCTTATCGGGCGGCGCGCAGGCGCTGCAGCGACAGCCGGTTCAAGTACCAGGTCAGCAGCACGGCGGCCACCGTCAAGCCCGTCACCAGGCCGATCCAGAAACCGGCGGCGGCCATCGGTTCGGCCGGCGACCAGATGAAGCCTTGCGGCGCGAGTCCCAGCACATAGCCGATCGGCAGCGAGAAGCCCCAGAAGGCCAGCAGCTGGATCAGCATCGGCTGGCGCGTCACCTTGTAGCCGCGGATGGCGCACGAGGTGGCTACTTGCGTGGCATCGGACAGCTGGAACAGGGCCGCAAACAGCAGCAGCTGCGCACACAGCGCCTGTACCTGCGGGTCGGACGTATAGGCTTGCGCGATCTGGTGGCGGAAGACGGTGATGACGGTGGCCGAGACGATGGCCGCCGTCAGCGACATGGCCACGCCCACCCACGAAATGAAGCGCGCGCGGTGCAGATTGGCTTCGCCCACGGCATGGCCCACGCGCGTGACCAGCGCGATGCCGAAGGTGAGCGGCACCATGAAGACGACGGACGAGAAATTCAGGGCGATCTGGTGCGCCGACACCTGGATCACGCCGAAGCGCGCCACCAGCAGGCTGATGACGCCAAAGGCGCTCACCTCGGCAAAGTAGGTCACGCCGATGGGCAGGCCCAGGCGCAGCATGGGGGCGATGGACGACGGTTGCGGCCATTCCCAATGCGTGAATGGATACGTGGCGTGGTAGGCGGGGGCGATCCTGATCCAGACCAGCATGGCCAATAGCATCATCCACACGCAGCAGGTGGTGGCCACGGCGCAGCCCACGCCGCCCATCTTCGGCATGCCCCAGTGGCCGTAGATCAGCAGGTAGTTGACGAAAATGTTCAGCGCCAGGGCGGCCAGCGCGATGACCATCACGGGCTTGGTCTGGTTGATGCTGGTGCTGTAGCCGTACAGCGCGCGGTAGGCGGCGAACGGCGGCAGCGCGCAGCTGATGATGTGCACGAACAGCTTGGCCTTGGCCGCGACAGCGGGTTCGAGCATCAGGTGGTCGAACACCAGCGCCGCCATGTTCGTCAGCAGGCAAGCCACCAGGCCCACGAGCAGCGCCTTCCAGAGCGACTGGCGCACGATGTGCGGCACCTGGTCGTGGCGCGCGGCGCCGATTTCATGCGCTACCAAGGTATTGATCGCCATCATGATGCCGCTCACGGTGACCAGCACGATGGACCAGATGGCCGCGCCCAGCGACACGGCCGCCAGTTCCTCGGGATTCGTATGGCCCGTCATCGCCACATCGGCCGCGCCCATGCCGACGGTGGCCAGCTGGCCGATCAGGATGGGCCAGGCCAGCTTCCACAGCGAGGAAATTTCAGTACGGACGGCGGGCAGCGTGAACGAGGTAGTGTGTGGCATGAGCGGCAAGCTTAACTAAACACAAGATTCTACCGGCATTCGCCGTGCCTGTCCGCCGCAGCGACCCTGACGTCCGGGATTGCGCTGATTGATGTGCGTTGATACAAGGCGCATGGCAAGGTAAATGGCAATAACAGGCTCCGTGGGGGCTGCTCTTGCTTTTAGTAACAAATTATTGTGCTTTTCCCATACTTTGTTACACCGTTTTTTCTACGGATGGCTACACTGACAGCAGTTGTCATGTCGATCACTTGTCCTTGGGGCGCGGTGTTCCTGCGCGGGACGATGCGGGCCAGCGGTTTTCCTCGCTGCGCCGGCTGTATCGAGCATGTGATATTGAGCGTGTGACCGCGTTTTTCCGTGGCCTTGTATTTGTTACACTAGCATCCTGGCGCAACAGCCAGGCAAATCATCATCAAAGAATGAAGAATGGAGTTAATCATGACGGGCCCTTTCAAACACACGCTGGCATGCGCGGCGACCTTGCTGCTCTCGCTGGGGGCCCATGCGGCCGCCCATGCAGGCGATATCACCTTGTTCGAAGACGTTGATTTCCGTGGCCGCGCGGTGAACCTGCGCGAGACGACGGACGATCTGTCGCGCTTTGGCTTCAACGACAAGGCGTCGAGCATCGTGGTGCGTTCGGGCACCTGGGATGTGTGTACAGATGCCGGCTTTCGCGGCAGATGCAAGACCCTGGGGCCGGGGGAGTACAGCTCGATGCCGGGCATGAACGACGCCATCAGTTCAGTGCGCGAGTCGGGCCGTGGTGATGACTACAATCCGGGACGCCCGGGACGCGATCCCGACCGGGGCAATGGCGGCTATGGCCGTGGCGGCACCCTCGAAGTGTATTCGGGCGCAGGCCAGAATGGCGGCTCGGCGCGGCTGAACCGCGACACGGACGATTTCGTCAGCATCGGTTTCAACGATCGCACCACCAGCATCGTCGTTTATAACGGCTACTGGCAGCTGTGCAGCGATTCGAACTATAACGGCGTGTGCCGCATCTTTGGCCCCGGCCGTCACGACGACCTTGGACGCGGCCTCGATGGGCGCGTCTCGTCGGCACGCATGGTCGACGAGCGCGAAGCGCGGCGCCAGCAGCAGTTTGAACAGCAGTATCAGCGGCCGCAATACGAGCAGCAGTATCCGCAACAGCAGTACCAGCCGCGCGGTGCCGTCCTGCTGTTCCCCGAAGCGGGCATGCGCGGCGAACCGCTGGCGCTGGACCGCAATGCGGAAGACCTGGTGCGCTACAACTTCAATGACCGCGCCTCGTCCATCGTCGTCAACGAGGGACAGTGGGAAGTGTGCAGCGATTCGAACTTCCATGGCCGCTGCGAAGTGATCGGACCGGGCGAATATGGTCGCCTGAACGGCATGGAAAACCAGATTTCCTCGCTGCGCCGCGTGCGCTGATTTTCTCCAGCACACATGCTGACAGGCCGCCTGCCGGGTTGATCCCGCCGGGCGGTTTTTACATTCGCTGCCGTGCGCTGACATTTGCTTGCCCTTTGTTACACTCGCCGCCTGCCGCCCGGACTACACTGGCGAAAATGTCTCAGTATTGGAGTTGTCATGGTTCGATCTTTCCGCCCCGCGCTGCTGTGCGCCGCCACCTTCCTCGCTCCGCTTGCCGCGTCCGCAGGCGAAATCACCGTGTTCGAGGACGCCGGTTTCCGCGGCCGCCCGGTCACCCTGCGTTCCGATACGGGCGACCTGTCGCGCATGGGATTTAACGACAAGACCTCCAGCATCATCGTGCGCTCGGGCGCCTGGGAAGTGTGCAAGGACGCCAATTACCGGGGCAACTGCCGCGTGCTGCAGCCTGGCCGCTACGACAGCATGCCGGGCATGAACGACGCCGTTTCCTCCGTGCGCGAAGTGAGCCGCCCGGGCCATGGCGGCGGACACCGTCCCGACATGAATGGCGCCGTGCTGATGTTTCCTGACGCCGGCATGCGCGGCCGGCCCGTGCGCCTGGACCGCGAAGTGCGTGATTTGAGCCGCTATGGCTTCAACGACCGCGCCGAATCGATCGTCGTCAACTACGGCCGCTGGGAGTTCTGCGTCGATGCCAACTTTCGTGGCCGCTGCGTGGTGATGGGGCCAGGCGGCTACGGCCGCCTGCACGGTGGCCTCGACCGCCGTATATCCTCGCTGCGCCGCGTGCGCTAGGCGTTTCGGCCTTCCCTTCCAGCGCCCGCGTACCCCGTGTTTCGCGGGCGTTGTTGTATTGTGCGCGCGCTATGCTGCCGCCAATTCGTGTACCCTTCCCACAGGCAGTTCAACCATGGGGAGCAAGCACGGTGGAATACAAGGACTACTACAAGGAGCTTGGCGTCGAAAAGACGGCGACCGAGGCCGAGATCAAGAAGGCCTACCGCAAGCTGGTACGCAAATACCATCCCGATGTGAGCAAGGAGCCGGACGCCGACAAGCGCACCAAGGCCCTGAATGAAGCCTATGGCGTGCTGGGCGACGCGGAAAAACGCGCCGCCTACGATGACCTGGGGCGTAACCAGGGCGCCCAAGGGCAGCCATTCCGGCCGCCGCCGGACTGGGGTTCGGGCTACGAAGCGTCGGGCGCCGACGACAGCGACTTCTTTGCCGACCTGTTTGCCCACGTGGGCGGGCGCCGCCGCGCCGGCGGCAGTTTCCAGATGCAGGGCGAGGACAGCCACGCCGCCATCACCATCGATTTGCACGACAGTTACCAGGGCGCCAAGCGTCACATCGTCATGCGCGTGCCCGAAGCGGATGCGCAAGGCCATGTGGTGACGCGCGAGCGCACGCTGGAAGTGACGATACCGAAGGGCGTCACGGAGGGCCAGCAGCTGCGCATGAAGGGGCAGGGGAACCCGGGCAGCGGCGGCGCGCCAGCCGGCGACCTGTATCTGGAAATCCGCTTCCAGCCCGATGCACGCTACAAGGTGGAAGGGCGCGACGTGTTCGAGACGGTGCCCGTCACGCCATGGGAGGCGGCGCTGGGCGGCGAAATCGCCGTGCCCACGCCGTCAGGTACGGTGGCCGTCAGCGTGCCGCCCAATTCGCAGACGGGGCGCAAGCTGCGCCTGAAAGGGCGCGGCATTCCCGCCGCCCAGCCGGGCGACCTGTATCTGCTGCTGGAAGTGGTGCTGCCGCTGGCAAACGACGACAAGGCGCGCGAACTGTATGCAACCATGGCGCGCGAGATGGCTTTCAATCCGCGCCAGAAGCTGGGAGGGTAAATCATGACAAACAAGGTAATTGGCGAATTGCTCGAAGATCGTGCCCTGAGCCTGGAGGAACTGGCGCGCGCCTGCGCCGTGGAGCCGGACTGGGTGGTGCAGCATGTGCAGACGGGCGTGCTGCTGCAAAATGGCCCGCCAGCGGGGCACCTTACGGCTTGGCGCTTCACCAGCCTGGATCTGGTGCGCGCGCGCCGCCTGCACGAAATCGAATCTGTGTTCGACGCGAATGCGGAACTGGCTGCGCTGGTGGTCGACTTGTCGGAAGAAGTGGCGCGCCTGCGGCGCCGCCTGCACGTGCTGGGCGTCGATTAGATCATAAGCCCTGAGCCCGGCTCGCCGTGCCGCTGCACGGTGATCCGGCCGATATAAAACTGCCCGTCGACGACCACCCGGTGTGGGATGCCTGCCACGTCGAAGCCGGGGCCGCCGTCTTCCATCCATTCCTGCGCCAGTGAGTCGAACTGCTGCGGCGTCATGCGCAGCATCTGCGCCGTGATGACGAAGCGCGCGCCAGGTTTTTGTTTGTTGACGAAGTCGTCGATGCCGGCCATGGTGATTCTCTTCAAGGTTGTGTCTGAAATAGGGGTCAGCCCCGTCGGGGCAACCCGTCCCAATGGGACGGGTTGCGATTCCGCAGGGACTGACCCCAGCAGTTGTTTGGGGCTTGCTGAGGCATGATACCCGTCTGCGCGCGCTTCTAAAACCCCTGTTCCAGCAGCGGCAACTGCTCCGCAAAGCGCTCGGTCAGCCATTTGCCCGCCTGGCCGGGCCGCGTGTCGGCGCGCTGGATCAGGTAAATCGGATAATTCTCGCCCTTGTCGACGGCCAGCGGCAGGTGTACCAGGCGGCCTTCTGCCAGGTCGTCGCGTACCATCGCTTCTGGCATGTTGCCCCAGCCAAGTCCCGCGCGCAGCAAGGCGTGCTTTGAACCGAGGTCGCCCAGGCGCCAGTTGCGCAATCCCAGCACGCCGAAATCCTGGCCCTGCGTCAGGTCGCTGCGGTCGCTGAGTACCAGTTGCACGTGTTCGCGCGCCACGCTGGAGGCGATCGGCCCTGCCAGCTGTGCCAGCGCGTGGCTGGGCGCGGCCACGGGAATCAGGCGCACGTGGCCCACGGCCAGGCGCTCAAAGACGCTGGCCGTGGCCGTCATCCAGCCACCGAGGCCGATGTGGCAGCTGCCATCCATCACCAGCTGCGCCACGGCGCCCATGGCTTCGATGCGCAGGCGCAGGGCGACGGTGGGGAACTGCGCCTGGAACGCTTCCAGGACGCGCACCAGCACGCAGGTGGGAAACATCACGTCGACCACCACCGATACTTCCGCTTCCAGCCCGCCGGCCAGCGCCTTGGCGCGCGCGCGCAGGCCGTCGACCTTCAGGGCCACGGCGCGCGCATCGGCCAGCAGGGCCTTGCCCGCGTCCGTCAGGGTGGGCTTGCGCTTGCTACGGTCGAGCAGTACCACATTCAGTTGTTCTTCCAGGTTGGCGATGGTGTAGCTGATCACCGACTGCGTGCGGTGCAACTGGCGCGCCGCGTGGGCGAAGCCGCCCGCGTCGATGACGGCGACAAACACGCGTAACTGGTCGAGCGAAGGCTGGCCCGGTTCTCTCATGGTGGCTCCATATCTAGAAATTCGATGCTAAACATTGATATTTATAAGGTTTCATCGATGGTAGACCCGAACTATGCTGTGTGCAAGGGCTGCGATGTGGCCCCATCCCCTCATTCATTTCCATAGGAGCAATTCATGAGCAAGGTCTTGTACATCAATAGCAGCGTGCGTAACAGCGGTTCACTGTCGCGCCAATTGTCCGGCGAATTTGTGGCGAAACTGGTCGCGCAAGGGGCCAGCGTCGTCGAACGCGACCTGGCCTTGCAGCCCGTGCCGCACCTGACGGAAGAGGTGATGGGCGCTTTCTTCACGCCGGCAGAGCAGCGCAGCGCGCAGGCGGCAGCGGCGGTGCAATTGTCCGATACCCTGGTCGATGAATTGCTGGCCGCGGACGTGCTCGTGCTGGCAGCGCCCATGTACAACTTTTCCGTGCCATCGACCCTGAAGGCGTGGATCGATCACGTGGCGCGCGCGGGCCGCACTTTCCAGTACACGGCGACCGGCCCCGTCGGCCTTGCCACTGGCAAGAAAGCGCTTATTTTCACGGCCAGCGGCGGCGTCTACAGTGAAGGCCCTGGTGCCGCATATGACTACCTGAGCACGTATCTGCGCACGGCGCTGGGCTTCATCGGTATTACCGACATCGAGTTCGTGCAAGCCGAAGGCGTGGCCATGGGAGACGATGCCGTCGCCAGTGCGATTGCCAGGGGCCGCGCGTCGATCGAGGCCCTGGCTGCCTGAACTAGGTCTTCAGGGGGATTGCCAATCTGCCATGGTTAACATAAGCTTGCCGGCGGCACGTCTCGTGCCAGCCCGGCGAGCAGTTCGCCATGAAAGTCCCCCATGCACAAATTGGCAAGCGCAGTTCTGTTCGGATGTTCCCTGCTGACGGCAGGCATTGCGCAAGCGCAGACTGCGCCAGCGGCGCCACCTCATGTGGGCCGTCACGCCTCCACGCCTGACGATATCCGCGCCATCGAAAAAGTCGTCGCCGACTTCCAGGCGGCCCTGATCGCCAAGGATGTCAAGCTGCTGTCGTCGCTGATGCTGCACACGAACATTTTGTTCGCTTCGCCCGCTGACGACGCTTTCATCAAGAAAATGCGCGACACGACGGACGTCCACTTCGACGGCGTCGGGGCGGCCGGCTACGTCGGTTTCGCCAATTTCATCAAGCGCGAACCGCAGCGCACGGAAGAAAAATTCTACAACGTCAAGATCACCCAGGACCGCCATGTGGCGTGGGTCAACTTCGACTACGAATTCCTCGTCGGTGACAAATTGTCCAACTATGGCGTGGAAGCGTGGCAAATGCTCAAGCGCGATGGCGAATGGAAAATCCTCAGCGTCGTCTGGTCCATGCATGCCGCCGCCGAGGCCGGAAAGTAGGCCCCAGCCATGCCGCGTCAGTCGCGTGGCAGCGTGCGCATTGCCGCGATGCCAGCTGCGTTCAGTACGAGGTTGCCCAGTAATAATTTTTTCGCATCGTCTATACTTTCAGCATGCACATAGATAGCCTGACCGGTGTGGTGTTGCCGGCCTGGCTGGTGCAAGCAATTGATGTCGTCATGCCTTCCTTTTACCCTGTGCCGCGTGATAAAAAGAGAACTGAATTGAGTATCCTGAGCAATCGTGAGCGCATGGCTTCACCCTTTTTACCGCGTCAGTCCGTGGAGACAAGCTGTCCGGCCATGTTATTTTTGGAGCGCACATCGTGCCGATAAAGTATGTTGATTTTTATGAGGTGAATTACACGGCAGAGCGCTTGCGGGGCTGCAAGCTATGGGGCGCGTACGTCGCCATCTATGCCCCCTCGTCCAACCCGATGCACCGGGTGAATCTGGTGCGCAAGCGCCGGGTGTCGGCCGACCACCAGTTTACAACGGAAGCGGACGCCATGACGGAAGCGGGCGAGGTGGCCGTCAAGCTGGTGGAGCGGCGCCAGCGGCGCTATGTCTTCCACCCCTGATGCCATTGCGCCGCATCCTGCAGCGCGCGCCAGGGCAGGATTTGCACGCGGCCGGAATGCACGGCTTCCAGCTCTACGTGCGTGACGGGCTCATCGGGCGTGTCCGTTGCGCATAGCTTGATAACGAGGAAGTGTTTTTCCTTGTTGGCTGGCGTGACGGCCGTCCATTTGCTGTTGAGTAATTTGTTCGGACGTACGTTGTTGTGCTTTTGAAGGTTCATGGCGGCTCCAGGATTGGCGTGATGGCGATGTTGCCATTATCATGCAATACCCGCTACGCACGAGGATCGCCATGAAACGCCAGCTGCACCTGCTCGTCATCGACCCGCAAAACGATTTTTGCGACTTGCCCGCTACCTGGCTGCCGCCAGATGCCGCACCCGCGCTGGCCGTGCCCGGCGCCCACCAGGACATGCTGCGCGTGGCGCAGCTGATCCGTGAAGGGGGCGGCGGTTTGACGCAGATCAGCGTGACCCTCGACGCCCACCACCGCTACGACATCGCGCACCCCGCCTTCTGGCGCACGGGCGATGGCGATGCTGTCGCGCCGTTTACGCAGATCAGCGCACAGCAGGTGCGCGACCGATTGTTCCTGCCCGCCGCCAGCGGCGCCTTGCCACGCGCGCTGGCTTATCTCGATGCCTTGCAGCAAGCGGGGCGCTATCAATTGATGGTGTGGCCCGTGCATTGCGAGATCGGCAGCTGGGGCCAGAATATCCATGCTGCCGTGCGCGCCGCCTACAACGGCTGGGAAGTGGACAACCTGCAAGTGGTCGCCAAGCTGAGCAAGGGTTCCAACCCCTGGACCGAGCATTACTCGGCCGTCATGGCGGAAGTGCCCGATGCCCAGGATGCGGCCACCCAGCTCAACCTGGATTTCCTCGCCACCCTGCTGCCGGCGCAGCAGATCTATGTCACGGGCGAAGCGGGCAGCCACTGCGTGAAAGCCAGCACCGAGCACATCGCCGATTATCTGGAAGCGCAGCAAGGCAAGCCGGCGCTGTCGCGCCTTGTCTTGCTGACGGACTGCATGAGCCCCGTCACTGGCTTTGCAGCGCAGCAGCGCGACTTCCTTGCCGCGATGCATGCACGCGGCGCACGCCTGGCGACGTCCGCCGAGGTCTTGCCCGAGTTGCTGTCCAACGCGTTGGCCTGAGCCACTGTCGAACGTTCCCTGCTGAAATGCTTGTGGTGGCGTACTATTCTGGCTTCAGGAAGTTGGAGAAAACACACATGACCCCGATAGTGCGCAGTTTGCTGGAAACCGATCTGTATAAATTTACAATGTGGCAAGCATTGCTGCACGGTCATCCGAACACCCATACCGAATACGAATTTGTCTGCCGCAACGCCACCGCCTTTCCCTTGGCCGAACTGAAGGTCGAGCTGGAAGAACAGCTCGACCACCTGTGCTCGATGTCGTTTGCCGACGACGAACTGGCCTATTTGCGCACCCTGCGCTTCATGAAGAGCGATTTCGTCGACTTTCTGACGGTGTTCCGCTTCCAGCGCAAGTTCATCGACGTCAGCACGGATGGCGACACCTTGCTCGTGCATGCGGCCGGGCCGCAAGTACACGTGATGGGCTTCGAGATTTTCGTGTTGTACGTCATCAACGAACTGTATTTCCGCCGCTTCGACCTCGATGCGGCCATGCGCGAAGGGCGCCATCGCCTGGGCTTGAAAGTGGCGGCCGTCAAGGAATTTGGCAAGCTGCCACGGCGCAAGCATCCGTTCGAGTTTTCCGATTTCGGCGTGCGCCGGCGTTTTTCCGGTGCCTGGCACGACGAGGTGGTGCAGCGTCTGGCGCATGAAGTGCCCGAATACTTCAAGGGCACGTCGAATGTGTATCTGGCAAAAAAGTTGGGCATCGTGCCGATCGGCACCATGGCACATGAGCTGCTTTATCAAAGATGGAACTGTTCACCAAAAACGCAGTTACGGGCGAAAAACGTTGAAGTGCCAAGGGGTATGCGCACTGTTATGCGTGCTGTCGAGACGACTGTTCATTTGCACTAACCACACCTAAAAGAAAGTTTTGTTCATGAACAGTCCTACCTTTGTTCCTGTTGTTTCGTCTTTACTTGAGAACGACCTTTACAAGTTTACGATGTGGCAGGCGCTATTGCACAGCCATCCTGCTGCGCATGCGGAGTATGAGTTCACCTGTCGTAACAAGCCTCAGTACCCGCTGTCGGAGCTTGCCGATGAGCTTAACTTCCAATTGGACCACCTCTGTACGCTTCGCTTTGGTGAGGATGAGTTGGACTACTTGCGCGGTCTCCGCTTCATCAAGCCTGACTTCGTTGACTTCCTTTCTCTATTCCATTTACAGCGCAAGTTTATTACTGTTAGTACGGAAGGCGAGCATCTTCGGGTACACGTTGTTGGCCCGATGGTGCACACGATGCCCTTCGAGATATTCGTTCTGCAAATAGTTAATGAGATTTACTTCCGCAGGTTCGACAACGCGCAGTTGATGGAGGAGGGCGTAACACGCCTGCTTCGCAAGGTTGACCTCATCAAGAAGCGCGTGAAGGAACTAGCGACTAATCGCCCGCACCCATTCGAGTTCTTTGATTTTGGTTTGCGTCGTAGGTTCTCTGCCAAAATGCAAGACGTGGTTGTAGCGACGCTTGCACACGAGCTACCCGAACATTTCAAGGGGACTTCCAACGTTCACCTTGCACGCAAATACAATCTAGTCCCGATTGGGACGCATGCGCACGAATGGTTCGGTCTGTTCCAGGCGCAGGAGACTGTTAGGCTTCGCAACTTCCAAAGGGCCGCGCTTCAGGCTTGGGTTGACGAGTACCGCGGTGACCTTGGCACGGCTTTGACGGACATGATTGGTATGGATGCGTTTTTGAGCGACTTCGACCTATATTTTGCGAAACTGTTTGACTCTCTTCGTCACGACAGTGGTGACCCTGTGGCCTGGGGTGAGAAGGCTCTAGCGCACTATGCGAAGCTGAAAATCGACGCAAACACAAAACGACTTGTGTTCTCCGACGGTCTGGACGTAGACAGGGCATTCGAACTATACGACCACTTTGTCGACAGGACGATGACGGGCTTTGGTATTGGAACGAACCTGACAAACGATATGGGAGTTCCTGCTCTCAGTATTGTGATGAAGCTAGTGGGTTGCAATGGTCAGCCAGTCTGCAAAATATCTGACAATCCGGAGAAGACTAGTTGCAGCGACCCGACGTTCGTTGCTTACCTTCGCCAGATTTTCGATAAGCCGGCTTGACCCGGTTCCGCTGGTCTAGGTGTCCTGCGCAATGGCGCGGGCTACCTGGCCAAGGATAGGCCTCGAATGGCTAACGGAAGGCTTCCGGCCAGCCAGTTTTGTACATCCATTGCTTACGTTCGCGCTAGTTTAACGTTGTTGCTTTTGGATTTGCGAAAGCAACTCTCGGCCATTATTAATGAGGATATCACTGGCAGTCGAGGTCTGCATTCCCCAAATGCCTGCCATCGCGCTCGAGATATTAGATGCTTCCCAAGGCATAACCGTCTTTCCGTCGGTCTTCGCGAACGGACCGTCACTCTCTGCCACGATACGGTCTCTAGGAATGGCGGCTGCAATTTTACGACCGTTCGCAGTATTGAGCATTGCAGGTCCAACGCTAAACCAGCAACCTAGAATGTCTGCCCGGCGAAGTAGCGTTACCGAGTCGGTAAACCAGTGCAGCACAGCCGTACCAAACCCAGGGAATTGCTCAAGAGTGTCAAGAACCTCTTTTGCGGCAGCTCGCGAATGAATACTAAGTACTCGACCGCCGAGCGACGCCGAGCGCTCTATAATTGCAGTAAAGATTCGCTTTTGCAGGTCGAAGCTGTGTCGGTATCTGGCAGAGCCGTCGAGGCCAACTTCACCTACTGCCGGTGAGTCGGCTATTTGGACAAGCAACAGTTCAAGCTCAGCAGCCTTCTGGTCCGCTACCTCAGGGTGTAGGCCGGGGGATACAGTAATTGATTTTGTCTGGGGCAGGACCTTTGACGTTGCCACGTAAGCACGAGGACTCGTTGTAACCAGCCAGACAAAATCCATCTGTTGCTGAGCCTTTGCGTACACACTTCGGGCGTCTGGATATAAGTCCAAGTGGCAATGGAAGTCCATCATAGCAAGCCGTCTCTTGTGAGAAGCGTGGCCAGCTCACCCAATCCACTTTCAAGCATTCGCCGATAGTTAGGACGCTCAGTTGAGGATGCGAACGACAGAGTTGCGCCAAGTAGCTTGTCCAGTCCGCCGCGCCGTGCGGCGAGAATCGCTACTGCGACGGCCATTGGGTCATCAGCGCTCGATTTGCCGGCACTTGCTACGTTGGTGAAGCGATACGTCGTTTTATCAGACGCAGGGTCCCATCGTAGAAACGCAGCTTTCCTGACCATGCAAGGGACGCAGCGGCCGCAGTGAGTACGGTTGTAAGTCCTGAAGCGCCCACAACTGGTGGTGTCAGATGCATACTGCTTCAAAATTTTTTGGTCTGCGCATTCTGCCAGCATTTCGCCTTTCGTCTTGAACTGATAGGGCATGACCAGGCGCACATCCACTCCAATTAATGGAAGCACTTCCTGCAGTTGCTGCATGAACAGTGGATGTGTTGTTCTGGTGCTCAAGCTCGCCATTCTTCCCGGTAGCAACGGTGGATTGACGCTGATGAATCCGTTTTCCGGGACGATAATTTCTGGCTTTTTGACCGTAAGCAAGGAAGCCGAAAGTACGGCTAAGCCATAAAACGCCATTGACCGGCCGCGGGTCGATGGCTCATGACGTCCTTTGAAGTCAATCTTATGGCTCCACTGCTGATGCCAAGTGCCACCTCCTAGCATAGCCGCGTATTTCCGTTGTCGCTCTGAATCCTCATGAGCGAGCTGGGAGACGAAGATAGGGCTCTTTCCCTGAGTTTTCGCGTCGATGCCACCTACCAGGCTGTCCAAGCCGCCAGATAGAAGAGCAACACAGTCGCGGTCACAAAGTACGCGCTTGCCTGCTGGGGGAGGTGGGCCACCGTTAGTAAAGCTGAGCGTCCAATAATCGCCGGTTAAGGTCTTCAACATCTCCTCAAGACGCGCAGCCCCGTGGTTCCAGGCTGTGGGGTCGTTAAGCGTTATTTTCAGTTCTATTTGACGCGTCCAGCCATCGGCCGAGTCCTTGCGTATGACGGCAAAGTCAGCTGCACAAATGGCAAACGCAAACAACACAAAGTCCCAAGTTGAGACGGAAGGCGCGAAGCCTGCAGCCTCTAGTTGACGTATCCATCCGTTACCGATACCGCCAACATTGGGGTCCTTACTGCGTTCGAAAAAAGTGAACGCCTTGACGCCTTCGGGAATTGAGACTGGCAACGTTGTAAGCGAGGAGCAGAGGACTTTCATTGAGCACCGAAGATATCAAGAGCGTTACGGAGGGCTGAGGCCGAGATATCACGGACAGAGCGCGGCTTGCGAGAGGTGCGCACCTTTTTCATTGCATCTCTTACGACGACGAGGATGTAGTCTTGGACTTGGGCGAGCCGGTCTTGCACAACCTCTGCTGAGAATTTGAGTTTCTCAAAAACCCGTCCTAGTTCCAGTTGTACTCGGTTATACACGTCAAAGGCGAGGGTGTACCCCATTAGTGCTGAAATTTGCTCATTTGTGAGGGCAAAGATATCGGTAGTTGGGTCGACTTCATAAAGATGGATAATCGCCTGATTCATTGCATGCTTGGCCGATTCTTCGTCAACGCTCCCGCCTGCTGGAATAATCTGGTTGATAACCTCGAGTGCTGCGTCTTGGGCCGATAGTCCGCGAGCACGAGCAGAATTGACCCAATCATTGATTGTAGGGTCGGTTCCTTCGCGTACTTGAGTGAAGAAGCCCCCCAGTGCAGCTGCAGCTCGCGAACTCATTCGCATCCGACTTACCGCTTTCGCGGGGCCGCCAAGACCTTTTCTTACAAAGCTTCCCATAGCGCGCGCGGCGTCGCGGCCGTCGCCAGAACGCATAAACCGACCCATGTGCGTTCGTGCTTCCTTGTACCTGCCGCTAGGAGCCGTATCGATACCAGAGTCCGAGTCGGCAGCACGCGGCGCAGCGGCGTCATCCGTGGAGGAGTCTGCCGAATCACTGTCGGCACCGTCTTCACTGCCGGCGCCGCCGACTTCATCCCCATCCCCTGATGGTGGAAGCTCGGTGTCAGAGTGACTATCATCGACTCCCTCTCCTGCCCCGTCAAGCCAAGGTGGGTCAAACGGACTGCCGGCGCCAGCCCCCGCACTGGAGGTAGATGTACCCATTAGTTCTGCTCCTGTTGGATGACCTTCTTAATGTTCGGTGGGGTATTCGAGTCCGCTAACCATTTACTTAGAGACTCAGTAGCCCAACTGGACGATTTAAGGTGAAACACCAAGCCTGGCGTCAGCTGTGCAGTCGGTGCTTCCGCTAAGAGCGCGGCTGCGCGAGGGCCGGCGGAAGGGAAGATGCGACATACTTCGGTAAGGATGAACAGCTCCTCGGCCTTCTGCCATTTACGGCTTGGTCGCTTCTGTTCCCACGCTCGGGACATCGCCAGCGCCGCTTGCCGCTCTCCAGCAGTACGGATTTTGTCGTCCAAGGCTTCGCTCTGGGCGCGAGCTGCGACGAGGCTGTCTCGAAGTAGTTTGCCTTCCGCACTAAGGTCGTCGCTCCCGTAATCCCGTACGGTGCTGTCGCGGCTGAGATGGAGTAGCCCGCGCAAGTCGTAATCACCCAAGGGTGGTGCAAGTTGTAGCCACTCTCTGACAAATGCTTTGTCTCCGAATGGCGGCGGCAGACGGCTTTCTGCATTCTTGGCTTCGTCTTCAGCTTTTTTCAAAAGCGCAACTTGGCCATCGTTTACGGACGATACCATTTCGCCGATAGCGTCGGCCAGCTCACCCTCGCATCGCTCAAGCAGGTGCCATTTGGCTAACACAGAGACGTCGACGTCGATGCCCTGCGGCGTTGCGAGTGCTTTACGTAAGAAGATAGTGTTGAGGAACCGCTTGATGAGGCGGGGATTTGACTGCACAGCACCTGAACTCAGTAACAACGGCGCAAGACGTTCAGACAGGCCCATCAGGGCGGTTAGCTCAGCGTTGCCGCTCGGGGCGAGGCTTTCAAGAAAGACTAGGTCAACATTTTTATTTTTCCATGTTTCGCGTAACCGTTCTTCAACGAGTTGCTTTGCTTGGTTGAAAGCGTCGACGGGCAGTTTCCCTTCACGACGCGCACGTTCCAGAAACAGCAGTGCGATGTACGCCTTCGTCTCGTTGGCACCGAGGCGAGGCACCCGTAGTGGAATTTGGATGAGCTTATCAAAGTAACTTGTTGCCATGTCATCGCTAATTCCGGTGCCGGCAAAGTGGACACGGACGGCTCCGCGTACGAATGTGTCGTCAGCGGCGAGAACGAAGGCGCTGCGGCGGAGGAATAGCAGCAAACGGATTGCCTCAAGCGTCGCGATGGTCGTCGTAGGTAGGCAGCGGTCCAAGTCGTCGACAAAGACGATGAGCGTGATGTCCAGTTCTTTGAGCAGTTCTTCGAGCGACGTCCGCAGCGCTTGAATTTCGTGAGGCAGGGACACAGGCTTGGCGTCGTTAAGTAAACCTTTTGCTGATGCTGGAAGTTCCTTCCCTGCTGAGAGTCCTTCAGCGACGGACTCGTTTCCGACAGCATCGACGAGGGCAGATATGGATTTACCTATCAAGCCAACTGGGACCCCAGTTATTAAGGTCGCTGCCACTTCGCCACCGAGCTGAGCAAGTCGCAGCAGGTTGATGCGTTTGAGGAACCCTTCAGCTTTCTTTTGTAACGTCTCAGAAGACTTTGCCTGCTTCAGCACGGCGTCCCCTACAATCTGGAGTAGGGCCGTCTTGGCGTCCTCAAAACCCTGGTAGAGCCACGGGTTAAAGGTCACGACAACGTACTTTGCTCGGTCAGCTTCGAACTCCGTTTCAATCATGCGGACCAATGACGATTTTCCGACCCCCCATCCGCCAGAGATACCGATTGAGACAGGCTCATCACCAGCGTTGCGGATGAGCTCCGCGCAGGCCTTGGCGACGATTCGAAAGTTTACGTAGTCAACACTAGTTTCGTTGTCATGCCACATTCACAATTCCCTTGTACAAATTAAGGTTATGGCCTTTGCCAATTTGATGGACTAACTGCCGTTCAATAAGACTTACTCTTCGGGCCACAGGAATTAGTCTAAAAGGCAATAAAGCCATTACCATAACATCAACGTAGGGTTATCGGTAGACAACTTTACTTACCCAACGCCACGTTGGGCTAGCATACCTGTCAATCCGGGTCCATAAAGTCGGACCAGTGCCAGTTTCATATGCCTGAGGCCGGGTTGGTGCTGGAGTCCGCATCTCAGAAGTTGTGCGCATGCTTAGCCCAGTTGTCGCATCGGTCGTCAACACGATGAACAACACGAGTGACGGGGAGCTTTTTGGAGACGGTTGGTTACCATCGGCTTGGCTGGCTAAAACAGCGACGCCTGTTGTACGCTTCGAAATTCGGGAATAGCGCCTTCAGCATCCTCGACGACGTCGTCATCTATAGTTTTTCGACGTTCCTGGCAAATTTCGCTTGTTCTTCCGGCGTCAACTTCTTGAATGTGCGATGCCGGCGCGGCACAAAGCCATGGGAGTTCAGTATTCCCTTTCAGTTGCTCTAAGCCCGACTAGGCGGCCGATTCCAACGAGCCAATCCGCGCTGGAAAACGACATTTCATCATCACAAAACAATTTCGTCTAAATAATAATATTTTTTTGGCACTTAAATCAAGGATGTATTTTTTCATCTCATGAATTATACTGTATGCATATACAGTCTTTTTCGCAATAAATCTTCAAACCCTAACCACGTGACCAAATTCAATGCTGTGCCCACCCCTCATCCAAAGCGAGTCAACTCGCGCGCTTCTGCAACTGCCCCTGCAGGATGTATGGCGTGCGAGCGAACTTGCGCTGTCCCGGTCGACGACCTGCACGACCGGCCACGCGGCTTTGGACGCGGAACTGCCAAACGGTGGATGGCCTAGGTCAGCTTTGGTGGAGGTACTGCTTCAACAGGCGGGTATCGGCGAGATGCAGTTGCTCAAACCCACTCTCGCAAAGTTGGCAGCGACGCAACGCATCGCATTGATTCAGCCGCCATATCTACCGCACGCTATGACGTGCAAATCCTGGGGGCTTGTTGACCGCAACTTGCTTTGGCTTCGGCCGAGCAGTTCGGCCGATGCGCTTTGGTCTGCGGAACAAATCTTGAAAAACGGCTCGTGCGGGGCCGTCGTGCTTTGGCAGTCGAATGTCCGCTCAGAATCCTTGAGGCGGTTGAATCTGGCAGCCCAAAGTACTGATACCTGGCTATGGCTGATACGGCCGCTTTCCAGCAGTGTCGACTCGTCGCCATCACCGCTTCGAATCGGGCTTCGGCCGGCTCTAGGCGGTGTGTCGGTCGACATTATCAAACGTCGGGGGCCTCATTGTGACAACCCCTTTTTTATACCGCTTGCGGACATGCCCGCTGGTCGTCAGCATCTGGATGTAGACCATGAAATTACTGTTAAGCGTGTACCTTCCACTACTGCCATTAGAAACGCTGCGGCCATCCTGGTCTGAGCCAGGTCCGTATGCAGTAATGCATCAGGAGCAAGTCTCGGCAATATCTCCCGGTGCCGCGCATAGCGGCGTGCGTTTGGGGATGCGCATTGGGGGCGTGTCGGCCATCGCACCTGGTACGGTGATACTTGAGCGCAGTCTTGAGAAGGAGGCCTTGGCGCTGGACGCCGTCGCTATGGCTCTGTTGCAGTACACCCCCGAGGTGACGCTTCAAGACGACTTCTCTATCCTGATGGATGTGAGCGCCAGCCTGCGATTATTCAAAGGGCCACATGCCATCTGCGGGGCCATAGCCCGCAGTATTGCTGCGCTGGGTTTCACCGCGCGCCTTGGGGCCGCGCCTACCGCGCAAGGAGCGTGGCTGCTTGCCAGGAGTTTTCGTCGCAAAGGTACCGTGTTCCGCCGGCGCGCGCTGACTATGAAATCGCTGGAACGCATGCTTGACAGACTGCCGTGCGGATTGCTACCCGCCGCCGCGGCATACGACGAATGGCTGGCCGGCATCGGAGCCAAGAACCTCGGCGCATTGCAACGTCTGCCACGCACAGGTCTACTTCGACGCACTAGCAAGGACCTGCTTGCGGACCTCGACCGCGCCTATGGCCAGGCGCCGGAGATGTTCGAGTGGATTAAGGTTCCGCTAACGTTCTCCGAACGGGTTGAGACGTTCGACCGTATTGAACATGCCGACGCGTTGCTGCACGGCGCCACGCGACTTATCCTCCAACTCGTGGGTTGGCTGACGTCACTCCAACAGGCGGTCCGTGTTTTCACCATTGTTTTGGAGCATGAGCGCGGGCGTGCGGCGATGCCTCCGACTGAATTAGAAATCGCGCTTGCGGAGCCAGCCTGGCACGAGGCCCACTTGGTGCGCTTACTCAAGGAGCGCCTCGGCAAGGTTGAGCTCATCGCACCCGTCATTGCATTGCGGCTCGACGCCAAAAAGGTCGAACCGATGCTTCCGTCGAACGAGTCCTTGTTCCCAGAGCCCGGTGGGTCGCCACAGGACTTCCACCGGCTCCTGGAGCTGCTTACTGCGCGCCTGGGAGCTGAGAACGTGCTGACGCCAGCCGCAATGCAGGACTACCGTCCCGAGGTCTGCAACGAATGGGTGCCGCTCACGGAAAAATATCTCAAACTGGACGGCGATGAGGTGCTGGAAGGTCGCCCGTTTTGGCTCCTGCCAAAACCCATTCCCCTATTAATGCGTGGCGAGCGGCCGTTCTACGGCAGCCCGTTGAAAATTATTCAAGGCCCGGAGCGCCTCGAGGCCGGATGGTGGAATGACCAAACGGCGGCACGCGACTATTTCATTGCGCAGGGTACCGACGCATCCTGCTACTGGGTCTATCTCGAGCGCACGCAGGAAGCGCGCTGGTTTCTGCACGGCCTTTATGCATAAGCCATGAATGCATCTCCCCTCCCGCCGCTTGCACCGGCGCTCCCGGACTACGCGGAGCTTCAGGTATTTAGCCACTACACGTTCCTGCGGGGCGCGTCGGCGCCGGAACAACTGGTAGCGCGCGCCGCAACGCTTGGGTACGCCTCCATCGCGATTACGGATGAATGCACGTTGGCCGGCGTCGTCAAGGCCCACATCGCCGCCAAGGAACTCGGAATCCATCTGGTCATCGGCAGCCAAATGACGGTGACTCCCGAGGATGGAAGTTCTCCATTCGCTCTCATTATCCTGGCGACGAATAGAAATGGCTACGGGAACCTCAGCGAGCTCATTACCGTCGCGCGGACCCGTACTGAAAAAGGTTCCTACCTAGTCCTGCCCCGCGATATCGCCTCGCCGGTTGGTGACTTGGTGCATCTGCGGAGCCTGCCAGATTGCCAGTTCATTCTCGCGCCAAAATACAACGCCAGCTACGACGAGGTGGAACGCCAAGCGGCGTGGCTGATTCAATGTGTACCTGGCCGCGCGCGCATCGCGCTCACCTTGCACCACCGCGCCCAGGACGACAAGCATCGAGCACTGGTGTCCGGTATATCTGAGGAATTCGGGATGCCCATCGTCGCGACCGGCGATGTCTGCATGCACGTGCGGTCGTACAAACCACTTCAAGACACGATGACCGCCATACGTCACGGCATTCCGGTCGCACAATGCGGATATCGGCTGGCGCCAAACGCTGAGCAGCATCTTCGCTCCCGTGTACGCCTGGGTAACCTCTATTCGCGGGAAGCGCTCAACGAATCGGTCCGGGTCGCGCAGCTTTGTCAGTTTTCGCTCGATGAGCTGCGATACGAGTATCCGCAAGAATTGGTTCCTGAAGGCGAAACGGCGACGTCGTACCTTCGCAAGGAGGCATACATTGGCGCGCACTGGCGCTTTCCGGCAGGTATCCCAGAGAACGTCCAGGCGCTACTGGAACGCGAACTGGCCATCATCGCCGAACTCCAGTACGAATCGTATTTTCTAACTGTCTTTGACATCGTGCGGTTCGCCAGGTCTCAGCATATCCTCTGCCAGGGCCGTGGCTCGGCCGCAAACTCGGCTGTATGCTATTGCCTGGGTGTCACGGAAGTGGACCCGTCGCGCGGCACGCTATTGTTCGAACGGTTCATCTCAAAGGAGAGAAACGAGCCGCCTGACATCGACATCGATTTCGAGCACCAGCGGCGCGAAGAGGTGATTCAGTACATTTACAAGAAATACGGTCGGATGCGTGCCGCCCTTACCGCCGTGGTCATTTCGTATCGACCGCGTAGCGTGCTACGCGATGTCGGAAAGGCCCTGGGCGTTGACCTCTCGGTCGTCGATAAGGTCGCGAAGGCCTCCCACGGTTGGGGGGGGAAATCGGACCTTCAAGAGCGCCTGGTCTCGTGCGGCTTTGACCCAAACTCACCCATCGCTGAGAAGTGGGCGGCGCTGGCCGAGAGGTTGATGCGGTTCCCGCGTCACCTCTCACAGCATCCGGGCGGGTTCGTCATCTCGCACACCAAGTTGTCCAGGCTGGTACCAATCGAAAACGCCGCGATGGCGGAACGTAGCATTATCCAGTGGGACAAGGACGACATCGATGCCGTCGGTCTCCTCAAGGTCGACGTGCTCGCACTCGGAATGCTATCGTGCATTCGGCGCGCACTTGACTTAGTGTCTGAGCAGCGTGGAGCACGGTTCGAGCTCGGCGACGTTCCTGCTGAGGACCCCGCGACATACGAGATGATTTGCCAGGCCGACACGGTGGGCGTATTCCAAATCGAGTCGCGTGCTCAGATGTCGATGCTGCCGCGGCTTCAGCCCCGCACGTTTTACGACCTCGTCATTGAGGTTGCCATCATTCGTCCTGGTCCAATTCAAGGCGGGATGATTCATCCATTTCTACGCCGCCGCCAGGGTATCGACCCGGTGTCGTATCCGAGTCCCGAAATCGAGTCGGTCCTTGAACGCACCTTGGGCATTCCGATTTTCCAGGAACAGGTCATGCAAATCGCCATGGTTGCGGCAGGATTTTCACCTGGTGAAGCTGACGCCTTACGCAGAGCGATGGCGGCATGGAAGCGCAAAGGCGGTCTCGAGCAGTTTGAAGACAAACTCATGCACGGCATGGCGGAACGGGGCTACACCACCGAGTTTGCGACATCAATCATCGGCCAAATCAGAGGGTTCGCCGAGTACGGTTTTCCCGAGTCTCATGCCGCCTCTTTTGCGCTCCTGGCGTATGCCTCAAGCTGGCTCAAATGCCACGAACCCGCTGCGTTTCTCACCGCGCTGCTGAACAGTCAGCCGATGGGTTTCTACTCGCGTTCCTCCCTCGTACAGGATGCTTGCCGCCACGGCGTGGAGGTGCGCCCTGTCGATGTGTCTGTTAGCAACTGGGATGCGCAGCTCGAATCCATTGCATCAGCTTCGCAGCCAGCCGTTCGCCTGGGCCTCAACAACATCAAAGGCCTAGAGCAAGAGGCGGCCTGGCGCATTGAGGAGGCGCGCGCCATCCAGCAGTTCGAAACCACGGCCGACCTAGCATCACGGGCGAATCTGAATGCAGGCCACCTTAACGCACTGGCGAGCGCCAATGCCCTGGAATCGCTGTCAGGCAATCGCCGCCAGGCACTGTGGGAGGCAGTTGCCAGCGTGCCTGAAAAAGGGCTCCTACGGTCCGCTACGGTGATTGAAGAGCCTGTCGAAATGGACGCGCCGACTGAAGCCGAAAATATCGTGGCCGACTACAGACACCTGGGACTGACACTGGGACGCCACCCGCTTGCACTCCTGCGTCCGCGACTCGCGGCCATGAAGTTTCTCCCCGCGGAGATATTGAACCAATTCGACAATGGTCGATTGGCTCGCGGCTGCGGCATCGTCACGGTTCGCCAGCGGCCGGAGACTGCCAAGGGCGTGGTATTCGTGACCATTGAAGATGAGTCCGGCACCGTGAACGTCATTTGCTGGCCCAACCTTGTCGAGCAGCAGCGCAGGGAACTAATGGGTGCCAAGCTACTTGGCGTCTACGGTGTGTGGCAGTCTGAGCGCAACGTACGGCACCTGGTTGCAAAGAGGCTTGTGGACCTGAGCCATATGCTCGGGGAGCTGGACACTAAGTCGCGGAATTTTCATTGAAATCGAGGGGCTTAATGGCGAAGTTCAGGGACATAGATGACCTTCGAAGAGCGGCAGCTAGTGCCCCAAAGCTGCCTGTCGACCGCGCGGAAATCGGACGTTTAACGTTTAAGTTCAGAGGCCGCCGAGGCCGGTCCGCTGGAAAGATAAGTTATGCCTAACCACTAGGCTTCTGGTTTCAACAATCTGGTAAAGAAGGCCTGAAAACCCCAAGTTTCTGGCCTATAAGATTCAGGTACCACGCCCGGTCAGCGCTTCCGCAAGTCCGCTATGCCAGAACACGTCCGGCGTTCCATCCGGCCGTTTGGGGATGGAGTCCCTTTGAGGGTTCTCAAAAACCCAATCGTCACCACGCTGAACGGCGGTATAGAAGTCATACTTATTGCCGTTTCGCTTCAGTTCGACGTACTGAGTCCATGTCCCATTGCGGGCAGACCATTCCACTCTAAAGCGAATCAAAGGTTGGGTGGTGTCACAAGGCACAACTGAGCGTTGCAAAATAGCTAGGTTCGGCTGCAGCATACCGCAGTTGAACGTCACATGGTGCTTGAAGACGTCCTGGATTTTGCCAGTTCGCTGGAGTTCTTCTAATCCCAAACCGGCTTTAGCCAGGTCAAGGACGCTTGCGTTGGCATCGATAAGAGGGTAATTCCCATTCACATGGGCTGTAACGTCCCGAATAGCGCCGTCCAAAGGGGGCGTGAGCATGAGCCATCCGATACTCTTTCCGCCGGAAGAATGCCCTTCCAAGCGCTCTGTGGCCTCCGTTAGCGCGGCGACCAAAGCCTCCTGCTTCAACACGATACCGCCAAGCCCACTTTCCACAGCTTGTTGCTTCTTAACCCGGAACCACTGCGCGAACGCCCAACAGGCCAAAAAAAAGGAGCCGCCAAAAACTGAGATGGCATCAACCACATTCCGCTTCTCAGGCGCAGCCACAACACTGTAGACAGTCCACCCAGCCGCTATGAGAAACGGAACTCCCATCTCGCGAACAAGCTGCCGCAGCACATCTCCGGCGTTGCCCCTCCGACTATCCCCCGATGTGCCTTCCTTCATAACTTCCCTCCGACCTTTCGTTTTGTACCTATGCTTTGTGTCTGCAGAAGGCCCAATGGGTCGTGGGGCTCTTTCAAACAGGAGCTTTTGTGGGGCGCAGCCTGTCACGCCCTTGAAAACGTCCAATTTTGGCCGACTACCGCCGCATCAGTAATTGAAATCCAGCGGCAACGCAGGACGGTAAGTGCGCTTATGCGCCTCGGACACGCTGCGCCAGATATAGTATGCAAAGAATATCCGGCTCCGCATACAATGTCCAGAAGTCAAATTTTCAATACTGACAATGAAAAAAGGATAGACGCCCATACTCCAAAATGCCGGATAAAATCAGACATCAGCATTCAACCCGGAGAACGCCATGTGCGTCAACTACGTGACTGTCTCACGGCAACTGGCCTTCGACTTCTTCCGCACGTCAATGGAGGAAAGCGACGATTGGCGTGATGAGCTCTACCAGGACTACGTTGGTCCAATCATCGTTCATGACGAAGCGGGTAATCGCAAAGGTATAACTGGTACATATGGGTTCATCCCCAAGCGGCACATGCCACCCGGCCAGCGCCTCACGACGATGAATGCCCGTGCGGAGACAGTTGGTCAACTGAGGACGTACAAGTCCGCTTGGGCCAAGTCTCAACTTTGCCTCGTTCCAATGGTCCGCTTCTTTGAGCCAAACTGGGAACAACCAACGCATGTGCGATGGTCAATTGGAATGGCTACCGGAGAACCATTTGCCGTCGCCGGCCTATACCGGGAATGGGTCGAGGAGGATGGGAAGCGAACATTTTCGTTCACCCAGCTGACCATTAACGCCGACGACCATCCCTTCATGAGTCGCTTCCATCGCCCTGGAGAGGAGAAGCGTTCGTTAGTCATTGTCCCAACTAGCGATTACGACGAGTGGCTTGGTTGCAAAGACCCAGAACGCGCGAGGACATATCTTCAGCCGTATCCGGCCGACCTGATGTGGGGAGAGCCGGCACCGAAGATACCTGTTGTCCAGCAGCGCGAACTTTTTTGAGCTGAACGTTCTCGCCAAAAG
This sequence comes from Janthinobacterium pasteuri, assembly GCF_051380775.1. Classification (NCBI taxonomy): domain Bacteria; kingdom Pseudomonadati; phylum Pseudomonadota; class Betaproteobacteria; order Burkholderiales; family Oxalobacteraceae; genus Janthinobacterium; species Janthinobacterium pasteuri. The sequence goes on along the minus strand of NZ_JBNYXS010000003.1, from coordinate 91,277 downwards.
TGGTGAAACAAGCAGGTCCTAGTGCAATATCGAGGTAGCGCAATAAAAAGAGGTATTAACAAGCATATTTCATCGAAAAGTTGGATGGTGATTACAACTTAGCATTCTAATGAGTTCACTACTGCTTCCGGTCGCGAATCGTCATCGCCTGGGCCTTGTCTTCCTGCCACAATTGCGTGGTTGCCAGCTTATGGCGAGGACAAAAGTCACCCGCTCAAGCTGGCAATGTGTATGCGCAACAGCCACTGCTATGCTATCTCCGGCTGCGCTAACTCCTTGCGGTAGACTTTGTGAATGCGTAAGGTCGCCGCAGATTTTCCTGGAACTCGGAGAACGACTTCGTCCCCTTCAGTGGAGCCCAGCAAAACTTGAGCCAAAGGCGTTCCTTCCCCTATCAAACCTTGATTCAAGTCTGTCAGCAAGGTCGTTATCTGGACTGAAAGATGCATCTCTGGGCTCTCGATATTGAAGTACGTTACGAGGTCGCCCACACGCACTTCAATTTCGTCATCGGCAGTTTCGAGAACCATCTGGGAGACTTCTAAACTAGTCGTTGGTGCCACATCCAATACTTGAGACCCAGCCTCTTCATAGTCTTCTTCTACTTCATCGTAGCTCTCGCCGACGGGAAGTGGAACGGAGCGAAGTTCCTCAAGGAAGCTAAAGAGGCGCTCGGCTTCCAATTGTGGATTACGGAACCAGTCTGTCGACCAAATACGCCAGATGCGACCACGCCATCCCAATCCCTCGAGAATTTCTTGTCGAATCCGGTCTCGGTCGCGTACGGTTACACCGGAGTGATAGCTAGCGCCGTCACATTCGATGGCCGCCAGGAAGACGGACTTGTAGTCTGGATGCCGCACCGCGATGTCGATTCTAAAGCCGGCGACACCCAACTGAGGAACTACTTCGTAGCCTTTACCTTTCAACAAATCGAGTATTGCCACCTCAAAATCGCTATCTGGAGGCAGGTCTGTTTCTTCATTCTGTGTGAGCACGTTATCCCGTGCGAAGAGAAGATAGTTACGTAAAGCCTTCGTACCTTCGGGAGTGCTTTTATCGACTACGATGTCTTCAGGGCGCATTGAGCTAAAAACTACGACCGATTTTTTCGCACGAGTGAAAAGCACGTTAAGCCTGCGCCATCCTCCGCCCCTACTAATAGGACCGAAATTCTGTCGAACCACGCCCGCAGTCGCTGGGCGGCCAAAAGTGGTGGAAATTATGATGCAGTCACGCTCATCACCCTGAACGTTCTCGAGATTTTTCACGAACAGTTCCATGCCATGCGATTTCCAATGCATCTTGAAATCGTCAGCACCGCTCACTGTTTTCAGGCGTTCTTCAAGCATCTCTGAAATGAGTTCCCGTTGCTTCACATTCAGGGTCACGACGCCGAGCGAAATGCCTGGCCGGGTCTGAATGTGAGAGGCGACAGCTTCGACGACTTGGCGCGCTTCTATTACATTCATCTGGCCTTCGTATATCCCGTTCTTCACGTAGTGGTAACGCAGTCCAAGCTCTTTGCTTTTTCCGAATGGAGACGGGAAGACGACTAAGTTGCCGCGGTAAAAGTTCTGGTTCGAAAACGCTATGAGCGACTCGTGCTGGGAGCGGTAGTGCCAACGTAGGGTGCGAACCGGGTGAAAGTGGCTGATGCAAACGTCGAGTATGCTTTCAGCATCTACTGCGGCTGCACCCTTACCGCTATCGCCATCGTCATCTGGCGAAGCCATACGTGCGAAGAATGACGTTGGAGGAAGCTGTTTCGGGTCCCCTACGACGACAAGTTGCGAGCCACGTGCAATCGCACCCAGGGCTTGTTCCGGTTTCAATTGCGACGCTTCGTCCATGATAACGATGTCAAAGTGCAGTCGACCCGGCTGAAGGAATTGAGCCACTGCCTGTGGTCCCATCATGAAGCAGGGCTTTAACGACTGAATAGCTCTGCCCGAGCGGCTCAGTAGTTTCCTTAACGGCACGCGGGGACGCTGTTGCGGAATCAGATGCTCGAGAAGCCTCAGTTCGGTCTTGTCATCAACCCGGACTCCGGAGGTACCTTGTGGTGGCGTGCTAGCCCGCATGCAATCACGCGCCACCTGCGCACCACGCATTTTGATGACCTCGCGGTCCAGCGAAACGAAGTCTTTGCGTACCGATGAATGGCGCGTTCCACTGAATGTTCGCAGGTCCTTGTTCTGACGGAAGAGCTGTTCAGCTATCGATGCGTAAAAACGGAAAGCAAAGCCACTCGTTAATCGCTTTGCAGAGAGCCTACCCGTCTCAACTAGGGAGAGATAGTCCATCAGGCCGGCGTGTTGGCATGCCTTGCGCGCCTGCACGTACTGCGCCCAGGGGAGCAGGCTTGAATAATCCTGCACAGCCGATGCCGTACGTTCGAAAAGGCCGCTCGCGAACTCGGTGATGTCATCTGCGTCGCTGCCAGCCCATTGCGTAGTGTTTACCTCACCAAATTCTCTCAAGGATTGTTCGAACTCGACCAGGTCCTGCCAACCCTTATTGATTGCGATGATTGACTCTTCAATCGCAGCATAGTTTGCGACGGAGTTGGCCGATAGCAGTAACTGCTCGATTGAAACAGGTAGGCGTGCTGCGAGCAGAAGTGTTCCGTAGGTATGGGCAGCGAAGGCAGTCGCTAAGTTAGTGTCTCGGCCTCGATAGGATGTTCCGAAAATTTCTCGTCCCTGCGTGTGGAACGCAAGAGAGCGCTCGACTTCGGGAACTTTCGAAGCATCTGCGATTGCGACGACGCCATCCCTGAGCGTAGCATTTGGCCTGACCCATTTCGTCATAAACGCAATCGCTGAATCAAACATCTCAGCGAATTCATGATACTCGCACAGTCGTTCATCCCAATTGGCAAGGTCGATGCGGGCGCAAACCTCAGGCGCTGCCGAATGTGTCGATGCTGCCAATGCCGCCAACGAATTCAACGCGGTGAGTGCTGCGTGAAGATTACTCGTCGCGTTGGTCAATTCGACTATATCGGGGCGTGCGATTCTAAGAAGGTCAAGGGACGCGTCGGTTATGCGGCTGTCCGCAAATTTCTCGTTAGATTTTACCAACCAAGTGGCGACAGAGATTAGGTCTTGGAACGGAGTTGCTTCGCCATCGAAGGCGGTACCGGCAACGCTTTTGAGCTTCTCATCGTTTTTCCAAGCCTGGTGTCGCTTCGCATATTTCCGAATAGACTCAAGTTCAGCAAGCCTCTGGTCGGAGGAGAGCTTGATGGTTTTGTTGCGTGCAAGTCGCTTGTGCAAGCTTATAGCCTTCCGCCAACCACCTTGGAATATTCGATACCAAGCGCTGCCTTCACGCAGTGTCGCGATTGCCTCTGTCAGTTCGCCTTCGGAAGGTATCGAGTCCATGTAGAGAGACTCTTCAAGCTTGCCGAATGACGATTGAATGGATTTGAGCTCCTCAGCCATGCGCTTGAGTGTTTCGAGCGATGTCGGATGCATAAGGTACTCGCTTCGAAGGTGCAACAGTCCCACAGGTGCATCTTCCAAGACCGAGCGTATTATTAGAAGCTTGTTGACGTCCTCAGCAGAACCTTCAAATGATATGCGGAAAAGTGCCGCAATACGCTCCAAATCCCGGAGCGCCAATCGACCGGCTTGAACTGCCGGCCGAAACTTATCGAGCATCTGTTCAAACTGCTCACGTGTTCGCTCGTCAAGCTTTGTGACAGTTGCAAGCCTTAGGATTTCCTCACCTTGCGCGAGGTCCTCGATGGACGGGGTTGAGTTTGGAATCAGCGTACGGTCGCGGCTACGCTCCAGTGCGGATAGCAGCTCCTGAGCAGCAGCCAGTTCCTTGAGGACCGCAACGGACTTCCTCCCTTGTTCGTCTTCCGGTGGAAAGAGCGAAGGAAGTAGCTGGAAGTCCACTTCCTCGGGCTCCGCCGGCGCCAAATCTGTCAGTACTGAAATCAGCCTTGACGCGGTAGCATTGTCCAACTGGACTTCGTCTGTGCCCAATATCTTTAGCGCACGCTCTAAACCGTTTTGGAAGTCCTGGAAGCGAGCTCGATAAGTCGTAAGTATTTGCTGTATCGGAATAGCATCGTGCGGCGTCAGCTCTGTTGGGAAAAATCCCCAGAACGGATGCGACTCATCGAATTTTTCGATTGCTTCAAACTGTTGAACCGTGTATTTCAGACTATCGTGAATACCCAAGAATGCAGCTGAGGTCGTCACCGCTGCAGGTAAATACTCAAGAGTTTCTAACGCGATGGACTCATCCCCGCATCGCGCGCGATTGAGCTCAGCTCTCCACATAACCTGATGCAGCGTCAACCCAAGCGCATTGCCGTCGGTGTTCCGCATGATTTCCATGTGGGAGCGCAGCTCGTCCTTCTTTTCCTGTAGCTGACTCATCAGCGCCGGTAGTTCTCCGAGCCGCGGCACAGTCATTTCCAGGCGGTGCTTTAAGTCCTCCAGCACGCGCTTTTTATTCGTCTTATTGCTATGCAGCTCGAGCACAAAATCTTCCAGACCTGCCTGTTCTAGTCTGGACTTAACGACCTCAAGGGCCGCCAACTTTTCAGCAACGAAAAGTACTGTCTTGCCAGCTTGCATTGCGGCCGCAACGATATTGGTAATGGTCTGGGACTTGCCGGTTCCAGGCGGGCCTTCGATTACTCGATTCTTGCCTTCAAGGACATCAATCAATGCACTGTGCTGGGAGCTATCCGCGTCGTAAATTAGCGGTACGTCGCCGCGTGGATGGGCATCAATGTCGTACTCGCCGGCATATGCTGGCTCTCCGATTGACGAATGGCTTCCCTCGAATACCTGACGTATCAAAGGATGGTCAAGCAACGCTGAATTTCCTGATGCGTCAACCCAAGTCTCGGGCGCGATGTCTTTAACCATCAGCATGTTTGCGAATGAGAGTAGCGAGAGCGTGATACGGTGTTGCACTCGCCAGCCGGGTAGTTCTTTAACGGTCTCCGCTACGCGTGCTAGGTACGCGTCAGCTGACTCGTCTTCTTCGTCCAAATAGGTCGGAAGGTTGAGTCCAAAGTCCCGCTTTACTTTCTCACGTAACGAGAGATTGTCCGTTAGCTCTTCGCCGGAACTAAGTAGCGTAAAGGTAGAATACTGACCTTCGTCCGAAATAGCTACGGTCGCGGGTACGCACAGCAGGGGAGCCTGGTAGAGCTTGTCGCTGCCAGGGTTATCGGGAAACTCTAAAAACCCAAAAACGAGGTACAGCATATTCGAGCCAGTTTCTTCGATGGCCAACTTTGCTTCGCGCGCCAGCTTTCGACCGTGCTTTCCTAATTCGTCGCCGTAGTACAACGTCTGCAATGCGGCCGGTGACCGGGCTCGTCCACCCGTCGCAATTTTGACGCTTGCTAGGTCATAAGCCGTGCTTTTGCCGATTCGGCCGGCATAGACCTTTGCATCCGGGCGAACCAGCCGGCCGTTTTTTGTCTCCCAGTCCTCGCGGCTGGGCTCTGGAATGAACTCAAGCCTTACCCCGGTCGCCGTCTCGCCTGCAAGCCGTTCAAAGACGGCATTGAAGTCGCTATCAACGAATTGGATTGTTTTACCGGGTCCGTGCTTAAAATTGATTAGCCGATTCCTGCCTGTCAGGTCCAACAGCCGAAGCCGGAGTTGCTCGAGTGCCTGGGTGATGGGCATTCCGGAAATCGTTGGTGGCATTTCTACGCCCGACTCGATGGACTCCTCAGTGTGGAAATCGTCTTCATTCATATTAAACTTTCAGGTTATTGCGTCTGGCTCTGCGCTCGCATCTCGTAGTCGAGCGCCACTGGCAGTTTAATACAGGGCTGTTGCTTAGGTGCTATTTTTTGCATTTCTCGCAGCATTATGCTTCTTTTGAAGCGGGGACTATTCTTAAATACGGGGATGGAAGTGGACATTCACAGGTTGCTTTGTTTGATACCGCGCAGCGCACTTTGAGAATCGGGTCCTCTGCTGCTAGTTGGACGGACACACATTGTCGAGACGTATTTTGCCTTTAAAACTGAACCGCTAGGGCGGTAGGCTGTAGCGTCTACTTGATACGGTGGCTCCAACCCGAGGGTGCCACGTGGGCCCACTGCGATGGTACGCGTTGAAAGAAGGCCTTCTGGCGGTTTGAGTGCACGCCGGAGCGGCCGGCCCAATCAGTATTTTTCGCGGTTCATGAGCGCACGCAGGTGGCGAAGTTCACCTGCACAGCTTTTTGCGTTGTTCACATCGTCCTCAAGCGCTTCAATGGAGGCTTGAGCAGCACTATCTAACGCCGCTTTCTGGGCCCGACGCACCAGCGTTGAAAGCGTCCATGCCGCGTCAAGTGCGAGGTGAAGCTGCGCAATATCTGCGTAGGCGTCTCCAGCGTCTTTCCCTTTTTTAACTATGGCGGCGTTCCATGCTGGGTTCTTCATGAATGCGGGCGTGCCCCCCGGAATCGCCATGAGGTAGCCGTGGACCAAGCTGTTCCGATACTCACAAATGTCACCGGCCGCTTGTCCGGCAACGCACATTACAGCGTTGGCCTTTTCGCTGAACGACCAATGCCCTGCGGCGAGAAGCTTGAACTGGTCTTTTGAACCCATCCCACGGACGTTCGTATTAGCCAATGCTAAAAGACCCGGCTCAAGACCCGTCTCAAAAAGGCCGTAGGCAACAACGAAAGCCCCGATGAGTTGCAAATGCTCAGGAGTGAGTGTGAGCGCAGATAGCTTATTGAGAATCAAACTCGCTCTTCGCTCCGGGGAGTGTGGTGGCATCGTTTCTCCAGCATTTATCGTGGCCAGCGTTGGTGGTCGCGTCATCATTATTTCGGGTCACGAAAAAAGGTCCAAGAGCCAATTAAAGAATCCCTTTTTCTTCCTTGGCGCAGCTGCGTGGTTTTGCGAATAATTGGTGGGCCCGGCACCGCCAGACAAGTTAGTCGGTTTGCGAGTTCCCGCACCGGCTACCGAATTAGTCCCAGTGGAATTCGTACTACTGGCTTGGCCGCCGGGTGGCGCTGCCTGTTGACGAAGTTTTTGAAGGGCCAATTGGTTCGAAGTAAGCGCCTGCGGCTGGGCCGTTGCAGTGGGCGTGGGCGCCTGCTTCCGCGGCGCGGCGCCCACCAGTACTTCTGATGCAGAGCCCGTATTCTTAAGAGCAATGAGTGCTGCCGCATTCGTGGACAATGGTCGACTGGCTGCTTGCACGGATGAGCCTGGCGTTAAGCGATACCGGGCTTCCTGCTCAGTAACCTTCGAGACATGGCTGGCAAGAGCTGCTGTTATTGTGATGTGGTCATATCCCAGCTTCTTACTTGAGTACACTGGCTCAACGAGGCCGCGAATGGTCACCCACTGCCCCACCCATGCTGCTGAAGGTAGCTCACGCTCCCCGGTCAAGGCCGTACTCCACAGAGCGATTTTCACAGCTTTCCCTTTCCAGGGCGCAAAATTAATGAAAATGTACGGCTTGCCGTGTCGAGTTCGGTCTACCTTCACCTCAATCACTTTGCCGACCAACTCCACCATCGCTCCGATGTTTGCGTGGAAAACGGCATAATTCGCAGGATTCAACACCGGGTATTGGCTGATATAGCCAGCACGCTGCACAGTTCCGACAACAATTTGCTGCACCAACACGGCCGGGATGTTTGCACCATTGAAGAAGTCCGAAAGCGAGGGTATTGCCGAAAATTCAGCGGCACAAATCGACATGAAGCTTTTTGCATCACGTTCCAACCCAGGGATTTTTGCAATGTCCTGGATGACAACTGATTGCCCTGGTGCCGCAAAATCATTTGCACGAAAGAGGATTACGCCCGCTCCGCTTTGCGATGCATTCCATAAGGCTGGGCGCTGGCAAAGTGCACGCAGAGCGAGGTTCAGTGAAATGAACGAAAATCGGTCGAGTCTTGGTCCGAAGTTCGCAAAGCTCCGCTTGGGATGCTGGTAGTCCCGGTGCCCGAGTTCGGAACCTCCTAGTGCCGCGACTTCCGGTACATACATCCCATCGTAGTCGATAAGCTGGACTTTGCGACCAGCATCGGCAACCATCAGGTTGCCCTCCTGGATGTCACCGTGGGCAATTCCCACCGACTCCAAATACTTGGAAAGCTCGGTTAACGATGCAATCAGGTTAGAAAGCTTGGCCCTGTCTTTGTAGTTGGACTCAACGAACTCCCCTAGCGTTTCACCTTCCGCCCATGCCATCTTAACAAGCGGGTAGTAGCCCTTCTCAATCTGGGCACCACGCTGTTGGAAATCGAAGTCGACAAAGTACTTTGAGGATAACCCCTTCACCTTGGTGGAAATCGCGGCGTACCGTCGTTCAATTCCCGGTGCTTCCCGGTGGAAGCAACGCACTGCGAATTTCCGTCCGCCTGATTCCAAGGCATAAGTCAGTGCAAAGCCCCCGGATGCCACTAAGGGCAATCCCAGCCCTGATGACCGAATGGTGCCACTCTTTAGTTGGGCGTCTGCAAAAACGTACTGTGGATTTTGTAGGGCGCGTTGATATTGGTCAATACTGGGGTAAGCCATGATGCAATCACTCATCCTCGACAATGAGCCGAAGCACTGTGGAGTCATCGAGCCTAATCTCTCGACCTGGTCGCATTGACTGGACCAAATCCGTAAATTCGGCTTCGGACCTTACTTTCAAGAGCCGGTCTGAGATGCTCTTGTTTTCGGTTAATTGAGACAAAATCCAATGGCCCACAGCATCGGTTACGGCGTAGATAACATCACCCGCCTCCACCTTCCAGGTCCGACTAGCGCCTTGGAAGAATTCCGAATTCACCCACAGAGAATTGGAATGTCCCTTTGTTGAAAGCAATGTTGGGCGCGCGTCGAACTGCTCGGGCACGTCAAACGGAAACGACGAAATTACACGCCCATCCCGCACAAGCAGTGCAAGGCTGTCGCCAACGCAAAGGACCTCGAGGTCAGTCTCATTGTGCCCAATGACCAAACCCAGTAAGGTGGCGAAACTACCTCGGTCGAATGCACGTTGCCCCGACCACGTGAGGTCTTCGAAGTTGAACGCGCTCGAATATTCGCTAAGCGCTTCACCAACCCAATCTGGTGTCATAGCATGGTTGCTGGCGTAACGTTTCACGAGCAGCTGTGCCCAAGTTTTGGAATCGAACGACTCCGAAGCGCCATCAGAAAGGGCGATGCAAGTGAACTCATCGTTATGAGCCCACGCATCCTCATTAAGGTCAGGGTAAGCGCAGTCCTTAGGGACTGAGGCCGCCAGGTCAACGCGAAAACGCATAGGTTATCGAAGCTGGGAAGCTCGAGTACCAATGTCGAAGAAGTCGACGATTTCTGCCGCCTCTGCATTAAAGATATAGCCGCGCGACTCATGGGACACCTTCAAGCCTTTTTCTTGAACAGCCTTTACTAGGTGCTCGGGAAGTTGGCTGGACATGCGGAAGAGAAGTTTGGCGTACTGGTCAGGAAGACTGTGCTCGCCCGCTGGGAACGAAACGGGCTGACCGGCCTGGGCGCTGACATGCAGGTTCAATAGCAGCACACCTCCGTCGCCAGTCGAGAACTGTCGCAATGTCTCGGCGAGTTCCTCTGGGTCGCCATCGTTGGACTCACCATCGGTCACGTGAAGTACTGTCGGCGGATAGCTGTCCGGATGCGTGTCACACCATGCGGCTAACTCTTCCCCAGCGCGACGAATCGCTTCGCGCATTGGCGTTCCGCCACTCGCCTTCGGCTCGAACCAGACTGGGAATTTGATGGACTGCTCCACCAGCCCGCCGGCGCCGTCGTCGATACGACGCTTGCGGTCTTCGATGCGCAGCGGGTTCGCTTCAAGTGCAGAAATAGGATTCAGTACCTGGCCGCTGAGCCCACCAGCCAAACCATTACTTACCCCATCGCCGCCATAGCCGATAACACCAATTTCGAAGTAGTCACGCACGCCATCCGCCTTCGTGCAGCGAGTGACCAAGTCCACAAAGGTTCGATTCAGCACATCCGACACGAACTGTGCTTTTGTCTTTTCAGAGCCCGCCATGCGGTCTCCCATGGACCCAGACTGGTCAACTAGAAATAGAAATGCGGTTGGGGTACTACGCTGAATGGGCGCTTGGTATGCCATGTCTTGAACTTCCTAGTTGGTGATGGATATATCGAAACATTCTAAGGGAGATTGTCGCGAAAATGGAGGCATTCTTGCACGAAGTATCAATATTGTTTACATGGATACAGAATGGAGGACTCGACTGCGAACTGACCGTCAAGAAAGTGAGTATTGGTGAGTTTCCTTGGTCTGTCTGCTCCAAAGAAGGCACGCGGAGGTGGCCGAGTGGGCGGAGAGTACTCGTATTAAGACTAAGTACGTGCATCCGCCATAAGCGTCGAGCGCCTCAGTTGGCGCCACATTAAGCGACTCAAGCATTCGACCATATCCAACTACCGACATTTCATACCCTTTCATGGATGTAGATAGGTGAACTGAATGCTCGACATCTAAAGGGGTACAGAAATGCATGGTGGCGTTGGGGTCAACACTGTCTAACAATTCATCATTTGTTGAACGCATGCTACATCGCGCGCTCCGACCAAGTTCGTGGTCCGGCAAGCATCCACATTGTGTCGGTAGGAAGGGGCGAGGAACCGGGGGAGGTTTGCGATGTCTGTGACGCTTTGCTCTCGTCCTAGGAATCAAGTAGTTGCATGCAGGGAAGATTGGGTGCAGAATGACATTTTCATAATAACTGGATTGCTATGTCTGCTGGAGATAAAAAACCTCCCAAAGGGCCTGAGAAGATTTTAATTTCGTTAAACACGGAGGGATTTGACCAATTCTTGCAAGATGCATTGTTGTCAGAAGACCGTGAAAATGACGTTCTCCACATTTACGGACCTATAAAAAGTAGAGGAAGTAGAAAGCAGAGAACTATATCTCAATTAACCTCCCAATTCGAACAGCTTCTTTTAAATGGTTCAGAAGAAACACTGAGGGAGGTACTGAGGTATATTAATGCACTCGGCCAAGCTAAAGCTGCACCGCCGTCGTCGCCACCAACGAAATTATTTGTTTTAGGACGTTCGGCTGCCGGGAAATTGTCTTTCGATGAAGGCCGCAAGAAGCCGGGGCGGACTAGAGCAAGCTCTACAGTTGGCGGAGGGACGGGCAGTACGGGACCCGGTATTAAACCGAGAGGTAGGAAATAATGGCTTCCCCCACGCTGAAAGACTACAGAGACACTTACTATGCCGCTTCAGCAAAAGCTGGTGATATTGCACGTCAGCTCGCTTTCGCCGGTATCGCGCTTGTTTGGATTTTCCAACGAACTGCCAAAGAGGCCAATGATGCGTATAGTCTTCCCGAGGAACTATATTGGCCAACGCTTTTCATCGTGGCCGCGCTCACTCTCGATTTGTTGCAATACTGCTATAGGTCGGGAGTGTGGGGATTTCTTCAATGGCGGATTGAGAGGGTGTATGGGCCGGATGTTACGAAGTCGTACACAGTTCAGGAATTCTTGAATTGGCCAACGTTAATTCTGTTTTGGGGAAAACTTTCATCCATTGCTATTGCCTATATATTTTTACTTTTTTTTGTCGTAAGCCACGTTAAATTTTCTTCCTCGTCATTGAATGTCAGTGTTGCATCTAAAACGCCAGCACAGCTTCCGCAGGCTGGTAAGGCTGAAAGAGAAAATTCGAATCTGAGCTTGAGTAACGACGTAGCTATAAGTTTTTCCGACTCCAAGGTCAAGCCTAGGGAAGAACCACGTACGACGCTGGAGCCAAACGCGACCATGCGGAACACCGTCACAATTACGCTTCCGGCTTTGTCGAGAACAGTTGTTCATCCCGTAACGCCAGAAAAAAGGAAGGACCATTGCATGCCGTGTGTGGGCCAGGACGGTAAAGCTTTGAGTGAGCAAGGTTTGCTGAACAAATAAGTGACATCCGACTTGTGATTGTAATCCGACGAAGGTGAATGGTGGCCATTGTAGATTTGGCGTAAAATCTTTCCTGATAATAGACATTGTCAGGAAAGAAGCTAGAGGTACGGCTCGCGCAAGGCCGCACCCGTATCGCCAATGTCCGTGGACCGAGTACATGCGGGTCGTGCTCGGCGTCTGACAGGGAACTCTAGGCAAGCTGTCGTGGGCGTACTGACAAACCTCATCTCCACGTGCTCGCCGCCGTGGAAGTTTTTCATGTCGGCCAGGGCCGATGCCCGCTATTTTAGACAGTCAGCGGCGAGTCGGATGTCTTGGTAGCTCAGTAAATTTCGGCTCGTCCAGCAGTTTAGCCTTGTACGCCATTAGCTCGTCGTCTTCGACATCGAATCGTTTCATCCATTCATCCGCAGCCGCGCCAATCAACCGCGGGTCAATCCCCCCGGATGCGAAATGCATTCGAGTTTTCGTGGTCCTGATGGGTTTGAGGAGCAGATTGGGAAGCACCAACCGTGCGGGCGTCGGCAAGTCAGAAGGTGCGGCGTCGGGTTGGGGGCCGCCCTGAATGACAAGTCCAGCTCCGTAGTCAAACTTGCCAAACCAATCCATAGGTAATTCCGAACGAATGGTTGATATGCCTCCGACTTTTTCCACGTAATCATTGTCTATGGCCGAGAGCCAGCTAACGGTCTTGACGCCCAGGTCCGCAGTGGCTGAGCCGGTGACAAGATGGCCCGCATCAAACCCTTTAAACTTGGATGTCAGAAATGTCTCAAATGTCTGGTTCTCGTCACAGCGAGAGGTTGCCAGGATGAGACTGTAGCCGCCATACCCGTGTACGGCACACAGGCGTCGTGCGAAGCTGACGAAGAGCTCCTGGAAAAGCCCAGGATTTTCTTCGCTAAACAAGATAGGAGGGCTAAACCGCAGCCCGCATAACCACCAGCCCCCCATCGCCGCCCGCTAAGCCTGAAGACTGATGACTTGAAACTCCCATGGACCGGCGTCCTGCACCTTGACACCACTGGTGTAGTAAAAACTAACAGCATTGTCTGCGTCCATGGTGAGCGTCGCCTGTGCATTCATTTATCCGGGAACCGGATGTACTTTGCCGGGACGCGCTGAATTAGCCAAACGCCGTTCTCAGCACATCTGAATTGATAGCCGTCGTGGAGCAATGGGTATGTCTCGACAATGAGTACAACAGCGGTACCCCGTCGCGCACCGACCTCTTCTGCAGTTTGTTTCGTCGCAGACAGGTGTACGTCTCGTCGCGTTCCTGGCAGCAGACCCTGCCGGCGAATCGATGCGATAAACTTTTGCACCGTACCGTGAAATAACACCGAAGGCGGGGTTTTGACCGGAAGCTTCAGGTCAACGTCGACAGAGTGCCCTTGTGCCGCGCGGATACGCTTCCGGTCCTCACTCAACGAAAATCGCTGCTTATCGTTTTCGACCACTATTTGCATCAGCTCGTCATGAGTGAGCGCGACGTCGGCACCCGCTGATTTCAAGAGCAACTCAGCTACGTCAACCCATCCACGTTTATCGATTTCAAGGCCGATTGCGTCCGGCCGGTGCCGAAGCCAGCGTGATAGCAACTTGCTCTTCTGTTCCAAAGTTGTCATTTTATTTTTCGCTTTCAATTCATAAACGCAGCCTGCATTTTTCGGAATTCACTTGGATTTTCTACTGTTGCCTCCCCGATGCATAGTCGTCCGTGCAGCGGTTGGCATCGGCTTAGCCGACCGTACAAAGCGAACTGAGGCGCAAGGGCGTGACGCTCGAACTGCTGTGGCAGGAATACAGGGCCACGCTACTGGACGGCTAGATAACGTTGTCACGCCGCGCTCGAGCCTGTCGGAGTATCGCCTCGACTCTGGCATCCTCCTCAAGTGCGCGAATAACCTCCGCCTCTGTGACGTTGGGCAGAGCAAAAAGACGTTCTGCCGTCGAAGTCGGCCTCGCGAAGTTTGTTACCGCATCAAGGGGAACTCCGGCGCACAGGGTCTCGAGCTTTATCGCTAGCGTTGCGGCGACGCCAGGCTCAACGAGCGCAAGGTCGGGATTGGTTGGTGCAACCAACTGGTGCCGACGTTCTTCCGGCCACCCAAAGTGGTCGTCGTCGAGCGCTAGCCAGCGCGTGAGTCCCCGTTCCTCCGCATCTACGGATATGGTGCCAAACTGAGTTGGCGCTGGAAACGTCGCGGCACCGATAACGCGCGCTTGAAGCGCTGGCGACAACCGCTTTAAAGCGTTTTCATACCCGAATGCACGTACCCAGGATGTCGCTAGCACAATCCGTAAATCAGGGTGTGGGTACAAAAGGAGCTCGAGCAGCGAAACGTACCGAAAAAGAGGTCCATCGGTTGGCTTGCCACGCACGTACACCCTAGGGTGCAGAGGTTCTTCAGGCGTAACGCGGACATCTGCTGGATGCAAAATGCCGTCAAAATCGAGATAGAGTACAGGGTTCATGACCGCCAAAGATGTGGGGAGGATTTGCAGTCAAAAGCTGGCCTAAACCTCTATCGCTTACTACGTCCGTTGTGCTAGGAGAATCGCTCTGGCGCGCTCCAATTGGATTCCCGTAAACCCAACCCATTCATCGCAGAGCACGGTGTGAGGCTCCAGGACCGAGTCGACCAGAGTGCGGCCACTCGATAAATCGTCGAGGATGACGTACGCGAACGGTCTCGTGGAGCCGTCTGCCCTCAACCAAGCCACGATATCTGTAACACGAAATGAGCCCACCTCGGTTGCGCTCCGCCAGCGTGAATGTAACGACGCAGCAACGAAACCTAATCCCCCTCGAATGAGTACGTCCTGAATTTCGTCGCGTGACATATAGGTTGACCATGATGAACTGATTACGTAACGGGGGGCGAACTCGTGGTGAAGCCGCTCAAGGTTAGCCCTCAGTTCTTGATGAAACACGTTTGCCCAGAGTTCTGTGGCCAGACGCGGTTTGCCGGACCTGAGCGCTGCCAGGACCACTCCTGACGTGTAGTCAGGGTGGATAGCAATGACATCGTCAAAATCGAGAAATACCAATGGCTTCACGGTCTTCCTTTGATTTGTTTCTAATTGCGCGTCGGCTACAAAGGCGCTTCCAAATATCCCAGCGCTTGGATTGCAGCCGCACCACGTCGGACCCTGTTACTTCATTCCAATGCTATTGTTAGTTGCGGCCTGCGCCTTGAGTTCAGCAATGCGCTGCGCTGCCGCGCTGCAATCGGCCGCGAACATTTTGCCTTGAGCATCAACCTGGTAGAAGGGATAGCGGCTAGTGAAATACAGCGACGCATTGCTACGGCACGCAGTATCCATGACGAAGTCCATAACTAAGTAGCGACTCACGTACTCGTTTAGACGAGGGGCGACTTTAGTGCCGGCAACGGTTCCCGCTACTTTTTGTGCCTCAGGCGTTTTCGCGTCCCGTAGTGCCTTTAGGGTTATTGTCGCGCCGGGATTAAACGTGCCGTTCGCCCACGTCCCAACATTGACGGGCATGCCAGAGCCATCTACATTGGCCAACGCATAGCTACTCTGAGCTGCGGCGCCGACAGCCTTCACCACCGCCTGGGCGGGCAGGTCCAGCATAACGCCGAGGTACTCCAGCCCATTTAGAAGTTCTTGGCCTTGTAATGATTGGGCACCGTAATATGTCGTGTCGCTCTTGACCGCCCCCTTCAAGATATTCAGGTATACCGACTTGTCCTGCAGGAAAACGACGCTTGCAACGTCTAATTCGAGCAGGCGCTGCATTCCCTCGACGAATGCGTTGGCCAACGTCGCGCCGCTCCGTGCGCTCGATGCCATCGCGTTAGCCGCGATATCGGTTAGCGGGCTAATTTTGAAGTTGTTGTACTCGGATGTCACGAACGGCGTTATCAGCTCAAGTGAGCCACCGGGTTGAATAGTGTTATCTGCAGCGCGGGCTACTGTTCCTCCAACCGCCACGAGGCGCACCGGACCCAATGGTGCGGCGGTTGCTATGATGACGAACAGGCCGTTGACATCGGCAGTGGCAGCGGCACCCAAGGTCGCACCGGAGCTGCCATCTGCCTGCACGCTATAGGCGGTCACGGAGGCGCCTACGTATGCGGTCCCGCGAATAGTCTGGGTGGCGACGCCCGGCGCAGCGGTGCCGGTCAAAATATTGGTTATGGTCGTAGGCGTCGCCGTTACTGGCGGCGTCACCGTTGCCGGTGGCGTGGACGGGCCCGCATTGCTATTGGAACCTCCACCGCCGCATCCGCCAATAATAAGCATAGCGGCTGTTGCTGAAATTTTTTGTAGAGTTTTCATTCTTTCCCTAAGTGTGGACGAGCGAAGCCCCTTGCGGGCAGGTATAAATGTTTGTATCTGGATTCACAGGTGAAAGCCTGGTTCGAACGGGGCGCCTGCTGCGCACACAGGGCTAGCATCCCTCCGGTTTCCAGTCCCATCTGCCACTGCTTGGGTCGTGGCAATACGGTGCCTGAAACCGCTGCGTGCAGCCATTTTCAAACGTACGTACGCAGTCGCCGTTATTGCACTGGTAGGTAGACCGAACTGTTCGCCCTGGTGGCAGACCGCATTGCGGTTTCGGCTCCCGCTTCGCCTCATTGCGCTGGCTATATCCAGCCTCGTCCCACCAACTAATGATGTCAGTAGTCTGACAATTCCCCATTTTTTGTTGTTCGCATTGGCGAAATGCCCGGTCCACGGCATCTTGTTGCGTATCGAGGCCTGTGCTGAGATTACAGCCCGCCGCGCCGCATACTATCGCTCCGCCCCCGAACCCTTTTTGCCTATGCATTACGGCGCACGTTGCCGCCTTTTTAGTGAGGCCGCGTTGTTTTGCTGCGGCTCTACATCCTTTTACGGCGGCCAAGTCAGCTTCCTTTTGAGTTTGGTAACCCCACGCCGCGTAAAGCGTACCGTGTGGTGTGCCGTCGACCTGCGCAATGGCGGTGTATGCGTGACTGACCGGCGGCATAAGGGTGGCTAGTAGGAGCAGATGCCGCCAGGCTCGCTTAATGAACGTGTAATGAGAGTGAGCTTCGTCATGCAGTTTCATGGCTTTAACCTCAATTTAGGTGCCCGCCTTCGGAATTCCTTTACAGCCGGTAGCACACGTTCAAGCACCTGTTCGCGCGTTACGGCGCCACCGTGTCGCGCTGTAGCCGCTAGTATTTTTAACGGTGTCTGGTTGTCCAAGTCCGGATGTTCGGTCGTAAAAAAGCGAAATTTACGAATTCCATCAATGCCAAGCAACGCTTCTGAGACAGCGGTAAGAGAAGCCCAGTCGTAGTGGGATTCAGCGAAAAAAGCAGGGTAATAGTCCTCGCCAAAGACACCCTCAACCCAGTGCGGCATCGCGAAGATTTTTCGTTCACGTACCAACTCGAGTAAGTGACCTTCAGCGGTGCCGGTGCGAAGGCACAGCTCAGTTGCGGTGATTAAGGTTCCATCGTCGATTAACTCACGTCCACTTCTCGCCATGGCCCGGTCGAGACGGAATTCTGTGACGTATGCCTGGGTTCGATTACTTTCGACGCAAGCTGGCTGCGCGGATATCCAATGCAAGTACTCGGTAACGCGCGCCAAATCAGACTGTGCCAGCCCTTTGGTGGCTTCCCTGAACGCTTTCGCCACCGCCTTGCTATCGGCATCGGTTCGCTCTGGGGGCAGAAGCCCTCCGCGGAATGCACCCACCGCGGCTGAAAAAATGCAGTAGGAAGAAAGGAATTGGGCTGAAGTCATTTCGTAGATAAAAATCGCGATGGTCAAAGCATCATGTGGATGCGTTCTGTTAGTAAACGAATAGGAGCAAACCTGCCTTACCCGTATTGATGGCAGTAAAAACAGAAGATAAAAATGACGCGGAAGCTCACGGCAATGGTGATTTGCCGCATTGTGAAATATTGTATCGTATACTTTATAGACCGAGCAAAGTATATAACTCATGCTACGGCTGTCATGAGCAGCCCTTACACAGTCAAAACCGCCCGAGAACGACTCGCTCGTAATCTAAAGGATTGGCGTGTAAAAAGAGGTATGAGCCAGGATGTTCTGGCGGAGCACTCGGGTCTATCCCGCGTGTTTCTTTCTCGCCTCGAGGGAGCTCTCGAGACCGTATCTCTAGACAATATTGAGAAATTGGCCGACGTGCTGAAGATTGATATCCTCGATTTACTGCAGCACTAGCACCCTCATAGAAATGCCATCTACCGCTATGCCGCCATTGCGGTGGCACCTACAACAGCGGATTCGAGTTTTCGTGCCGGCACCGGTAGGAGCTTAGCCGCGGCGTTTCGGTCATCCCGCTTCGAACTTCTGAATGTCATCTGGGCTGTCCGGCGCAATGCTCGACGCCGAGAACGATACCCGACGGCTGCCCATTTTCCTTTTGTCTTTAATCGCGTCATTAACAGCTAACAGAATAGTCCGCACACACGAACCTTGTCGGGCTGTCGTTGCTACCCATTTGGCAGAGGTTAACAAAGGCCCGACGGTCACGGCTCGAGACAGCGCCTCTTTTTACTCCCTTGGGGAGCTTGCGTCGTAGAATCGGTAGCGAATTTTTGCAAACTCACTGTCCGGTTTGACCGGAGGTGGCAGGGGACTCGCACTTCCTGGTGATGAGCTGCGAATGGTGAGGCCATGCTGAACCAAGCGCAGCCGAGAGAAGAGACGATTGCGGTAGCTCACAAGCTTGGACAAGTCGGTGAACCATTTCTGCTCAACGGTCGCAATGCATTCCAGCAGCCTGGCCTTTTCAGCCTGGATGTCATCCAAAGGTAGAAGGGAGTAATACATAGCCACTGGAAAATCAAAGGAGCATGCTGAAGGCGCAAACAAGTGCTTGGCTCTATCGTCACGGCCGTAGTCCCATTTGTTCCATCGCTCGAACGCGAATTGCCACATGTCGGCGGACTTTTCGTTTCCCAATGCATGTAGGAAGGGGACTAGGATGTTGGCTACCGGCCCTGCGGTCGCCGCGTGTGTCCAAAGCTCGACAGCGTCCACAAAAGCAGACCAATGGGTCGGTGTTAAATGCGGGAGGGCCTCGGAAAGTGCTTTTTCGGTAACTGTACCTAGATGCGGATATCGAGCGAAATCAAGTAGCCAGTCTTGCCAACGGTCAGTCTGGGCTACTTGAAGCAGTAACTTACGGACTGTATCCACAGAGCCGTCCGGTGCATTGGAAACCAGCATATCCCCCAGCATGGATGCGCAAACGAACTTGAAGGTGACATCGTTGACCAATAGAGCAAATTGTGGGGCATCTCCCGCTAGTGTGTTTCGGACAGCGGCTGAGAAGAAAACGTCCTGCCTATGTTCTATATGCAGGGCGAGCCTTTCGGGTTCAAACCTCGTGAGGAGCATGACAGCCATGCATAAAGCGGACGGAAGCTCCATATCCATATGGCGAATCCGATTCCCAATCTGGCGGTAATCACCGCGACGACCTGCAGCTAGTATTTCTTCCTGCTGCTGTTGGTCACCAAAACGGTCACGACGACTTAGAGCCCCTGTATTCATAGCGCTTAAAAGTAGTACCAGACTTTCTATAAGTGGAGAGCCGGCCGTTTGCGGCGGTGCCGCCTCTGCTGCTTCTCTGTCGGAATTCGATGATATCAATAACGTCGTGAGAACAATCTGCAAATGGTACTGCTCATGGGAAGGCTCAGGTATAAAGGCTTCAAGTTCCTCCAGCGCCCAACATTGGGCACGCAGCCGTTGTCGGGTTTGCGCTTCCTGCTCCGAACTTCCTGGCTCAGTACCCCACCAAAGCGCTTCTTGAAGCTCACTATTTAACTGCGTTGCGTTGATAGGCTTCGACTGAGCGTAGAGCTCCGGTATGCTCGCTAATATTCTTGCGGCAGCAGCGGGTACTTCGACAGTGTGGTTTACCGCGCGGTCCAATGAATTACCCATTATTGCTCCTTCCCGTCACGCGTTAGCGTTTTCCATATTAGATAATCTGCTCCCTCAAGTTGTCCCCACAAGTCTTGGAAGGCCTGTGCGATAGGCTCACCGTGCAACACCTTTTGAAGGATGTGGTGTTCATGGCCGAAGCTATTTATCGATGTGCCGAGAGACCACGCTAGTGCGCCTCCTTGTGCTCGCGGGAAGATAATGAATCGGTCATGGAATCCCCATCCAGCGCCTCCCTCTCGTATGCGAAACTCAAGTTGCAGGCCATTGCAGTTCCCCTTTGCCGCTTCTAGTTGGGCAGCTTGCTCTTGCTTTTCTCGTTCAGCTCGCTCGCGGGCCAGGCGTTGACGCTCCCGCTCGGACAAGCAATTTGCTGTATTCAGTCGCTGCGTACAATTCGGAGCGGTCTTGCCGGCAGTTAATGCCCGAAGCGGTACATCATTGTGTGGGCAGAAGAACAAAGTACGCAAAACATCCTCTGCATTTAAGAATGGGTCCCATAGCCAGACGCCTTCTGTACCGTGTTCTTTCATCAGCCACCGAAGGTCCTCAAGTGCTGCCTGCCTTCTTAAGTACTTCCGCGATATACCCTCCGGGCTCGTATCCTCCCCCTGATAGCGCTCTTTCGGTATGCCGTCATGCTTCGTGGTTTGTTGCTTAGTGGCCTCATCGATGCCGTATTGAACAAACTCTTTTCGCGCTTTGAGGCTGGTCACTGATTCACCGAAGACACGTTGTGAAACCCACGGTTCGCGGGAGGCATTAACTATATTCCCGATGAGTTGCGTTGGTTCGTTGGGCTGTATAAGAAAAAGTGAATGCATGGACTTCTTTCCCGTTGAGTCCGCAAGAAGGAATTCTCGAATGGGTGACTCTGTCCCAGAAGGCACCGCGAACATCGAAAAGGAGAAGCTCGTGATGAAGTCCAGCGGAGGCGTAGCGCTCAGGAGGATGTGCTTCTTTTCATCCCAAACATGCGTGCGTGCTCCGCCACTTGGAGAGTTGAGCTGAAGTTTCGCAATGTCGGCGTCAGCTACAGCTGAATCGAAGCTACTAACGGTGGAGTCCCGCCAAATATCAGCTGAAACCCGCACGCTGCGAGGGGGGGCGTCAGGGTGCCAAGCAACCATCACTGAATGGTCAGCTTCGGGGGAGCGGAGTACTGCTGTGGACACAACCGTCACCGGCAGCTGGATGATGACGTTGCCCAGGCAGTCCGACATCCCATCTACCTTCATCGGCAAATACTTATTAACGGTCTCCGCAAGATTTGTCAGTCTGCGTGAATCGTCAAGGAGGAACCGCAAGCGCGTCTTGTCGGTATCGAAAAGCTCTAGTACATGAGCACCTTCGAAGAAGTTGTTCTTAAGAACGCCGTTCCACGGGTGATGGTCGTTCCCATCGGAAGGCACAAATTGAGGTGGCAATGCTACGAGGGTGCCAGTCTGAATTGGAATCGGCGCAGGCTTCCATTGTCCGTTCGCCCCAAACTCAGCCACTTTCTCGAGGAAGGTCTTGAGCGGAAGCCGGTACTGGGCTATGGCGACGTCCCAATCCGTTCCTGGTAACTTATGCCGCTCCTTCCCGTTTAGAAGAACCGACTTCCAGTCAATCTCCAAAGGTGCCTCAAGCGGTTCTGCAACCGCAAGTGTTAAAAAGTTCGTGAACGCTTTGCCTTGAACCCCAAGGACCTCGGTGATTTCGACACTACGATAGAACCCAATGACGCCAGGTTCAACGAGTTCTTTCAGCTTTGCTAATGTTCTCGCTACATCCCAAACAATCGTTTTCTTATGCATTTTTGACCACTAAATAGAAGTTTTGGCTGCAGCGCAGACACACGGTTCTCGCACAAGAGCGAAACCATTGTGCGCACATGGTCCAGGGGGCTATAGGTTGGCAAGATAAAGACCGTTGGCTATGGGCCAAATGTTAGCATTGCAGTCAACACGAAGAGGTTGGCCGTGAGCGATAACACAATGTAGCATTGATAGCGGGGCGATGCACCCCAGCGCATATTTTTTCGGCTAGGAGACCTTCTGTGCGACTGTCCTTCACAACGTGTCCTGCGAGGCAGTGGCTACAGCAGCGTAAGGAGCGCACCCGCCAAGGACTCGGCCGGCAGAACTGGGTTCAATTTAGTAGGGTATGGGCCGCAGGGCCCGTGTAGACTACAACGCTCAGGGGACGTTCTGGGGCCCGACGAGTTGCGGTACCTGATGCAGTGCTCGCGCCATGCAGGCGGCATGTGTTTTGGACCATATCCCGTGGTTTAGACTATCGTTCCCTGGGATGCGAATACTGCATATATTCGTCGTTATAGAGTGCGGTGCGAAGTTGGTGGGTCAACTCTGCAATTCGTATTCCCGTTTGTTCGATATCAGCGTCACTTTGTGGACCTGGTTGGGTAACACCGTTGTGGCTGAACAGGCCTGCCCAGTCTAATTCATTGCAGGCACGCGCCGAACGGAGCGATTTCAAGAAGTACCGCCGCTCCTGTTCCTTGGCGGTTTCTAGGGCGGGCTTGCCGAATCGGGCTTCTGCCAGCACGAAAAGTCCCAAGCCTACGACGATAAGTGTCGTCCCCCAACCCGCAGCACCCCCCAGCATAATCACCGCCCCCACTGCAAGAACGATTCCGCCGACACCGCCGGCGACCATCGCCATCAACATCAACCGTGCGGCCTTGGTTTGCAATGCCTGTTGAAATTTGCTATTACGGAGCTCCTCAAGTTGCTTGCTGAAGCGGTCGTAGTAGGCGACATGGTTCTCGCTGGCCGGGTTGTAACCATGGAGGGACTTCAAATAAAAAATGAAGGTTTCCACTTGTTGCGCGTTAAGAGTCTCCAAACCCGGCAGCGCCTGTTCGACGATGCGATAGAGCTCCTCGTCTTGTTTCACGTAGCTCAGGTATTCAGACGCCATGCTCGTCCCATGTGAGATGTTTTGTATGCAGTCTACACTGCAGGTTGCGGGGCTTGCTAGTCGAACATTACCCGCCACCGCTAAAAGTCACGCGGAAGTGCTCGCTTGGCAAAGGGCAGAAACCATGCACTCGTTGCCGTCACGGATAGACTCCGGAGCTGCAATGGAGCCAGCCGGTCCACGTGCGCGTGCTGCGCACGGTATCCCCTGGACCTTCGCGTCGACTGCGGCAGCCTCGGCGACCTCGTTTTGAGTCACAGGAGCCAAACTTTTCACTTCGGGTTATTATTGGATTATTATCGTCATTTGCTGCTGTCTTGAAGCAAGTCAGCGGGACGCGGATGGAGGAACCTGCCATCCGACCAAGTCGGCGGTTCGACGCATTACCCACCTGGCCTCTGGCTCGGACACCCAGCCCGTTGCAATCAGCCGCGGCAAATATTGGTCGAGAATCTCAGTCTCTGACATGTGCGAGCGTTTCCCGGCCTTGGACTCAAGGGATGTTACGGACAGCTGTTGTGCGAGGTCTTCGCAGTTGTTCCAGCGCTCGAGTAGTTCCGGCGGCGAGCAGCCAGGGCTGTAGAACCGGCCTTGGTACCGATTCATGGAGAATTTAGGCTGGGCGCCTGAAACGGCGCCTAGGTTGCTTGGACGTGGGAAATCTAATGGCAGCGCAGCAAAGAGTGCCGCTTCCGATTCGTCTTGCGGCTCATTGCCGAGTTCAATATTCATAGTGCCTTTTGCATCGATATTAGCCTCTCGCCATGATACTCCAGCGTTGAGTTGTCGGCCTAGAAGGCGGCGATGAATACACGCAATGGCCAAGTCCGGCGAGACTTCTGAGTACGGTGCCTTCATGAACGGCATTGGTCTGAACTGGCGGAACTCGCATCACCGTGGGCTTACAGGAGAAATATTGGGTCAAATTTTTACCAACATCTACGACCTATACATATTTCTTCCTGCGGTACTTGTCGTGAACAAGGCCTCGAAGCGCCCCAGCGAACCATTCTTCCAACTGGGCCGCGACTATGGGGCCTATAACCCAAAAAAACAGTCGGACGCCGTGTTCTTTGAGATGATGAAAACCAAGGTGTTCGCGAGTGCTAAACGTCCCGCAGTATGGGCGTGGCACGACGAGCTCGGGGCTTAGCTATCGCGGTGAACGTGGGGCCGTCACTTTTTTTTGACAATCGCCGGGCCTTCTACGGCTTGTCGACAGGCCTCACCACATGGAGGCCGACGACCTCGTTGGGATTACGGTCCGCACGCTTATTGATTCGATTGATTTCTTCCGCCTTGTCGCGGTACTCTGTCTCGAGTTTCTGCATGCGTTTTAGCATCGCTGCCTGCTCGGATAGGGAGACCTTGAGGCGCTGCTCTAGGGTACGGTTGATTTGCTTCAAGTCCTCGTTGATTGCACGCATGTCGGTAGGCACGCGTACAGGTAGCTGGTCAGCGGCAGCGTCTTTTTCACAAATCGCTTGACGCACATTTGGATAGCGACATTTATCATAGCCAATCAACGTACGTGAGACCCCTGCCTCTATAGACACCGTTGTAGGATTCGCCTTCAACTTTCCTTGTTTTGCCAAGACAGCTAACTTAGGATTCTCTGGGCGACCTTCTTTAACTCTAGCCCAAGCGTCGAGCAGGTGTCGCTCCATACCCTCGCGTGTAGCAGGCAAGTCCTTCCGCTTACCCCTCATCGGTCGTCTCCAGTTCTGGGAGCGTAGCGCCGAGGCTCAAGAGGTAGCTC
This sequence comes from Janthinobacterium pasteuri, assembly GCF_051380775.1. Classification (NCBI taxonomy): domain Bacteria; kingdom Pseudomonadati; phylum Pseudomonadota; class Betaproteobacteria; order Burkholderiales; family Oxalobacteraceae; genus Janthinobacterium; species Janthinobacterium pasteuri. The sequence goes on along the minus strand of NZ_JBNYXS010000003.1, from coordinate 66,739 downwards.
TTTGCCTGGTCTGCCCGAATTTTTGCAACTCGAAATTCATTGCCTCTCCCTACCGCATTCGCCTTCAACCAGATGACCTTATTGTCAACGTAACGCTTCGTCCAGTGGTCGATGTTCTGTTCGCCAGCTAAGAAAAGGTAGCAGCCAGTGCAAATTGATGGCTCACGGTGCGCGAAGTTTGGGGCTTTGTTTGCCCAATGGACCGTCTGAGCACGCTTGTGGCACTCAGCCTGCAAGGGGGCAATTGCAGGAATGCATTGGCCGTAGCCATGGAAGAAAATCTTCATGTCACGATTTCGGCACCATGCATCGATTGCTCCTCGAGCCTTATTGTCGTCCATGCCCTCGACGATTTTCCGCAGCTCAGGCAGATACTGCTCCATTAGCTTCGCCAACCGTCCCTCTTGCTTCGAAGAGGTGCCTCGCACCCTAGACAAGAAGAAGTCTGATGTGAGGTTACGATTGAACTCGGCCACACCGGTGATTAGGCTTGCACTCGTCCCAACGTAAGCACCTTCAGTCATTGCCAGCGCCAGGTGCTTGAACTGCCTTGCGATGGCAGGTAGCATGCGTTTGTTGACCTGAAATACGTACTGAGCGTACGTTTTACGCCATTGGTGAGTGCGGATGCACTTCCCTCGGCTTTTTTTGTACGGACGCGTTTCTTCGGTCATTGGGATTTCGTGCCAGTCGACGAATGACCGCGCAAAATCTTTCTGCCCTAAACGAAGTAAATGGTTATTAGGCTCAGTAACGCCCGAGCGACTAATTGGAAAACCGGAAGGCACTCCAATTGTGACGATGAGGTATTGCCCTATCTGTGGGTCTGCTAATGCCCTAAGAGGCGCAAGTAGCTGCTCAAGAACCACAACTGCCCGTACTGCGTCGGGCTGTTCCGTCGTACCACGGGGAGCAGCAGCAAGCAGCCATTCTTCGTTGACCGGTGCAGGACGCAGTTTTGTAAGCTTCGAATTCAAGTAGTACAGGTCCAGCATCCCCGTTTTTGATGGACGTACCGTAACGCACGATGGCAGCCCAGTTTGCTCGTTCATGCCCCCGAGAAGAGCGCTAAGTTCGCCGATGCGCATGCCGGTTTCGCCCTGTGCAGTTATCACGCACGCATCGACCAACTCATCAACAAGACGTCTTAACTCGGCAAACGCCGAGCTGCCTCTCGAACCAAGCGGGTCATGCCAGGGCAACCCGCCTTCAACAGCCGAGAACCGAAAGTTACGAAGAAAAGCGCTAACTTCAGGGGTATCCGGCGGAGCATCTGGCTTGTCTTCAGGGGTTGTGCCGCGAATCTGATACAAGCCGTTCACAAGCTCAATCAAATCGTTAGCCGTCATCGCGATGAATTCATGCGCCGCGTTCATCAAAGAGATAGCGACGGCGTCCGGAAGGGCGGGGATGCGGACCGGAAGTTTCGTAGATAGTTCAATGCTGACCTTGTTAACAGAGCGTCCAAAAAAAGGTGCTTCCTGCATCGCCCCAATTCCGAGTTTAGACATTGCAAACCGCTGTTCCCACAGGTAGCACCAAACAGAAAGCGAGCGACTGAACGTTCCAGGGGTAACTCCGCCGATGTCTTCCGGGTCTACTGCCTCGCCATCGTCACTTAGAAACTCACTGGAGTCGTTGCCCTTGACTGCGGCATCAGCCTGGTCCAACTCGTCAAGTTCTGTGTCGTCGTCGAGGCTGCCGCTGTCGTCGGTAAAATCGTTCTCATCAGCCTTCATCGCATAGAAATCGACAAGCCAGTCGCAGAATCTGGCCGAGGCACGATTGTTCAATTCGTCGAATCCAGCGTAGTCGTGTTCGACCATCCATTTCAACAGGCGTCGCAAACCAGAAAAGATGCTCCCGGCGCCGCCTGACTTGAGCTGCCTACCTACACGTCGCGCTGAGTAGAGACTCCAAAAGAAGTGCCTGGCCTCATTAAGCAGGCGCGAATGCTGCGGGTCAAAAAGCGAAGTGCCATCATGAAGCTTGAAGTCCCAGATGCAGGTAACGGTGTTTGTACCTGCTCCGACCAACCTCCCATCGAATACCCATTTCCTGTCGGTCCATCGACTGACGCTCGAGACCCAAATTACTTTGTCGCCGACATTGACATCTGCGAGGGGCAACGCACCTTTTGCGAGAGTGGGGTAACGTATTTTTCTGCGTGAATCAGTCATGTTCTTGTCACTCTAGTGGTGGTAATTTAGCGAGCTTGATGCGCTTGGCTTGCTCTTGTATCAAGTCAGGAAAGCTCGGCAGCCAAATCTTCAAGAGTTTCTCCTTTATCGGAGCCCATCTGGTAAGCCATGCATCGGGCGCAATCTCGACCGCTGCTTCGTCAATCGCGTAAAGTAGGTTCCATGCCTGCGCAAGTGCATAGGGGTCGTCGAGAGCAATGGAGCCGTGCGGGCAGCCCGGACACGAACCGTAGCTGTTGCAAAGTTTGTTCGGGGTGTACGGGCCGCTAAACGGGTCGACGCAAGTCCAGCCAGGCGTAGCCGCCCCAACATCGGAGCTACTAGGCTTGTTCCTTGGGTCGACCTTCCCGCGGCTTTCACGCCACCTACGTCGGAGCAGGCCAACCTGGCCAAGGAACTCATCCCCCCGTTGCTTTTGGGCGTCTGTGCTGTAGAGGCGGTACGTTGTCTCAGGCGATGCGTGGTTCGCTGCGGCTTGCTTGGCTCTGATATCACCACCGAACAACACATCTGTGAAATCAAGTCCAGTTGGTCGAAACCGATTGAGAGCCGTCTGGGGCAGGCCGTGGTCGTCATAGAACCGCTTAAGGCTATTTCGCCATGCGTTATCGCTAGTTGCAGTGGATGTTCCGACAAAGGACTTAAAAATACGGTCTCTTTGTTCAGTAGCAAAAATGAATAGACGTTCCCTCTCTGCCGGAGGGACCAAGGGACGTGAGAACGAAGTCCACTCCTTGAGGAATTGAACGATACTCGCCGGATTATCTAGGTCGTCCGTAGCTGGTCTAATTTGCGACTGTGCAGCATTATTTGACCGCCCCTTCTTTGCCCGAGCAAGAATTTCGAGCTCCGCCGGCTCGCGCTCCCCAGACGCGTCCAGTGCTTCTTTCTTCTCGCGATTTATGTTTGCAGGCGAAGCGACTAACTCGATGCTCCCAATCTCATTTTTGCGAATGACGTAATCATGTAAGAGGCTCTGTAGTAGCGTCTCAGGATTGTAGTCAAGATGAATTGCAAGCATTAGCACAAAGGGGACGAGCTCTCGCGCGTATGGATAGAAACAGTAATGGAGTTGCGGTATACTTCCAAATGGTTGAGTGCCTTCGACGACCCGCAGCAACATTTTGTCCTGCATTTTTTTAAGTCTGGTAATACTAAGAATAACGCCAGGTACGCGATGTCGGAGAGCTGCTAAACAAAGCCCTAGGTCTTTATAAGGGTTTGTTTTCCAAATTGAATTGTTAAACTTCCCGCATGGATGATATGCCTCACCCGGGAAGATATCCCCTTGCAAAGCTATAGGATTGTCAAGTTGAGCTTGCATAAGGGCTCGTTGATGGCGCACCTTTGTCATCGTAGCTGTAATCTCTTTTTTGCACGCAACGTAGATGTCGCGGTAATCTTCTTCCGGAATGATTTTTACCTGAGTGCGGTCATCCGGCTCGCCAATCCAATAGTTTTTCCTAATGTGGAGCTCAGGAGAAAGCTGCTCCTTCCATCCGTCAGACTTCTGCAGGTAGCGCATGACTGCGGACGCAGTCATTTCGAAATGCTGCTTCGACATTTTTTTATACTTCGCTGCTCCGTTCTCAGTGCGTCGAAGCCAGATAATGAACCTCTCAAAAACGTCCGTGGTGATGTCGCCGAGGCCGGCATCAGGCGCTGCCACCCGGAGATACTTGACGAGGCCATTCTTCAAGTTGCGGACTTTTCCGTTGACCGTTACAAAGGGACTGGCAACAAGTCGAGCTGGTAACGCAAGCGCCTGGGAAAAAGGCTCCCACAACATCGGGAAATCCAGCAGGAAGCTAATGTCAATTGATTTTTCGCCACCGGGTGCTGGTTTAAAGGGGACGACTAATTTGAGAGTTGGCCCCGATGGCTCTTCATGATGTTCGACACGGTAAGACTTAGCAATTTTCTCCGCAACGAAGTCTGTAACATTTGAGCCAGCTCGCTTTTGCGTATATGCGCTCGGCTTTTTTTGTTTACGCATCAGGCTGCCCCATCGTTCTCTTGAAATTATATTGAACACGTCCGGCATTACGGCGGTCAACGTCGACAACTTTGAGATAAGTATCCATTGTTACTTTTAAGTTGGCGTGGCCGAGACGGACCTGAATCTCTTTCCACGGCTCAGTTTCACCGTTGGATTTTAAATTGTGATAAGTCCAGACGGCAAAGGTATGCCGAAGGTCATGAAAGTGATGTTTTGATAAATTTACTCTGTATCTCTCGCTCGTCTCAATATCAATTTTCTCAACCGAATGCGTAATTTTTGCGTCCAAGCATGCTTTTTTGAATTCACATGATAATGAGGTTGCTCTGACTGCATTACCTGAATGCACTGCTGATTCAGTGTGATTAACGAACAGGCTTGTCGGGCGATTGTATTTCTGACCTTTCGCATTAGCACGTGTCATGCCTCTTATAATTGAAGCTTCGCGCTCGTTGTCCAGATAAACCATCAATTCAGGGATAAGGTAGCCAGGCACGAGAACAGTGCGGGGTTTGAGGCGCTTAGTTTTAACGATGTAGAGCGCGAAAAAGCCATCCTTGCGCTGTTCCTCATCGGCTACTAACCATGCTTGATGCAGGTCACGCAGTTGAAACTCCGTAAGCGAAGTAACTTCGTCGACGCGCATTCCAGTCCCGATTGTGAGTTCGGACGCAATCCTGTCCCTGCTTGGTCTGAGGTCGAATTCACGTTCGCTCGGCAGCGGACCGAGTTCTAGTTGTATGCGGTGCCACTCGTCTTCCGATAACGGTCGAACCGGCTCCCCGTACTCCATCCGTTCTCTGTATTCAGAGACGACGACTTCCGCCTTCGCGGAGTTGCTTTCAGGGTCAAATTCGCCTTGATTTATGTCGTGAGAGAGGCGCCCCTTCCTTATTTTGGAAATAACAAATTCGCCGTCGTACCAGCCCTTCTTCTGGGCATATGCATAGAAGCGCTCTACATAGACCTGACGTCTGGCGATTGTTCTGCTGGATAGATGTTTGTTTGTCTGCGGACTGATGACTTCCTGCATTGTGTCCCGCCAAGCAATGTAATCTGATTCAGCGGCTACGTCCCATGGCTTGCCGACCTCAAGCTTCTTGGTGACAGGGTTGACCCACTGGCAGTGGGCTAGGTAGTCGAACCAGTCTCTAAGGTCGTATGCCATGGCGTCAGCCGTGTGTTGCTTCCAATGACGCGGGCCACGTTTGAGTTGGGTATGTATGAGGTAGAGCAGAGCCGGCTCAATGATTTTCGATTGCTCATCGATGACTAGGAACGGAAAATTTTCTGGAAGTGCATGAGAAAACCAAGGGCTGTCTTTTGGTAACAGAACAGCTTTGTGAACACTGATAGTCATGCAATTTTTTCAATGGCGTAATGAACACAGTGTAATGCCGGAAAGAGGTTTCCGCAATGAATCAGAAGTTGAATGAACAAATTTTCATCGTGAGAATAGATGACGCATTGCTTATACTCAGTCCAGAGGTCAAACGTATAAGCGAAGGTGGCTACAGAGGAGAGGTCAAACGTAAACACGTCGTAAAGCTGAGAAAAAGTAATGAACAAGTCCATCGTACATAAATACATGCAGTCATTCCAGTCCTTCGGCGTGCGCCTGCGCGACTTTCAAAAGGCGGCTCTGGAAGACTGGGTGCAGGAATACCGGGGTGACCTGGGCATCGCCCTGACGGATGTGGTGGGCATGGACGCCTTCCTGGCCGACTTCGACCTGTATTTCGCCAAGCTGTTCGACGGCTTGCGCCACGATTCGGGCGACCCCGTCGAGTGGGGAGAGAAGGCGCTGGCCCACTACGCGGCCCTGCGCATCGACGCCAATACCAAGCGCCTCGTGTTTTCTGACGGCCTGGACCTGGACAAGGCGTTTGCCCTGTACCAGCATTTCGCCGACCGCATCATGACGGGTTTCGGCATCGGCACCAATCTGACCAACGATGTGGGTTTGACGCCGCTCAACATCGTCATGAAACTGGTGCGCTGCAATGGCCAGTCGGTGGCGAAACTGTCCGACTCGCCGGGCAAGACCCTGTGCAAGGATGAAACCTTCCTCGCCTACTTGCGGCAGGTGTTTCACCATCCTGCCGTGCCAGTACCGGTCTAGAAGCCTGCGACCACCGTGTTCATGTGCTCGACCTGGGGAGGGGCGGCAAAGAATTCGCCCACCAGGCCGCGCCATGCCTGGAAGTCGTCGCTGCCGCGGAAATGCACGGTATGGTCTTCCAGGGTGCTCCAGCCTACCACCAGGCGGTAGGCATCGCCGTTTTCGATCGAGCGCTCCAGGCGCATCGAGACGCAGCCGCGCGCGCGCTGGAACAGGGGCACGGCTTTGGCGACGGCAGCTTCGAAAGCGTCATGCGTGGCCGATTTGATCTGGATGTGGGCAATTTCAAAAATCATGTCAAGTTCCACTGTGGACTGAAGGAAGCTTGATCTTGCCATAGTTTGGCCGCGCGGGGGAGGGCCTGCGCCCGCCAGCGCGTGTACGCCTGCACGATGGCGTGCCCTGTTACCGTTACTGTGGAGTGCCGATGTCGCCAACGAGGCGTCATGCCGCCTTGCCCTGCTTCGACCTGCCAGCCTGTAAAAAATTCTGCCTCAGCCTGTAAAATCCTCGATCAAGGCGCAAAAGTTTGATAAATATCCAGTATGGCTGCCAAGTCGCGCTAAGATACGCCTTGCGGTGCGTCCTGCAGGCAGGGATACGGGGTCAATCTTTCATAGGAGAACTAAATGGCAGCGAAGAAAATTCTGTTTTTGACCGGCGATTTTGCAGAAGATTATGAAACGATGGTGCCGTTCCAGGCCCTGCTGATGCTGGGCCATACCGTACATGCCGTCTGTCCCGGCAAGAAAAGCGGCGCGACGATCAAGACGGCCATTCACGATTTCGAGGGCGACCAGACCTACACGGAAAAGCCGGGTCACTTGTTCACCCTGAACGCCAGCTTCGACGAGATCGATCCGGCCGACTATGACGCCGTGATGATCGCCGGCGGTCGCGCGCCCGAATACCTGCGCCTGAACGAGAAAGTCATCGCCGCCGTGCGCCACTTTGCCGACGCGGGCAAGCCTGTCGCCGCCGTTTGTCATGGTGCGCAATTGCTGGCGGCCGCCGACGTCATTCGTGGCAAGCGCATTTCCGCCTATCCCGCCTGCGCGCCGGAAGTCAAGCTGGCGGGCGGCACGTATGCCGACATCGCCGTCACGGACGCCGTCACCGATGGCCAGTTCGTTACGGCGCCCGCCTGGCCCGCGCATCCAGCCTGGCTGGCGCAGTTCGTCAAGCTGCTGGGTACCGAAATCCATTTGTAACCTTTACCAGCCCGGCAGGCCGCAGCGTTTGCCGGGCGCACCACTTTTCAGATTCGAGTTTTTCATGCATGCGCCGCGCAGTCAACCTTCCCGCAAACAACTTCCAGCCTCGCGCTGGCGCCAGCGCCGCCTGGCGCAGGCCGAATCGGGCCTGAGCGCCGCACAGGAACGCCAGCTGGCCACCCTGCATGAGATCTCCACCCTGCTGGCGGGCCAGCACGCCATCGATGCGCTATGCCGTGGCTTCCTGCGCCATGTGATGCAGTTCGCGCAAGCCGAAGGCGGCACCGTGCGCATCCTCGATCCGCAGAACGATACCGTGCACATCATCGTGCATGAGGGCATTTCGGACGCCATGGTGGAAGAGGAACACTGCATCCGCAACAACGATTGCCTGTGTGGCGCGGCCGTGGCGCAGGGCGTGATCCAGATCCGTGATTTCCGCCAGGTCGATGCGCTGCAGCGCTTCCGCTGCCAGGACGAAGGTTTTATCGCCATCGCCGTCTTTCCCATCCTCGCACGCGAGCAGGTAGTGGGCAGTTTTTCGCTGCACTTTGCGGGCCCGCAAGCGGTGCATGCGCAGCAGCAGGGCTGGCTGGAAACGCTGGGCCAGAGCCTGGGCATCGCCATCGAGAACCAGCGCCTGATCGCGCGCGAGAAGGAATTCGCCGTCGCGCGCGAACGCAGCCTGCTGGCCGAAGGCTTGCATGACAGCATCGCGCAAAGCTTGAACTTCATCAGCCTGCAAGTACAGATGCTCGACGATTCCGTGCGCCGGGGCCAGCTCGACGAAGCGGCCGAAGTGCTGCCGCTGATGCGCATGGGCGTCGAACAAAGTTACCAGGATGTGCGCGAATTGCTGGTCAATTTCCGCACGCGCTGGCATGGCAGCGACCTGGAAAGCAAACTCAGCGAAGTGCTGGCCAAGTTCGAGCTGCAGACGGGCGTCGTCGGCACCCTGGACATGAGCGGCAATGGCGCGCCGCTGGCGCCGGAGCAACAGTTGCAGATCCTGTTCATCGTGCAGGAAGCGCTGTCGAATATCCGCAAGCACGCGCAAGCGAGCAATGTGGCCCTGCGCGTGGAAAACGGGCGTGATTTTGCTCTGCAGGTGCGCGACGATGGCGAAGGCTTCGCCGCCAACCTGCGCGACAAGAAAACGGAATTGCAGATCGGCTTGCGTATCATGCAGGAAAGAGCCGAGCGGCTCGGTGCGCAATTTGCCATCGACAGCACGCCCGGCGGCGGCACGACGATCTCGCTGGCCTTGCCGGCAGCCCGGCGCCAGGCGGCGTAACAGACGATTCATTCCTACCAGTCAGAAGAAACAAATACGTGAACGCTCCAATCAAAATCCTGCTGGTCGACGACCATACCTTGCTGCGCAGCGGCGTCAAGCTGCTGCTGCAGCGCAATCCTCAATTCCAGGTGGTGGGAGAGGCATCGAACGGGCTCGACGGCGTGCGCCTGACGGCCGAGCTGCAGCCCGACGTGGTGCTGATGGACTTGAACATGCCCGGCGTAACGGGCGTCGAAGCGCTGCAGCTGATCTTGCAGGACATGCCGCAGATGGTGGTGCTGATGCTGACCGTATCGGAAAACGCAGCCGACCTGGGCGCGGCACTGCGCGCGGGCGCACGCGGCTACTTGCTGAAAAATATAGAAGCCGAGCAGCTGGGCCAGGCAATCTGCCGCGCCGCCGCCGGTGAATCGGTGATTGCCGACGCCATGACGGCCAAGCTGGTGTCGCAGTTCCGCGCGGGGCAGAACGCGCCCCAGGCCGACTACGACAAATTGACGCCACGCGAGCGCGAAGCCATGGCCTGCCTGGCGCGCGGCCAGAGCAACAAGGAAATCGCGCGCCAGCTGGACGTGGCCGAAAGCACGGTGAAAATCCACGTGCAAAACATCCTCAAAAAGCTTAAGCTCAGCAGCCGCGTGCAGATCGCCGTGTATGCGGTGGAGCGCGAACTGGGCAAATAAAAATCAAGCAAAGCGCAAATAGGCCACAAGGAATGCGCGATTGTTTGATCTGCATGGCGTTCCGGCCTAGACAACCCTAGTTCCTTTGACGTATGGCCTTGACGCTGCCTGCGCATTACACTCTTAGTCATTCGCTAATCTAATAAGAGAGTGTCATGCATAAGGTCAACGTCGATGGCTTGCTATCGAGCCAGGCTCTGTTCCGCCATATTTCCCCTTCGCAATTAGAACAATTGCGCCAGGATGTCGTGCGCGTCGAAGTGGAAAAAGGCAAAGTGCTGTTCCGCAAGGGCGAAGTGGCGGAAGGCGCCTATGTGGTGGTCTTCGGCCTCGTCAAGCTGAGCGTATTCTCCATGGAAGGTACCGACAAGGTACTGGAACTGATTCGCCCGGGCCAGAGCTTCGGCGAAGCCATGATTTTCCTCGATGAACCATACCCGTTCTGCGCCGAAGCGCTCGAGCACTGCCTGCTGCTGCGCATCCCGCCGCACGCGCTGCTGCGCCTGCTGGACCAGTCGCCGCGCATCGCGCGCCAGATGATGAACAGCCTGTCGCATCACCTGATGGGTTTTATCCGCAACGTGGAGCGCTGCTCCGTGCAGAACGCCACCCAGCGCGTGGTCGAGTACCTGCTGCAGGCGTCGGACCAGCAGCGTTCGAACGAAGTCAAGCTGGACCTGAAGAAAAGTCTGCTGGCATCGTTCCTGAACCTGGCGCCCGCCACCCTGTCGCGCGTGCTGCACCAATTGACGGACTTGCATTTGATTAAAGTCAGCGGTTCGCTGATCCAGATCCAGCCTGATGCCTTGAAGACGTACCGCCACGGTTCCGCCACGGCGCTCTTGAACTAAACTTTTTCAGCAGGCAAGGTCAGCCGCCAGAATAGCAGGGCGAGCAAGCTGACCCCCGCGCCCAGCGCGCATACGCCATGCCAGCCCGCCAGCGCATACACGCTGGTGGCGGCAATCGCTCCCACACCGCTTCCCACCGCATAAAACAGCATATAGCACGCTACCAGGCGGCTGTGCGCGTCGCTATCGTGCTTGAAAATCAGGCTCTGGTTCGTCACGTGGATGGCTTGTCCTGCCAGGTCCAGCGCGATGATGCCGACGACCAGGGGCCACAGGGCCATACTGGCAAAGCCGAGTGGCAGCCAGGCGGCCAGCAGCAATAGCAGCGCCGCGCCCGTCGTCCATTGCGCGCGGCCCTTGTCGGCCAGCGCCCCGGCACGCGCCGCGCCCAGCGCGCCGATCACGCCCACCAGGCCAAATGCGCCGATGGCCGCGTGCGTATAGCCTTGCGCCGTCAATGGCAGCACCAGGGCACTCCAGAAAATATTGAATACGGCAAACATCAGCAGGGCCAGCATGCCGCGCACGCGCAGCACCTTGTTATGCAGCAGCATGTCCAGCATCGAGGCAATCAGCGCGCCGTAGGCCAGCCGTTGACTGCCCGGCTGCGCCGGCGGCAGCTTGCGCCACAGCAGCAACAGCAGGGCGCAAGCCATGGCCGCCGAGACGAAATACACGGCACGCCAGTCGGCGAGATCGGCCACTACGCCGGACAAGGTGCGCGCCAGCAGCAAGCCGATCACCACGCCGCCCTGCGCCCTGCCCACCACCCGGCCCCGCTCGTGGCTGGCCGCCGCACTGGCCGCGTAGGCGATCAAGCCTTGCGTCATGGCCGTGCCCAGCAAGCCCACCAGCAGCATGCCGCCCAGCAGGGCGGCCGTGGAGCGGGCGCAGCCCAGCGCCGCCAGGGTGATGGCCAGCAGGCCCAGCTGGATCAAGGTCAGGCGGCGCCGGTTCAGCATGTCGCCCAAGGGTACCAGTAGCAGCAGGGCCAGCGCGCAGCCGATCTGCGTGGCCGTGATGACCATGCCGCTGGCGGCGTCCGTCATGCCGAATTCGTGCGCCAGGGTGGCGAGCAAGGGCTGGGCGTAATACACATTGGCCACGCTGAGGCCGGCTGCCGTGGCAAACAGCCAGACGAGGGTGGGGGGAAGTGCGGTCGTGAGGGGAGGGTTTGTGTCGCGCATAGGATGGTATATAAGTGGTTTCAAATTAAAACCAGTTGGAGTCTACGCCGGGAAGTTTTAAAATGCAACCACTCAATCAAGGAGGCACCGTGGCCAAACGCAAAAGCCTGAAAACCGACCCCTGTCCCGTGGCGCGCGCGCTCGACGTGATCGGCGAGCGCTGGTCGCTGCTGATCGTGCGTGACGCCTTCGACGGCATGCGCAGGTTTGGGGAATTCCAGAAAAGCCTGGGCGTGGCGAAGAATATCCTGGCCGACCGCCTGCACACTCTGGTGGAAGAGGGCATTTTTACGGTTGCGCCCGCCTCGGATGGCTCGGCTTACCAGGAATACGTGCTGACTGCCAAGGGGCTAGGCATTTTTCCCGTCGTGGTGGGCTTGCGCCAGTGGAGCGAGGCGCAGTTGTTCGAGCAAGGCGAGGCGCACTCGACCCTGCTGCAGCGCAGTTCAGGCTTGCCCGTACGCCGCATCGACGTGTTGGCCGAGGATGGACGCACCTTGCAGGCGGGCGATACCGTCGTGCACAAGGTGTCGCCACTATGAAGCGCGTGGCCGTGCTGGGCGGGGGCATCACGGGCGTGACGACGGCGTATGCGCTGGCGAAACGGGGCGTGGACGTGACCCTGATCGAGCGCCGCCGCTACGCGGCCATGGAAACGTCGTATGCGAATGGCGGGCAATTATCCGCCTCGCACGCGGAAGTGTGGAACCACAAGGCGACGATATGGAACGCGGTGAAATGGATGGCGCGGCGCGATGCACCGCTGCTGCTCCATCCCTGGCCCAGCTGGCACAAGCTGAGCTGGTTTGCACAATTTCTCGCTGCCATGCCGGACTACGAGCGCAACACCATCGCCACGGCGAGCATGGCGATCGCCGCGCGCGAACACCTGTTTGCGTGGGCGCAAGAAGAAGATATCGACTTCGATCATCGCCGCGCGGGCATCCTGCACATCTACCGGGAGCGTGCGGGCTTCGAGCGGGCGGCCGGCGTGTCGCGCCTGCTGGCGCAGGGCGGCTTGCAGCGGCGCGCCGTCACGCCGCAGGAGATGCGCGGCATCGAACCGGCCCTGGCGGGCGATTTTTACGGCGGCTACTACACGGACAGCGATTCCACGGGCGACATCCACAAATTCACCAGCGGCCTGGCCGATGCCTGCTCCCGCCTGGGCGTGACATGCCGCTATGGCGCGCAGGTGACGGCGCTGGCGCGCGAGCACGGCAAGGTGCGCGTCAGCATGGGCGAAGACAGCACCCGGTTCGACGCCGTCGTCATCTGTGCGGGCACGGCCAGCCGCGCCCTGGCGGCATCGCTGGGCGACCATGTGAATGTGTATCCGGTGAAAGGCTATTCGATTACCGTGCAGCTGGACGACGCAGCCAGCCAGGCGGCCGCGCCCAAGGTCAGCCTGCTTGACGATGCCACCAAGCTGGTCAGCAGCCGCCTGGGCGAGGACCGGCTGCGGGTGGCGGGCACGGCGGAATTCAATGGCGTCAATTATGATATCCGCGCCGACCGCATTCGCCCGCTGCTGCAGTGGGTAGAGCAGTGTTTTCCTGGCGTGAATACGCGCAAGGTGATCCCGTGGGCGGGCTTGCGCCCCATGCTGCCCGCCATGCTGCCGAAAGTGGGGCCGGGCAAGGCGCCGGGTGTGTACTACAACACGGGCCATGGCCATCTGGGCTGGACCCTGGCGGCCGCGACGGCGGAGCTGGTAGCCGAGGTGGTGGCTAGTTCTTCGGCAGCAAATCGCTGAGCGCGGCGCGGCCCTTGACGGTGAGGAAGGGGCCGACCTTGCTGTAGGGCAGCAGGAAGTCGTTTTCGCAGCCGCTGCCGTTCGAATCTTCCCAGAACGACACGCCCTCCCGTTTCAAGGACAGGTGGAAGCGGCCACGGCCGTCGTAATCCGTCCCCTTGCACTCGGCGTCGATCTTGACGTCCTTGAACAGCGCTTGCCGCAGGCGGACCGGCAATTCTGCCTTGTCGTCGCCATCGCTGGCGCTGGCGCCAAACCAGTTCCACACGTCCGTTTCCTCGCCTGTTTTCGCGTCCCAGGTGCGGAAGCGGATGGAGATACCGTTGGCGCCATAGCCGGCCGGCCAGCGGTAAAACTTGATCGTCACCCAGCGCGGCGACCAGTAGGTGGGCTCCGCATACACTTCGTCTTCCGTCGTAAAACCGTTGCGGCCCAGGTATTCGCGGCGCGTGGCATAGAAGTCTTCCAGATCCTTTTTATTCTTCGCCAGCACGGCGCGCAGTTGCGCATTGATTTTCGCCACGCCATCGCCGGGGGCGATCAATTCCGCCGTGATGGTGTCACCCACTTGCAAGTTGCGATATTGCTTGCCTTCGAAGGCGATGGCTTTACTCACCCTGGTGCCGGGAAAGTCTTCCAGCGCCAGGTTGTAGGCATCGCTGGCGCAGGACGGGTGTTCGCGGTCGCCCGCCGCTTCCAGCAGGGTCAAGGCCATGGGCAGGGTCTTGCCGCTTTTTGGGTCCGTCCAGGTGCCGGTGAGCTTGTCACGTAGCTTGCCGCCCTGCGGCGCAGTGAGTTTCCACGTACCCGTCGTGTCGCCCTTGGCGTCGGATTCGTTCCAGTCGCTCTTGCCGTTCGGCTTGGCCAGCATGATGGGCGTCTTGTAGCGCGTGTAGTAATAATTGCCGCTGCGGTCAGCCCCTTGCGTGGGACTGGGCTGGTTGAAGCAAGCCACGATATTGGCCTTGCCCAGGGTACCTTGCCACACCCCTTGCACGGGCGGCTCGGCCGCCATGGCCAGATTCAGGGCGGGCAGGGTCAGACATACAAACAAGAAGCGGCGCATCGGATTTTCCGGTGATTGGCGATGGCCGATTCTACATGGCCACCACCTGGATGTGCCGCACGTCAACTTTTATGCTGGCTTTTCCTGCGCCACCACGGCCATCGCCGCGCCCAGGTATTGCAGCATGGCCCCATCGACAAAGCTGCCTTCCATCAGGCGCGGTTCCTGCTGGTGCGCCTGGCGAAATTTCAGCTGCGTGGCCGGGTTCGTGCCCGCATACGAACGGAACAGCTCCAGCCACTGCCGCGCCAGTTGCAGCACGGCCGGGTCGGTGGGCGGCGTGCGCGCATCGATGGCGGCGCGCACGGCGGCGATCAGGGCCGGCCACTCGCCCGAGCGCTTGCCGTAGTTGGCGGCCAGGTACGCGTATTCCTGTGCATCGAGGAAAGGGCGGTACAGCGCAATGCGCGAGGCATTGAAGGCGGCGATGATGAATTGCATCAAATCCGCATCGATGCTGGTCGTCGCTTGCATGGAGGGCTCTTGCGCGTGCATGTCGTTCAGGCGCGCGAACAGGCCAGGGTGGGCGCCCGTGTCGCGCACCAGCTTGACCATCCATTGCGTGGCCAGGGCTTGCGCTTGGGCATCGCCGGCGCCGGCGCCCGCGTCTTTGACGGCGCGCACTCTTGCTACCAGTTCTTTCCATTCCTGTTCCACGGCCGCGTCCGACAGCAGCGGCATTTGTTGCAGTTCTTCAGGGCTAAAGTATTTGTCGTACATGGTCATCAACTCCATTGTGGTGAGCCACTCGGCCAGTTCCGGGGTCTGCCCCTGCGCCAGTTGCGCCTGCAAGCTGCACAGGCGTACACGCAAGGTGGACGCCTGCGCGATCTGGCGCTCCAGCATGGCGATCTGCTGCGCCACGATGGAATGCAAAGGAAGATCCGGCCCGGCGAGTGCGTTGGCGATATCGGCCAGCGACAACCCGAACTTGCGCAGCGCCATGATCCGGTGCAACCGGTCCATGTCGCTGTGCTGGTACAGGCGGTAGCCAGCGGGCGTGCGCACCGAAGGCGAGAGCAGGCCGATGCTGTCGTAATGGTGCAGGGTGCGGATGGTCAGGCCCGTGAGCCTGGCCAGTTCACCGATTTTCAACAGCATCGTCTTCTCCTTGTCTTCAGTGCGTGCAACCACGATGGCGCCTGACGCTACGTCAGGGTCAAGGGATATTTTCAGCTGATTGTCAGCCGCTGCCGCAGTTCCTGCAGCAGGGTGCCCGTTTTCGGCGTCAGCTGGCGCGCCAGCGGCCACGCCAGGGAGAGCGGCAAGCCTGGCGTGGCGCAGGCAGGCAGTACTTCGACGATGGCGCCGCTGGCCAGGTGCTCCTGCACCAGCCAGGTCGCCTGCTGCGCGATGCCCAGGCCGGCCAGCACGGCGGCCGTCTGCGCTTCGGCGTCACCCACCGTCAGGCGTGGATGGACCGCGCGCCGCTCCATCCCGTCCTCGCCGGCAAACAGCCACGGCGCCGGCGTGCCGTCACCCCGGCCGTAGGCGATGCAGTCGTGGCCATCGAGATCCGCGATATCGGCCGGCGTGCCGCGCTGCGCCAGGTAGGCGGGCGCCGCGCAAAAGATCAGGCGCTCTTCGCCCAACGGCATCTGTCCCAGCGTTTGCGGCCAGCTGCCTGGCGCACCGATGCGCACGGCGATATCGATGCGCTCTTCGAACAGGTCGGCAAAGCGGTCGCTGAAGGCGATCGATGGCTGCAGCCGCGGATATTTTTCGCACAGATCAATCAGCGCCGGCATCACGCGCAGGCGGCCATACGATGCCGGCACGCCGATGCGCACCTTGCCCGCCAGTTCCGTCGCATGCTCGGCCAGCACGTCTTCCGCGTCCGCCAGTTCCTGCAGCACGCGCTTGCAGGTGGCGTAGTAGGCGCGGCCAGCGTCGCTCAGTTTCAAGCGCCGCGTGCTGCGCTCGAACAGCAGCACGCCCAGCCGTTCTTCCAGCCGTGCCACGCTCTTGCTGACAGCCGAGCTGCTCAGGTGCAGGCGCTCGGCCGCTTTCGTAAAACTGCCCGCGTCGGCCGTGGCGAGGAACGGTGTGAGGCCTTTCAAATGTTCCGATGAAAACATGATTCGCGAATTTTATTCATGAATAAGCTGAAATAGTATCGCGGATAAGAATTGGTGTCGCGGATATGATGTTTTTTTCTTTTGGAGGCACTCTTTCATGCAAAAACACGCCCTCATCATCGGCGCCAGCGGCGTCATCGGCAGCAACCTGGCGACGCATCTGTTGGCGCAAGGCTGGCAGGTGACGGGCGTCTCGCGTGGCCGCACGCCAGTCCCCGCCGGCTGCGTAGCGCTGCAGCTCGATGCGACGGATGGCGCAGCGGTCGCCGCCGCCCTGGCGGGCTTTGACGCCAGCCACGTCTTCTTCACGGCCTGGGCGCGCCAGGACAACGAGCAGGAAAACATCCGCGTCAACGGCGCCATGGTGGCCAATGTGCTGGCCGCGCTGGGGCCATCTGGCCACCTGCGCCACGCGGCGCTGGTGACGGGTCTCAAGCATTACCTGGGACCGTTCGATGCGTATGGAAAGGGCAGCGTGCCCGTCACGCCATTTCGCGAAGAGCAGGGCCGCCAGGACGTCGACAATTTCTATTACGAGCAGGAAGACCGTTTGTTCGCAGCGGCCACCCAGTACGGCTTCACGTGGAGCGTGCATCGCCCGCACACCATCATCGGCTACGCGCTGGGCAATGCCATGAACATGGGCCTGACTCTGGCCGTGTATGCGAATTTGTGCAAGGCCAGCGGCCAGCCGTTTGTCTTTCCCGGTTCGTCCGCGCAGTGGCATGGCTTGTCCGACATGACGGACGCTGGCCAGATTGCGCGCCACCTGGCGTGGGCGGCCGACAGCCCCGCCGCGCGCAACGAGGATTTTAATATCGTCAATGGCGACGTGTTCCGCTGGAAGTGGTTGTGGCCACGCCTGGCCGCGTATTGCGGCGTGGCAGCGGCAGACCTGCCCGGGACCATGGCGCCGCTGGCCGGCCGTATGCAGGATGCGCCTGCGCAATGGCGTGCCATCGCGCAGCAGCATGATCTGGTGGAAACGGACATCGGTCGCCTCGCGTCCTGGTGGCATACCGATGCCGACCTGGGACGGCCGATGGAAGTGATGACGGACATGGGCAAGAGCCGCAAGGCGGGCTTTCTTGATTACCAGGATACGCAGGATGCCTTCATCGCCCTGTTCGAACGCCTGAAGGCGGAGCGCGTCATTCCGCGCTGACCTGCTCCGCTGCGGCCGGTGGCGGGGCTGCCGCTGCCGCCGCATTGCTCTTGTGCTGCTGCGCCCGCTGCCATTCCAGGCCCGGCCTATCGACGCGGAATTGCAGCAGGCGTCCCTGCACCACTTCCGTCACGTAGGCCGTGCGGCCATCGGGGCCGCCGAAGGTGATGTTGCTGGGCTTGGCGCCGGGCACGCTGATCTCGCGCAGGATGCGCCCTTGCGGCGACAGTTTCACCACCGTGCCCTTGCCGTAGCGCGTCACGTACAGGTTGCCATCGACGTCCACGCGCATGCCATCCATGCCGAAATCGTCAAACTTGATCAGCAGGCGCTTGCCGCTCAGGCTACCGTCCGCGGCGATGTCATATATCCAGATAGTGCGCTGCACGCTTTCGTTCACGTACAACATCTTGCCGTCAGGGCTCACTTCGATGCCGTTGGCCGTGCCCATGGTGTCGAGTGCCAGCGTCACTGTGCCATCCTGCGCGATGCGCCACACGCGGCCCGTGTTTTCCTTCCAGTTCGGGTCGCTCGCATACAGCACGTCGTCCTGCGTGATGGCAATGTCGTTCGGTTGCGTCATGCGCGGCTCGCGTGCGTGGATGGACAGCGCGCGCGTGGCCGGATCGACCAGGTAGATCGTGTGTTCCATGTAGTCGGCCAGATACATCTGGCCCCGGCTGCCGAAGCGGATGCCATTGGCGATGCTGGTGCCGGGCAGGCTCAGCCACACTTCGCCGTTGCCATCGGGACGTACCTTGCCGATGGTTTGCTGGCGCGCAAAGTTGACGGCATAGATATTGCCATCCGCATCGACGGCCGGGCCTTCGATGCCCTTGGTGAAGGAATGCGCAGGCGTGAAGGTGGTGGTGAGGAACAGCGCTTCGTGCGCGGGCGGGCTGGCGCAGGCGTACAGGTTGGCCAGTGCGGCGGCCAGTACGGCGGTGCGCAGCCAGGGCAGGGCGGTGCGGGTATCGTGCATCAAGGATCTCTGTATGGCAAGGGTGGCGTATGTTACCTGACGCGCGCCAGCCGGGGCGCCATTGTATGCCTTACCCCAAGCCTCACCTCAGGCCGCCACGACGATGAGGTCGGGGAAGTCGTCTTGCCAGCCGGCCCATGCATCCTGCAGGTGCGCGTGCATGCCGGCGCGTTCTTGCGCCAGATCAAACTCGTCGGCGCTGGCCAGCAGAAAATGGGCAATGGCGCGCAGGGTGGCCGGGTCGGCGTGGATGGTCATGTCGGAGCAGGGCAGCGCCTGGTCGGAAGGCGTGTCTTGCAGGTAGCAGTGCAGGGAAAGGTGCGTGGTCATGGAGTTTAATTATCGATATGGGAGCCCAGCAAGCCGGGTATGCAACAGGTTGTCAATGCGCGAGACTATTTCGTCAGGCGGCCTGATGCGTATGTAGTTGATTTAAATGGAATTCGAGCCGCATTACGCTTACTTTGAGCCGCATTGCGGTTACACTAAGTCAGACTATACTTTAATAAGAGCCATGCTTCTTGTTCACGGCGGCGCAGGCAATCCCACGGAGGCATCATGTCTTATGCTAATCCCACCACCCATAATGGGTTCCTGATCTCGGCCTACGCCTGCGAACTGCCCGAGGGGTGCTGGCAGGGACAGTTGGTGCTGAGCAAGTGCGGCTTTGAAGATGTCCGGCAAGCCAATCTGGAAAACCGCAGCACGCAGCACGAGGCGGAGCAATCGGCCCTGGCCATGGGGTGGCAGCTCGCCAATTACGTGTTACCAGTGCGCACTGTTGACGATAAGTAATCTAATGCTTTCATTTCGTAAGGAAAATAGAGTATCGTGCTTAGTTAGAAAGTAATACACCGTATGCAGCAATAGAGCTGGCGTGCGCGGCGATGTCTGAGTGAGCGCCGCGGAGCGAAGAGTTGTCCTTGAGGCCGGCCCCCACAAGCCGGACACCGTCACCATGCACCACACAGCACTCTCGCCGGATCCTGAGGATGCGCCCGCCCAGCAGTTGCCAGCCGAGCCAAATTTGCATGCCTTGCACGATCGTGAAGTCAAACTGCTGCGCGAAACGATCAATCAATTGTTGAGCATGGCCAAGATGCAGGTGCAGGAGAAGGATAAGTCCGACGCCTTCGGCCTGTTGGTCAAGCAGTTGCGCGAAGCCAATCAAAACCTGGTGCTGGCAACGTTTGGTGCACAGGACATGCAAGCGTCCGCGGAAGCGACGACCGTGCGCCAGACGGAGTTCCTGGCCATGCTTGCGCATGAGTTGCGCAATCCTTTGCAGCCGCTGGCGATGGCCAATGATTTGCTGGCCAAGAAGGTCGACCTCGATCCCCAGCTGGCGCACGTGCATGGCGTGATCGGCCGTCAGGTGGCGCACATGGCGCGCCTGATCGATGATTTGCTTGATGCATCGCGCGTCAGTAGCGGTAAGATCACCTTGCAACTGGCGCCTATCCTGCTGAGCGACATCATTGCCAGTGCCGTGGAAGTTGGCCAGGCCAGCATCAGTCTGCGCCAGCAAGTGCTGAGCGTGAGCCTGCCGAAGGAAGCGCTGGTCATCGAAGGAGATCTGGTGCGTCTGACGCAGGTGTTTGCCAACTTGCTCATCAATGCAAGCAAGTTTACACACGAGTTTGGCCATATCGACATCGTCGTCAGGCGCCACGATGATGTGGTGGAAATTGCCGTCAGCGACGATGGCGCCGGCATCGCCCTCGATATCCAGCCCTTCATCTTCGATTTGTTTACCCAGGGCTTCCGCTCGCTGGAGCGGGCGCAGGGCGGCCTGGGCATCGGCCTGTCGCTGGTGCGCACCATTACCCAGTTGCATGGCGGCACCGTGGACGTGTTCAGCGCTGGGGTCGGCTTTGGCAGCCAGTTTGTCTTGCAGTTGCCCTTGTCGTCGCTGGCGCCGCCGCCGCCGGGCATGCAGGCGGAACCTGCGGCGTGCGCACTGCCGCGCCGCGTACTGCTGATCGAAGATAACGCCGATGCGGCGGAAATGCTGGCGCTGCTGCTGACGCAGGACGGCCACCATGTCGACGTGCGCAATGACGGCCCCAGTGGCTTGCGCGCCGCGCTCGATGCGACTTACGATGTGATCGTGTGCGATATCGGCTTGCCGGGCATGGATGGCTTCCAGGTCATCAGTGCGGCACGCGCGGCCCTGGTGCCGCCTCTGCCATGCTTTGTCGCCGCATCCGGCTACAGCCAGCTTGGCGAGTACGACCGCGCCGGCGAGGCAGGGTTTGACCATTACCTGGTAAAGCCCATCAATATCGACGCCTTGTCGAAAATAATCACGGCAAAGGCTCCGCGCTGATGGGCGAAGGAGCCCTGATGCTTTTTTTTAACATGGTCCATGCACCGAAAACCGCAGAGAAAAGATCCGATTATGGCCACAGTCCATGAACAGCGGCAGCGCAGGATAGAGCACGCGCTGTTACGCGACCCAGGAGCGGTGGTAGACGTCAGTATTCGCCTTTGGGAGCAACTGGCCACTGAATTGAATCAGATCATAGGTGAGCGGGGCGTTGAGTCGATGTATGCCCGCAGTCTGCACCAGAGTGAGAAACAATTTAGCTGGTTGACGCCCCATCCGCCGCAAGCACTGGAAGCTGCGATGACCTCCCTGCGCGCCAGCTTGCAGGGACAGGCGGACACCGCCGCCTGCGCGGCAAGCACAGCGATGTTGATGCACTTCATCAATACCCTTATTTTATTAATTGGCGAACTCTTAACGAATAGCATCCTCCTCAGAGCCTGGGGTGATGACGTTGTGAATAATGCTGGAACGGAGCCGAACGAATGAACAAAGTCACCATCCATCGCCTGGAAACTGGCGTGCCGGGACTGGACGAACTGCTGGGCGGCGGAATACCGGAATTTTCTTTCAACCTGGTGGCGGGCACGCCAGGCAGCGGCAAGACGACGCTGGCGCACCAGATCATGTTTTCCCTCGCCACGCCGGAACGCAAGGCGCTGTTTTTCACGGTCCTGGGCGAGCCACCGCTGAAGATGCTGCGCTATCAGCAGCAGTTTCCCTTCTTCGATGTAGACAAGATCAACCAGTCGATCAAATTCGTCAATCTGTCGGCTGACTTGCTGGAAGGCGATTTCGACCGCGTGCTGGCGCGCATCGCCGAAGAGGTCGAAGCGTTCTCGCCCAGCCTCGTCTTCGTCGACTCGTTCCGCTCCGTGGTGCAGTCGGCCAAGGCCATGGACGCGGGACCAGCCGGCCTGCAGAATTTCGTGCAGCAACTGGGCGCGCAAATGACCAGCTGGCTGGCCACGACCTTCCTGATCGGCGAATACCTGGCGCCCGAGGCCGAGTCCAGCGCGGTGTTCACGGTCGCCGACGGCATCCTGTGGCTGTCGCAGCTCGTGCACCGCGACGCCATGGTGCGCAAGATCCAGGTGGTCAAGATGCGCGGACAGGCGCAAAGCCTGGGCGTGCATACCTTCCGCATCAATGATGATGGGGTGGAAATCTTTCCCCGCGCAGTGCTGAAGACGAGCGGCATGGCGAAGGTCAGCATTTCCGGCAATGAGCGCCTGTCGATGGGCGTGCCGGAACTCGACCGGATGATGGGCGGTGGCTTGCCGGCCGGCTATTCGCTGCTGCTGGTGGGACCGTCCGGTTCCGGCAAGACCGTGTTGGCCACGCAATTTCTCACGGAAGGCGTGCGTTGTGGCGAGCCTGGCGTCATCGCCGCCTTCGAGAAAAGCCCGAACCAGCTGCTCAGCCATCAGCTGAATACCCTCGTCGATTCCGGCCAGATCGGCGTGATCAACACGCGCACGCTCGACCTGTCGCTCGATGAAATCCTGCATGACCTGGTGAGCATGATCACGCGCATGAAGGCCAAGCGCGTGGTGATCGACTCGCTGTCCGGCTTTGAAATGGCGCTGGCCTCCATGTTCCGCGAGGATTTCCGCGAATCGTTGTACCGCCTGGTGGCGACCTTGACGGACATGGGTGTGTCCGTGCTGATGACGGCCGAGCTGGAAGACCAGTACACCATGCTGCGCTTCAGTTCCTACGGCAATGCTTTCCTGGCCGACGCCATCGTCATGCAGCGCTACATCGAGCTCGAAGGCCAGTTCAAGCGCGTCGTATCGGTGGTGAAGGTACGTGGCAGCGGCCACAGCAAGGATATCCGCTTCTACGATATCGACGCCGGGGGCATGAAGATCGGCAACGCCCTCAGCCAGTACCAGGGCATCCTGTCGGGCGAGCCTTACCGGGCCTAGGGAAACGCTGTTGGTGACCGCTGAGTTGAGGCGTATGATGGAAGTGCGGCCATGCCGACGGTGATGGCTGCATGCAGAGGAGACGGATGATGCGTCTTCTGTGCGTCCGCACTGATCAATAGGAGATATGATGGACAAACCCGAATTCATCCTGGCCGCGAAAGCCATGGAAACGCTGGAAATGTATCAGACCTTCTACGGCCATTCGCAGGAATATCAGGCGCATCAGCAGGAAGTCTTGAAACTGCTGCGCCACAAGGGCGCCTCCCTGCTGGTGTCGGAACATGGCCCGGCGAAGTTTTTATTGGCGTTTGCCGATGCGCTGGAAGCGGCCAGCTTGCCGGGCGAGTATGTGCCGCTCAGCCGCAGGTAGGGCGGGCCGCTCCCTGCAGGGGAGGTCGTCTTCTGCGGGCGGCCACGCTAGCCGCCGTTCGCTCCCTCGTTCAGCGATACCCTGGGTAGCCGCACGGTAAACACCGTGCCGCATTCCAGGCTGGACTCGGCGCCGATGGTGCCTCCATGCGCGCTGGCGATTTCACGCGCGATAAACAGACCCAAGCCGATACTGGTGGCATTGGGCGCCTTGTGATCGTCGGAAATGGCCAGTTGTACGAGGGGATCGAATATGCACTTCAGCGACGCTTCCGGGATCTGGCGGCCAAAATTCTTCACTTGCACCACTGCCGTATCGGCATCGCCGCAGGCCGTGATGGTCACCGGCTGGTCGTCGGTGCGATATTGCGCAGCATTATTGAGCAAATTGGAAAACAGCTGGGCCAGGCGGGGTGCATCGAAGTCGCCGATCATCTCGCCCTTGGTGCTCAGTTCAAACTTGCATTTCGGGTGAGCGGCCGAGGCATCCTCGACGGCCGTCTTGCAGATTTCCCCCAGGTCGCCCAAGCTGGGGGAAATGGGCATGCGCCCCCCCAGTTGGGTCCTGGCAAATTCCAGCAGATCGTTCACCATGGTTGTCATGGTGGCCGCGCTGCGGGCGACCCGTGCACCGATCTCCACCGTGGAAGATGAGCTCGCGCTCGGCCTGCTCAGCAGCGCACCGGCCATCGTCATCGTGCTCAGCGGACTGCGCAGATCGTGGCTGAGGATGGCGAGAAAGGTATTGCGGGTGCGGTCGCTCTGCTGCGAATAGCGTATGGCCGATTCCTGCAGCGCCTGGTCTATCGCTTCATTGAAGCGCAAGATGTCTAGCGCCGCCGTTTTCGCCGTCACCGACACCTGTGCCATCCACAGACGCAGAACGCTGGCCCGCATCGCGCGAAATTCCGCCGTCAGTTGCGGCAGCGTGAAGCCAATCTGCTGGCGCAGGGAACCATGCGTCGCGGCTGCGGTTTCCTTGCCCGCTATTTCCGATACGCCCGTGGTCGATTTCTTTTTCCGCTGCGCCGCGTTCTCGATGACATCCATGTCGCGCACGATGGTTTCCAGCATCTGCTTTGCATGATCGCGCAATTCTGCTTTCGAGATGGCGGTCCCAGGAATGGGGAGTGACCTGGCGAAGAGTTCCCACTCTTCCAGGATCGGCTCAAGATGGCCGCTTATAAAGCGCGATAGTTTCACAGTGGACCAATGCGGTGATGGACGAGGAGACAGTGTACGCGGTTGAGGCGAGGGATGGTGGATTGGCTTCTGCTCTGGGTGTCATAGGCAGGTAGAGTCGCTCAGGCGGAAGAATTCGGCTGGATGTGCGCCAGTACAGGGAGGCGGGTCCTGGTTTTACCTGTGCCAGGCAGCTCCCAGGCTAGCAGATTGCTGCATACATCCCTTTTCCCGTACGCAGGTCGAGTCCGAAATAGCATTCGTATGCTGCCCCTTTTGTATGAACGCAAGTAATATCTCCCCTGCGCCGCTCACGGTAGTCCGCCGAGGAACTGCAGGCCTGCTTCTGTTTCACATCGGGGCCGAGCTGGGCAAACAGTTCCCGTGCCAATTCCCCTTTGACCATGATTGCCACTTTCCCGTCGTTTCGCGTGGGCGGCAGCATTTCGGACAGCGTTCCGCCATAGATCTGATAGTCACCCCTCAAGGGGCGTGGTTCGCCAGTCCATGCCGGCAGCTTGTCCGCGGCTTGCGACGGCGAGAATAGAGCGAGCGCCATGGCACAGCATGCAAGCCGAGTATTCATCAGTGCTTTCTGATTTCAATGTGAAGATGGTCGTCGTGCCCTTGCAGAGACCGGACGCGCCCACCGGCAATCGTCTTTTGCACCTCGCCATCGTTAAAGAAGACCTTGGTGACCATGGGATGCTGCAAAAACAGTCGTATCAATTTGATGGTGGCGTTCCGGTCATACACGTCATCAAAGCGTGACACCCGTGCGGACTGGCCTTCCAGCCTGTCCTTCCGCATGGGGCGTATATCCATTTCAAGGCCTTTCCGGTGACTCACATGCTTGTCGTACCCTAACCCTTCCGCGATACTGATATTCCCGATGCCAAACTTCCGATCATCAATTGCCTGCCATTCACGTTCGATGTAAAAGATCAGGGATAGCAAGCTGGGGTGCGCATATTGGGCCATATGGCCGGAATGTGGTATCCGGTGCAGATTGCCATAGACGTAGTAGCCGGCACCTTCCGGAGCCTGGGGCAGAATGAAAAACCCGCGCTTGTCACTGGGCTGAACTTCAAGCATGGTCGACTCTGCTAGGCGCAACGATGGGGGAAACTGGCATTGTTTCGCATTTCGTTCCATCTGGGATTGCGCTTCCGCAAACAATTGCGTGCTGGAACAGGATTCACCGCCGCCATGGCGGAAAGAACATGGAGGCGGTGGAGGCGGGGTCAGGAGGCGGGGGCAAATACCGTCTTGGGTCAGGAGGCGGGGGCAGGTCAGGAGGCGGGGTCAGGTCCGCCATTCAGACACGACCACAGCCATGCCGATGTCCAAACCATGCCCCACATCGCCACCGCTTTTCAAGGACAGTCAGTCGTGCCGTATCGGCATTTAGTAGAGCGCAACTTGCCACAAATAGAGATGAGCAAAGCTGAGATCGTGTACAAATGGCGGACCTGACCCCGGCTCCCTGGAGCGCGCAATTGAAATTGCCGCCGCCACCCATGCCGGCCAGACGGACAAGGGCGGTGCGCCGTACATACTCCACCCCTTGGGCGTCATGCTGCGCGTCGCCCCCGGCGCCCAGCAGATTGTCGCCGTGCTGCATGATGTGGTGGAGGACAGCGACGGCAAAGTCAGCTTCGACGACCTGGCGCGCGAAGGTTTTTCCCAAGAAGTCATCGACGGCGTGCGCGCCGTGACCAAGATCGAAGGCGAGTCCTACGAGGATTTCATTAGCCGCGCGGCCTTGAACCCGGTCGGCAAGGCCGTCAAGCTGGCTGATCTGGCTGAGAATAGTGATTTGTCGAGGATAGAGGTGCCGACGCAGAAGGATTTGGAGCGGGTGGAGAAGTATCGAAGGGCGATGGAATATTTAATGGGTGAGGTTTTTTAACTTCGAAATGGCGCAACGCCATCGTTTCAACTGGCAACAAGTCCACCAACGTACGGATCTTTGATCCTTCGCAATGCTCAGAAAATGCATAGCGGTAAGAATTGTCGAGCGCGCAGATTTCTTTGCGAACGTGCAAGGAGGCCTGCCAAAGGGGGGGCATCGTGCCATTGGTTTGAGCTGAGTCCGGGATTTTACATTCAGGAGTACGCATGCTGGAATTGCAGCCAAAGGATGCACGCGGCTATTTCAATCTTCCGCAACGACCTGAAGGTGCGGGATATTACACCTACGGTACGCCGCCGAATGGCGCCGGACAATATGCGCATCCCAAGCTGCTTTCGCTGCTGTTTTTGGTTGAGCATCAATGGCAAGGTATCGATAGCCGGAAAATTGGTTTTGGAAATATCAGCCTGGCTGATGGCGCTCCCTACAGTGAACATAAAAGTCATCGAAGCGGAAAAGACGTCGACGTCCGATTGCTTCGCAAAGACAAAATGGATAGCCCTGTAACAAGGTTTGACTCTCAGTACGACCGCGATGCCACGGCCCAGTTAATCCGCATATTTTTTGAATTCAGCTTTGTCCACGTTATTTTTTTTAATGATCCCACCATTCCCCGGGTAAGACCCCTCAAACGGCACGACGACCATTTTCATGTCACGATCAAGTAGCGGGACAGATGACATGAAACGCCTCCTCGCTTTTTTTCCTCTCTTTGTTTTGGCTACGGCCATGATCCAATCCGCCCCCAAATGGCTATTTTCTTACCAGTCAATCAAAGGCCACTATGCGATTTATGGCGGAAGCTTGAGCGATCCGCAGCCGCCGACCAAGAAAGAAAGGCGCATTGCGTTCTGGATCGACGGCAGGGCGGCAAAACAGCTGTTTGATGCGATGGGCCCGGACTTGCGCAACGCGTGCGGCGCAGATGGCGAATATCGATTGCGCCAGCGGGCGGAACTGAGCTGCTCCTACCATCCACGAGATGGCCACCACTGCGACTTCGGCTTTGATCTGCTGACCGGGCGCAGCATCGGCGGCTCCCTATGTTGAGGCGCGCCAGCCTGTCAGGCGTCACGCTACTGTGCTTGCTGTTGGCGCACCAGGCCCGGGCCGTCTGGGAGTTTGTGCAGAAGGATTTTTCAGGTTCGTACGCGATTTATGGCGGATATCTTGACGAAGCCATAGCCCCGGTTGCGGGCGATACCAAAGTCGCGTTTCGCTTGACGGGAGCCGCTGCCAGAGACATGTTCGACGCCATGGGGCCGGATTTGCTCAATGGCTGTCCCGATACACAAATACGCATTCGTCATCGTGACATGCTGCTGTGCCGATATCGGCCAAAGGATGGCTATCTCTGTGATTTTGGGTTTGATTTGTCGACGGGGTTGAGTATAGGGGGAGCGGTGGGTGGGGCGGTATGTGGGAAGTAGTATGTGAAGTCGCGGTCGAAGGGAGTGATAGGTGGCGCAGGTGCCAATTAAATGAATCGGAAAGGGTTGTGTTTGCAAGCCCATCCCGGTTTTGCGGTACAAGACCTGAGAGGCTGATGTTGTCGTTAGGAAAAACCGTCTGCGGCGCAAAACCTAGTCAGACGAATCGGAGAGGGTTGCGCTTGCAAGCGCAACCCGGTTTTGCGGCGCCGAGCTGCGCTCGCCGAAGGCCCCGCAAAACCCCCGCGCCCGTGCCGGACGCGGATTCGATGCCCGCGTTCTGCATGCATGGAATAAATAAAAAGGGCCTCCCCGCCAAAAACGGGGAAGCCCTTTTATTTATTCAGTGGTGGAGACGGCGGGAATCGAACCTGCCGTAAATCGCCTAAACTAAGGGCTGGCAAGATGGAGATGGCAAAAAAGGTACATTGAGTAATCAGGTTAAATTTATTAAGAATGTAGTTGCGTAGTTTTTTGTCAATAGTTTAACTTTCTCGAGCAATTTTCCCCCTTTCAGACTGACGAAGTGGTGCTAGAAGTACCTAGGGTGCTTCCACTAGATATCAAGGCGGTTCAGCTCAGGGCTGTAGGGCGGCAGGCAATACAGAAACAACCCCTGCGTCATCCATTTTCGCCGGCGTTTCACGATCTGCGTTTCCTTATGGAATGACGCATTGTTGAGCACGACGCTACGCGGGACCGCATGCTCTCGCGTAGCGAGGTCGCCAAAGAATTCGATCACGTCTTCGTAAACCGTCGGCCAGCGCTGCGTTCTTTAGTTTTTCCATGCTGCGTGTCGTCGCGCCGCGTCGCGCATTTGTCGGCCCCTCGTAGGTTACGTGAACGAAGGTTCCAACGACGTTGCTCATCATGGCACAAAGTAAGTGTTTCTCTAGGCAATGTGCAGCTACAATAGCTAGATGACAATTTACTATAGCTCAGTTTGCCCTAGCTTCCACCGGATTTAACTTGCGTTAACTAACCTTTATGGTCAATAATAACCTTCTTCGCTTGCTTCCTTCAGGCACCTGTGTACTTGAAAATGGCAACAATGGACGTATCCTCATAGGTAACGGACCAGTGTATTGCCTTCGAACTGCTCAATCGCAGTTGACGTTAGACAACCTTCGGGTTCTGAATGTTAACGCTTTGCAACACAAAGAATTGTCTTTTTTGCCAGAGCTTTCCGACGAAGAGCTGTTGGATTTTATTTTGGCCTTGAATCCTACCGATCACGTCGGTTCGGAAAGATGTTCCACAAGTATCAATAGAGTAGTTGATTGTGACGGCTATGCCATGAAATGGAATAGAAAACTCCGACAGCGTTGGGAACATGGGGCCAAAATTTACGTTAAGTTTGGCTATATGGAAAATATTTCCAAATGCCTTATTATTAGTATTCATCCCTCAAAATTGCCATGACCGATAAAATTCTTGCAGAAAAATGCCCTATGTGTGAGGACGGAATTATGTCGCCTTTTTCTGATGGTGTTTACGAATTTTCTCACTCTAGAAAAAAACATAAAGTTAATGGATTGCATTATGCAAAATGTGATGTGTGTGAGACGTCAGGATACCTTCCTGGTCAGAGGAAATATAACAATCAGTTGATCGAGAATTATCAAAAAGAATTGTTGGATTTTGTTTCTCTTTCGGATATTTTGGCTGTTAGGGAAAAATATACCCTTACTCAAAAACAAGCCAATATTATATTTGGAGGAGGGGTAAATGCTTTCTCAAAGTGGGAACGTGGAGAGGTTATTCCTTCCGGAGCAATTGCGCGAATTATTAAATCTGCGTTATTGTCTACGGAAGTAATGCGAACCTTGGCTGAGGTATCTAGAGTAGCTATCGAAATTGTTGAAAATTGCGTTGAAAGTGCAGCCGTAAAAAAAGAAATTCCTATGCACGCTAAAGTCATGACTTATTCTTGTACACATACTGAATATTCAGACGATGTGGTCAGTGATGCGCGGAACGACGAATTTGACTCGGATGATGGAAATAAATGGATATTAAATACGACATCGCAACAACCCCAATACCTCAATTAAATAATTTTAGGGTTAAGTCCTTGCATGCACAAGCTGCAGCAAGGCCACTTATCGGGAAAATTTCTGCGAAATTAAAAGAGGCAGTGCAGCTGACAATTGAAGCAGAAGACGATGAATCTATAGGGGCGAATCCAGCTGGGCGATTAATTCGTATAGTTGCCACTGTTAAATTTGATGGGCGTTGGTCTGGTATCGATGATCCTAATGATTTCCTATTGTTTGTTGCTGAGTATGGTGCTATTTTTGTTTATAACAGAGGTGTCGCATTAGAGGTGGTTGAACGATGTATGGAGTCAGATTTCTATCGAAAAATAATTTCGTCTCAAGCATACCCGTTAATACAAGACAATATTAAATCTCAGCTTAAATCTATGGGTTTGAACTCCTCTCGTAAGCTTGGTTTTGATTTTGGTATCGGTGAGTTTTCGGAGGATGATTCACAAAATTCAGAAAAGAAAAAGATTCGTTCAAAGAAAAAAATCTAACCACTTTAATTTTTTCGAATAGGTTTTTCAAACATAGAATGGGAATCCATTCTATGTTTAATTTACTTTTCTTTTCTATTCCCAAAAATTGCTTCAGCTTTATTTCCAGCTGTTAAGTCTGCGTCTGGCATCCATCTTCCGTATATCCGGGCAATCATCGTCCAATCAGCATGTCCCATTTGCTTTGCAACCCACATCGGGTGCTCACCAGCCGATAGCATCATGCTGGCATAGGTGTGCCGTGTCTGGTACGGATTGCGATAACGAACGCCGGCGCTTTTTAATATGCCGGTCCATAACGTCTTGCGGATCGGCTGGTCGCCCTCCCAGCGCCGTTCCAAGCGCGGATTTTGAAAGACTTCCCCTTCCTTCGCCCAGTGAATACCTTTTGCTCCTGCAGTGCATGCATAGCGCGCTCCAGCAGCTTGACTTCGCGGCGGCCAGGGGAGGCGGGGTCAGGTCCGCCATTCAGACACGACCACAGCCATGCCGATGTGCAAACCATGCCCCACATCGCCACCGCTTTTCAAGGACAGTCAGTCGTGCCGTATCGGCATTTAGTAGAGCGCAACTTGCCACAAATAGAGATGAGCAAAGCTGAGATCGTGTACAAATGGCGGACCTGACCCCGGCTCCCACCGGCTCCAGCGGCTCCATAAAGCGCGATAGTTTCACAGTGGACCAATGCGTTGATGGAAGAGGAGCCAGTGTACGCTGTTGAAGTGAGGGATGGGGTATTGTGTCCCTGCTTCGGGTGTCATCTACGTATTTCTCGGCATGTTGCGGGGCCGGCCGAAGACGGCAATTCATGGTAATGCAATCGCATTACCATGCAAGTATTCCTGTGTTTTGACCGGAGAGCATCATGGCCGCTTTCCACGACATCGAATCCACGCTGATCGACCGTTACCAGACCACTGTGCCGGAAGCCGTGCATCGCGCCTTGCGGTTGGGCAAGCGGGACAAGATCCACTACTCCGTTCGCCCGAATGGCGAAGTGGTCATGACGCGCGCCGACGCTTCCGCAGGCAATGACCCGGTGCCGGGGCAGTTCCTGGGCTTCCTGGCGCGCGATCTCGCCAGCCATCCGAAGCGCCTGCTGGCCGTGGCTAAGGCCTCGGCACGAAGGTGCTGATCAGCGTGCTTGAATGGGAGTTGTACCATTTGCTTCGGACCAGCCAAGGATGAGATGGTGTATCAATCGCGGATCTGGCCCCGGTCACCCCAGGCGACCTAGCAAATCGATCCACCTATGCTTTTGCCACTGCGCAAGTTAAAGCCGAAGTGGCACACATAGCCGTCGTGATCCCGGACACAGGAAACATTTTCCTTGTCGCGCTGTCGATAGCCTTTCTCCAAACTGCAGCGCTCTTTCGAATCCGGAGCCATGGAGTCAAACATGTCCTTGGCCACGGTCCCCGTGACCATGAACGAAATCTTGCGCTCATGTGGTGTAGGTGGTTGCTGGTCGCCCAAGGTATTCGAATAGATCAGATAAGAACCCTTGAACGGCCTGTATTCGCCCCAGTCGCTGTTGCCAGCTGCATAAGCCAGTGAAAACAGGATGAAGGCGCCCCACGCCAGAGCCCACTGTTTTTTCATTTCAAGCTTTCAGTTCCAGGTGGAAGTGATGGTCGTGATTTTTGAATGGCGTCACGAGCGGAATGCCGGTATCGTTAAACAGCACCCTGCGCACACTGGCATGGGCGCGAAAAAGTGCGATGAGCTTTGCCGTCGCGGTTTGATCGTATTCTTTGTTGTACCAATATACCGGAATGGGCAGACCATCTTTGCGCAGTGGACGAATGTCCACCTCCAGTCCGGACTTGTGCGTTGAGTGTTGCCCATAGGCGGTTCCGTTAGCCAGGCTAATGTTGCCGATGCCAAATTTCCGCGTATCCGACGCTTGCCATTCGCGTTCCACATACAGCAGTGCCATCATCATGTTCGGGTGCGCATATTGGCCCGCACCCCTGCCCGGGGTGCCATAAACGTAATACCCGGCATCTTCCGGAGCCTGGGGCAGGATGAAAAAACCGCGCTTATCCCTGGGCTGCACTTCTAGCATGGTCAACTCCGCTATGTGAAACGGTGGGTAGCTGGCATTGTTTCGCATTCCGTTCCAGCGGGAATTGTGGTATCGCAAACAATGGCGAGCTGGAACCGGATTTGTCCATTGCTCTCGGCGGCGCGTGCACGAGTCTGGTTCATGTACAATCGGCAACATACGGATCGACGTATCCGCCCCTTCATTGCGGAGTACGCGACCGAGGCGGGGTCAGGTCCGTCATTTGGACACGACCTGAGCGGCTGATATTGTTGTTAGGAAAAACC
Organism: Janthinobacterium pasteuri; assembly: GCF_051380775.1. NCBI lineage: Bacteria > Pseudomonadati > Pseudomonadota > Betaproteobacteria > Burkholderiales > Oxalobacteraceae > Janthinobacterium > Janthinobacterium pasteuri. The sequence continues at coordinate 34,106 of NZ_JBNYXS010000003.1, read as the reverse complement.
GCCTGCGGCGCAAGAGCCAGTCAGAAGAATCGGGGAGCCGTTGCGCTGCAGCGCAACGTCGCTTCGCGGGTGCCTCGCATGCGAGGCAAATTCCCCGCTACGCCCCGCGTCCGTACCGGACGCGGATTCGGTTCCGGCTGTTTCGTCGTTGGATAAAAAAGTAAGGGCCCCGTCGCTTGCGCTCGGGGGCCCTTACTTTTTTATCCAGTGGTGGAGACGGCGGGAATCGAACCCGCGTCCGCAAGCACTCTACAGACAGTTCTACATACTTAGCACTATCATTTAATTTAACTCAGCCAGCACGGATGTGCACGTTATGGGCAAGCGAGTTACCTATTATTTAGTCGGACGCTAAGTAACCCAGCATACGACGAGTCCCTGTAAATGACTCTAGAGCTTTTGACGGCCCACCCCAGGGACGAGGTGTTCTAGAGCTAACAGCGATTAAGCTGCCAGTGCGTACGAGTTATCGTTTGCAGTTAAGTTTTTTCAGGTTGTATTTACGAGGTAGCCCGCCCTCGGTATGCCCTGCGCTGCTTTGCAACCCACGTCGAAACCAGGTCGTCCCCACAGAACCTTCATTGTAGCGCAAAGTTCACACTCTTGCATGATGCATTCGTTTGTCGGCGTGCCAGATCAAGCGGCCGCTGATTTACGCCGCCAGCTGCCGCGCCTGCGCCGCCTTGACCACCGCGCTGACCAGTTCCAGCAACGCTTGCGGCGTGTCCAGTAAATGGTCGGCGTTCCAGTGCTGCGGCTCGACTGGGCCGCAGTAGCCCCAGGCGCAGGCGATCGTGCGCATGCCGGCGGCGCGGCCGGCCTGGATGTCGCGCAGGTCGTCGCCCACGTACCAGCAATCTGCTGGTGCCAGGTCCAGGCGGCGCGCCGCTTCCAGCAAGGGGGCGGGGTGCGGTTTCGGGTGGGGCATGGTGTCGCCCGAGATCACGCAGCCGGCGGCGCCCAGGCCGATCTGACCCACCAGCGGGTCGGTGAAGCGGGCGGCTTTGTTGGTGACCACGCCCCAGGCCAGGCCCAGCGCTTGCAAGCCGTCGAGCAGGGCAGGGATGCCTTCAAATAGACGGCTTTCCACGGCCAGGGCCGCTGCGTAATTGTTCAGGAAGCCGTCTTTCAGTGCTTCGTAGCCGCTGTCGCCAGGTTGGACGCCATACGACGCGCCTATCATGCCGCGCGCGCCGGCCGATGCGGTGGGACGCAGGATGTCATACGGGGTCGGCGCCAGGCCCGCGCGCGCGCGCAGCAGATTGATGGCCGCTGCCAGGTCGGGCGCGGTGTCGGCCAGGGTGCCGTCGAGGTCGAACAGGATGGCGCGCGGCGCTGGCAGTTGGTCTGTGATCATGGCGGGTAAAATGTGTCAAGTAAGAATGAAAAATGGCGGCCGCAGCCGCCTTGTATTGTGCGTGATGGTTACAGCGGCCGGGTGCAGGCCACCAGATAATTGACGCTGGTATCGCTATTAAGTGAGTAAATCTTGGTCAGCGGATTGTAGCCCATGCCGCGCATGCTGTTGACGTCCAGGCCGGCGCTGCGCAGGTATTGCGACAGTTCGGCCGGGGTGATGAATTTGTCATAGTCGTGCGTGCCTTTCGGCAGCAGGCGCAGCAGGTATTCGGCGCCCAGGATGGCGAACAGATACGCTTTCGGGTTGCGGTTCAGGGTCGACAGGAAGACGTGGCCGCCGGGCTTGACCAGGGTGGCGCAGGCCTTGACGATGGCAGCGGGGTCCGGCACGTGCTCGAGCATTTCCATGCAGGTTACAACGTCGTACTGGCCTGGCTCTTCCTCGGCCATGGCTTCGGCGGCGATCAGCTTGTAGCGCACCTTGGCGCCCGATTCCAGGCTGTGCAGGTCGGCCACTTTCAGGGCCTTGTCGGACAGGTCGATGCCCGTCACGTCGGCACCCTTGCGGGCCATCGATTCGGCCAGGATGCCGCCGCCGCAGCCGATGTCGATCACGCGCTTGCCGGACAGCGGCACTTTTGCGTTGATCCATTCCAGGCGCAGGGGGTTAATTTCGTGCAAGGGACGAAACTCGGAAGTGGGGTCCCACCAGCGGTGGGCCAGCTCACTGAATTTTTGGATTTCGAGAGGGTCGGCGTTCATACATCGAATGATAGCGGCAATTTTACAATTGGGCAGCCACGGACGAAAAAAAACCCCGCCGTGGCGGGGTTTTTCATGCTGTTCTTGACTTGCGCGATGACTTGCGGCAAGTACAGGGGTTCAGCTATTACTTGTTGCGGGTACCAACAACTTCGATTTCCACGCGACGGTTTTTCGCACGGCCTTCGGCAGTTTTGTTATCAGCAACAGGTTGTTTCTCGCCTTTGCCTTCGGTGTACACGCGGTTGCTTTCAACGCCTTTGGTGACCAGGTAGGCTTTGACAGCATCAGCACGACGTACCGACAGTTTTTGGTTGTAAGCATCGGTGCCGACGGAGTCGGTGTGACCCACAGCGATGATGACTTCCAGGTTGATGCCGCCCAGTTGTGCGGACAGTTCGTCCAGCTTGGCTTTGCCTTCTGGCTTCAGCGTAGCTTTGTCGAAATCGAAGAATGCATCAGCAGCGAAGCTGACTTTTTCCGACGTAGGAGCAACAACGACTGGCACTGGCACGACAGGTGCTGGTGCTGGAGCAGGTACGACTGGCGCTGGAGGAGCGACGCATTTGCCGTCTTGCAGGGTTTCTGGCTCTACGCACAGTGGCACGTCGCAACCTGGCACTGCGTCAGCAGGTGTCCAGTAGCCGGTGCGCCAGCACAGACCGAATGGATCGCGCACGATCACGCCGCGGGCATCTTGCACGTAAGCGCTTTTTGGGCTTGGTGCTTTGATGTCAGTGGTAACTGGCGCGAATGGTGGGGAGGTTGGGGTTTGGGCCGAAGCCGAGCCAGCAATCACTGCGGATGCAGCGAAAAACAGCGTTACAAATTTATTCATTCTTTTTTCCTTTCGGGGGGTGATATCCGCAGAACAACACTGCGCTACTGGTGCTACGTGCCAAGATTTTATCATGTAGACCATATGCGCTCGTTTCAGATTGCGAAACTAGCAATTAACTTCCCAGTCATTTTGCCACACGCATCAGGGGCGCACGGCCGTGGTTAAATCAAAGCTTGCCCGATTTTAGACTGCACGTTGTTTTTGCGCAACGAAAATGCTCATTTGTAACGCGTCTGTAACAATTGATCGCTTTTTTTGCCTCTTTTAAGGGCAGGTGTCTTGAACTGATATTGCCAGTGTGCATTATCGGCAGGCTGGCGTGCATAGTCCTGGTGCAATCTGACAATATTGTCGGCATGGCCAATTTGTACAGGTAGCGGGGCGCGCATGCTAAAATCGTACGCTTGACTGTTAAGAGTGTCGAGCAAATGCCCACGGCGGCACTGCATGGCCTGCACGTACCCCTGCGGTACAGGTAGCGGCCGCGCCGCCCGCCCGCCGATTTGCCCGGGCACTCTGCGACATGGAAGCCGGGCCGCGCCAGCAGCGCGCGGTGCGGCGTCCACGACGACAGCCGCCTAGGATATGCAGTATTGCGTCATACATTGCGTAACAGATAAGTTAACCACAGCCTGAGATCAGTCGAACCGCCAATGGATCAATTCGCAAAAGAAACAATTCCTATTTCCCTCGAAGAAGAGATGCGCAAGAGCTACCTCGATTACGCCATGAGCGTGATCGTTGGTCGCGCCTTGCCCGATGCGCGTGATGGCTTGAAGCCAGTGCACCGCCGCGTCTTGTTCGCGATGCATGAAATGAATAACGTGTGGAACCGCCCTTACGTCAAGTGCGCCCGCGTGGTCGGCGAAACCATGGGTAAATACCATCCCCACGGCGATGCCTCGATCTACGACACACTGGTGCGCATGGCGCAAGATTTTTCGCTGCGCTACATGCTCGTCGATGGCCAGGGCAACTTCGGTTCCGTCGATGGCGATGGCGCCGCGGCGATGCGTTACACCGAGTGCCGCCTGGACAAGATCGCCGGCGAGCTGCTGGCCGATATCGACAAGGATACCGTCGACTTCCAGCCTAACTACGATGGCAAGGAAAAGGAACCGACGGTCTTGCCGACGCGTATCCCGAACCTGCTGATCAATGGCTCGTCCGGTATCGCGGTCGGCATGGCGACGAACATTCCGCCGCACAACATCACCGAAGTCATCGACGGCGCGCTGCACGTGCTGCGCAATCCCGATTGCACGATCGATGAATTGATCGAGATCATTCCCGCTCCCGATTTCCCTACCGCCGGCATCATCTATGGCGTGTCGGGCGTGCGCGACGGCTACCGCACGGGCCGCGGCCGCGTCGTGATGCGCGCCAAGACCCACTTCGAAGAATACGGCAAGGATGGTGGCCGCATCGCCATCATCGTCGACGAGCTGCCATTCCAGGTCAACAAGAAATCCTTGCTGGAACGCATCGCCGAGAACGTGCGCGACAAGAAGCTCGACGGCATTTCCGACATCCGCGACGAATCCGACAAGTCGGGCATGCGCGTGGTGATCGAGCTGAAGCGGGGCGAAGTGCCGGAAGTGGTGCTGAACAACCTGTACAAGCAGACCCAGTTGCAAGACACCTTCGGCATGAACATGGTGGCCCTGGTCGATGGTCAGCCAAAGCTGCTGAACCTCAAGCAGATGCTGCAATGCTTCCTGTCGCACCGCCGCGAAGTGGTCACGCGCCGTACCGTGTTCGAACTGCGCAAGGCGCGCGAACGCGGTCACGTACTCGAAGGCCTGGCTGTCGCGCTGGCCAATATCGATGACTTCATCGCCATCATCAAGGCCGCGCCGACGCCGCCGATCGCCAAGGTCGAGCTGATGGCCAAGGCCTGGGATTCGTCCGTGGTGCGCGAAATGCTGGCCCGCACGGGCGATGGCACGACGCCAGGCGGCATCGATGCCTACCGTCCGGAAAACCTGCCGAAGCACTACGGCATGCAAACGGATGGCCTGTACAAGCTGTCGGACGACCAGGCGCAGGAAATCTTGCAGATGCGTCTGCAGCGTCTGACCGGCCTGGAGCAGGACAAGATCGTCAACGAGTACAAGGACGTGATGGAACATATCGCCGACTTGCTCGACATCCTGGCCAAGCCGGAACGCGTCACCGTCATCATCACCGATGAAATGACGGCGGCGAAGAACGAATACGGCGCCGGCAACAAGGACGTGCGCCGCTCGCAGATCGAGCTCAATGCGACCGACCTCGAAACGGAAGACCTGATCACGCCACAGGACATGGTCGTGACCCTGTCGCACACCGGCTACATGAAGGCGCAGCCGATCACCGAATACCGCGCGCAGAAGCGCGGCGGACGCGGCAAGCAAGCCATGGCGACCAAAGAGGAAGACTGGATCGACCAGCTGTTCATCGCCAACACGCACGACTACATCCTGTGCTTCTCGGATCGTGGCCGCATGTACTGGTTGAAGGTGTGGGAAGTACCGCAAGGCTCGCGCAATTCGCGCGGCAAGCCGATCGTCAACATGTTCCCGCTGCAAGACAACGAAAAGATCACCGTGATCCTGCCGCTGTCGGGCGAGAACCGCACGTTCCCGGAAGACCATTACGTCTTCATGTCGACCAGCCTCGGTACCGTCAAGAAGACGCCGCTGAAGGACTTCAGCAATCCACGCAAGGCCGGCATCATCGCGGTCGACCTGGACGACGGCGACTTCCTGATCGGCGCGGCGCTGACCGATGGCCAGCACGACGTGATGCTGTTCTCCGATTCGGGCAAGGCAGTGCGCTTCGACGAAAACGATGTGCGTCCGATGGGCCGTACGGCGCGCGGCGTGCGCGGCATGAACCTGGAAGAAGGCCAGCACGTGATCGCCCTGCTGGTGGCCGAGAACGAGCAGCAGTCGGTGCTGACGGCAACGGAAAACGGCTACGGCAAGCGTACGCCGATCACCGAGTACACGCGCCATGGCCGTGGCACGAAGGGTATGATCGCCATCCAGACCAGCGAGCGCAACGGTAAAGTGGTTGCCGCGACCCTGGTCGATACCAGCGATGAAATCATGCTGATCACCACCGGTGGCGTCCTGATCCGCACCCGCGTGTCGGAAATCCGCGAGATGGGCCGCGCGACGCAGGGCGTGACCCTGATCGCCGTGGAAGACGGCACCAAGCTGTCCGGCCTGCAGCGCGTGGTGGAAACGGATATCGACGAAGTCGAGCTGACGACGGAGGCGGACGCCGCGCCTGCGCCGGCAGCGGCTGAACCAGCCGATCCCGTTGATCCTGTCGATCCGGCCCAGCCGGAGTAAGATGATTGGGGCTCTTTCGGGAGCCCCAATTGCTATTGGCGTGCCACTTGCTGCGCCAGCTTTGTGTACCCCCAGGTAGTTCCCCCGCTTTTGTAAAGTCCCGCATGCCATGAGAAAAATCGTCGCCACCTTCTTCGCCGCGTTTTCGCTGGCCTTCCTTGCGACCCTGCCGGCCCTGGCTCAGAGTGCGCAAGCCACGCCCGCCCGCCAGGCTGCGCCCAGCCCCGCCATGAAAGTGGCCGTGCGGCGCATGCTCGACGCGATGCAGTTCCCGCAGCTGACGCGCAGCATCTTCGACCAGATGCTGCAATCGGTGCCGGCCATGATCCGCCAGTCGGCGCAGCAGCAGATCATCAGCAACCCGAAGCTGGACGAGCAGCGCAAGGCGCGCGCGCTGGCCAGCGCCGAGGAAGAAATCCCCGTCGCCATCGCCACCCTGACGCAGGTGCTGGCCGACCCGACGCTGATCGACGAGCTGGCCGCAGAAATGGTGCCCCTGTATGCGCGCTTTTACACGGTGTCGGAAGTCGAGCAGCTGACGGCCTTCTACAAGACGCCGCTGGGACGCAAGATGCTGGCCACCATGCCGCAACTGTCGGCCGAATCGATGGCCATCAGCCAGCGCGTGGTGATCCCGCGCGTGAATGCCGTGCTCGAACAAGTCATGCGGGCGGCCACGCAGTCGCCCCAATAACTCCATTTTTCCAAGGACCGTATCGTGACCCATATCTACAATTTCTCCGCCGGCCCCGCCGTCCTGCCCAAGGAAGTGCTGGCCCAGGCGGCTGCGGAAATGCAGGACTGGCATGGCAGCGGCATGTCGGTGATGGAAATGAGCCACCGTGGTCCCGAATTCATTTCCATCTACAAGCAGGCGGTGGCCGACCTGCGCGAACTGCTGGCCGTGCCCGACAACTACAAGATCCTGTTCCTGCAGGGCGGCGGCCTGGGCGAGAACGCCATCATTCCCATGAACCTGGTGGGCCTGGCCGCGCAGCAGCCGGCCACCGTCGACTTCGTACACACGGGCTCGTGGTCTGGCAAGTCGATCCAGGAAGCGGCCAAGTATGCCAACGTGAACGTGGCCGCGTCGTCCAAGGCCACCCGTTTCACGGGCGTGCCGCCCATCTCCGAGTGGAAGCTGACGCCAGGCGCCGCCTACCTGCACATCTGCACCAATGAAACCATCGACGGCGTGGAGTTCCAGCAAGCGCCGAATGTGCCAGCAGGTACCACCATCGTGGCCGACATGTCGTCGCACATTTTGTCGCGGGTTATTGATGTATCGCAATATGGCGTCATTTTTGGCGGTGCACAGAAAAATATCGGCCCGGCCGGCCTGACGCTGGTCATCGTGCGCGAAGACTTGCTGGGCAAGGCGCTGCCGATCTGCCCGTCCGCGTTCGACTGGACCATCGTCGCCGAACATGAATCGATGTACAACACGCCGCCCACCTACGGCATCTATATCGCCGGCCTGGTTTTCCAGTGGCTCAAACGCCAGGGTGGCGTGGCAGCCATGGAACAGCGTAATATTGACAAAGCGGCGCTGCTGTACGCGGCGCTCGATGCGGACGATTTCTACCAGAACCGGGTCGCCCCGGAATACCGCTCGCGCATGACCGTCCCGTTCCATCTGCGCGACGAAAGCTTGAACGACGCATTCCTGGCCGGCGCCAAGCAGCGCGGCCTGCTGCAACTGAAGGGCCACAAGTCCGTCGGCGGCATGCGTGCATCGATCTATAACGCGATGCCGATCGAGGGTGTGCAAGCCCTGGTCAACTATTTGAACGAGTTTGCCGGACGCTGAGTCGCATAGACGACCGCGCCGGCCCGCCGCCGGCGCAGGCCGTGCGGCCATGATTGAAGTACAGCTGACGAAACAAACAACCATGACCGATAAATTGAAACCGCTGCGCGAACAGATCGATGCGATCGACGCGCAAATCCTCGAGCTGCTGAACCGCCGCGCGCAAATCGCCCAGCAAGTAGGCCACGTGAAGGCCGAAACGCAGGCGCCAGTGTTTCGCCCCGAGCGCGAAGCGCAGGTGCTGCGCGGCGTCGCCGAGCGCAATCCCGGCCCCATGGGCGACCGCGAAGTGCAGACTATCTTCCGCGAAATCATGTCGTCCTGCCGCTCGCTGGAAAAGCGCGTCACCGTGGCCTACCTGGGCCCGGCCGGCACCTTCAGTGAACAGGCCGTGTATCAGCAGTTCGGCAGCGCCGTCGAAGGCTTGCCGTGTGCGTCCATCGATGAAGTGTTCCGCTCCGCCGAGGCGGGAACGGCGGACTTCGGCGTGGTGCCGATCGAGAATTCCTCGGAAGGCGCCGTCAACCGCACGCTCGACATGATGCTGCAGACTAGCCTCATCATCAGCGGCGAAGTCGCCATTGCCGTGCACCACAGCCTGATGACGAAGAGCGGCAACATGGATGGCGTCACGGCCATCTGCGCCCATTCGCAGGCGCTGGCGCAGTGCCAGGTGTGGCTGAACCAGAACTACCCGCACATCGCGCGCCACGCCGTGGCCTCGAATGCCGAAGCGGCGCGCATGGCCGGCGAAGATGGCACGGTAGCGGCCATTGCCAGCGAACTGGCGGGCGCGCAGTACAAGCTGGGCCTGGTCAAGGGCCATATCCAGGACGACCCGCACAACCGCACGCGCTTCGCCGTCGTTGGCACCTTGCAGACGGCACCGTCGGGCAAGGACCAGACGTCACTGGTGCTGGCCGTGCCGAACAAGGCGGGCGCCGTGTACCAGTTGCTGGCGCCCCTGGCGAAGCATGGCGTGTCGATGACGCGCTTCGAGTCGCGCCCGGCGCGCATGGGCAGCTGGGAGTATTATTTCTATGTCGACGTGGAGGGCCATGTGCACGACCCTGCCGTCGCCCAGGCGCTGGCCGAGCTGCAAGGCAATGCGGCGTTTTTCAAGGTGCTGGGGTCGTATCCGGTCAGCCTGTGAAGTTGTAGATACTCCAACAATTACCCACTTTTTTAAAGAACACCATGTCTAAAAATATCGGTCCAGAATACGTCCGCGCCATCGCGCCTTACCAGAGCGGCAAACCGATCGCGGAAGTCGCGCGCGAATTCGGCCTCGACGAGGCAGCCATCGTCAAGCTGGCGTCGAATGAAAACCCGTACGGCATGCCTGAATCGGCCAAGCAGGCGATGATCGCAGCCATCGATGACCTGGGCCGCTACCCGGACGCCAACGGCTTTGACTTGAAAGCCGTGCTGTCGAAGCGCTATGACGTGCCGGCCGACTGGATCACCCTGGGTAACGGCAGCAACGACATCCTGGAAATCGCCGCGCACGCGTTCGTGCAGCATGGCCAATCCGTGGTGTACTCGCAGTATTCGTTCGCCGTGTACGCGCTGGCCACGCAAGGCCTGGGCGCGCGCCACATCGTCGTGCCGGCGCAAGCCTACGGCCATGACCTCGACGCCATGGCGGCGGCGATTGCCGACGACACGCGCTTGATCTTCATCGCCAACCCGAACAACCCGACCGGCACCTTCCTGTCGGCCGCGCAGCTCGAAGCGTTCCTGCAAAAAGTGCCGCAGCACGTGGTGGTGGTGCTGGACGAAGCCTACAACGAATTCCTCTCGGCCGACGACCAGTACGAATCGACGGCCTGGGTGCGCCAGTATCCGAACCTGGTGGTGTCGCGCACCTTGTCGAAGGCCTACGGCCTGGCCGGCCTGCGCATCGGCTTCGCCATTGCCCAGCCTGTGCTGACGGATCTGATGAACCGCATCCGCCAGCCGTTCAATGTCAATTCGCTGGCGCAGGCTGCCGCCATCGCTGCCCTGAACGACAAGGCCTTCCTCGAGCAAAGCGCGCGCAACAATGCGGCCGGCTACCAGCAGTTTACCGAGGCGTTCACGCAACTGGGCCTGGAATTCGTGCCGTCGCACGGCAATTTCGTGCTGGTGAAAGTGGGCGAGGACGACGGCGCCGGCGCCAGGGTCAACCTGGCGCTGCTGAAACAGGGCGTGATCGTGCGTCCCGTCGGCAGCTACGGCTTGCCGCAATGGCTGCGCATTTCCATCGGCCTGCCGCAGGAAAACGCCATCTTCATCGCCGCGCTGACGAAAGCGCTGGCCTGACCTTATGACGACGCCTGCACTGAAAAAAGTCGTCATCTTCGGCGTAGGCCTGATCGGCGGCTCGTTCGCGCGCGCCTTGAAGCATGCGGACGCGGTGACCAAGGTGGTCGGCATGGGCCGCTCGCCGGCCTCGATGGCGCGCGCCCTGGAGCTTGGCATCATCGACGAGATCGGCGGCGACATGGCGCAAGCCTTGCTTGGTGCCGACCTGGTGCTGCTGGCCGCGCCCGTGGCGCAGACGGGCGCTATTTTGGCGTCCATCGCGCCGCACCTGCAACCGGGCACCATCGTCACCGATGCGGGCAGCACGAAGAGCGACGTGGTGGCGGCCGCGCGCGCAGCGCTCGGTGGCAAGGTGGCGCAATTCGTGCCCGGCCACCCGATTGCGGGGCGCGAGACGAACGGGCCTGACGCGGCCATCATCGATCTGTATCAAGGCAAGAAAGTGGTGCTTACGCCGCTGTCGGAAAACGCTGCGGCTGACGTGGAGCGGGTGGTCGCCGCCTGGCGCGCCTGCGGCGCCATCCTGCACACCTTGACGCCCGAAGAACATGACAAGGTGTTTGCCGCCGTCAGCCATCTGCCGCATTTGCTGGCCTTTGCGCTGGTCGACGACATCGCCAAAAAGTCCCACGCGGGCCTGCTGTTTCAATACGCGGCCAGCGGCTTTCGCGACTTTACGCGCATCGCCGGCTCATCGCCGGAAATGTGGCGCGACATCAGCCTGGCCAACCAGCCGGCGCTGCTGCACGAACTGGACGCCTACCTGGCGCAGTTGACGACTTTGCGCGCCCACCTGGCCGCGAACGACGGCGCCGCCATCGAGGGCGTGTATGCGAACGCCCAGCACGCGCGGCAGCAATGGATCGAGGCGATTGAAACGGCGGAAATTCCGGCCGCGCCCGCACAATAAATACTCAAGGATTCCAGCATGACCCAGACCAAGCACTACCCCCACCATATCGATTTGAAACCGGTGATGCACGCCGAAGGCACGGTGCGTTTGCCCGGCTCGAAAAGCATTTCCAACCGCGTGCTGCTGCTGGCCGCGCTGGCCAGGGGCACGACGAAAATCATCGACTTGCTCGCCTCCGACGACACCTTCGTCATGCTCACGGCACTGACCTCGCTGGGCGTCAAATGGACGCAGGATGACATGACGGGCGACCCGGCCACGGCCCACCAGGTGCACCACGTGGAAGGCTGCGGTGGCGTGTTTCCGCACCACGAGGCTGACCTGTTCATGGGCAACGCCGGCACGGCGATCCGCCCGCTGACGGCGGCGCTGGCCGTCATCGGCGGCGACTACACCTTGCACGGCGTGTCGCGCATGCACGAGCGCCCCATCGGCGACCTGGTCGACGCGCTGAACGCCGTCGGCACGCAGATTGAATACACGGGTGAGCAGGGTTTCCCGCCGCTGCGCATCCGTCGCGGCCACATCCACGCGCAGCGCATCGCCGTGCGCGGCAATGTGTCGAGCCAGTTCCTGACGGCCCTGCTGATGGTGGCGCCGCTGATGGCGCGCGAGCATGCGGTGACGATCGACGTGACGGGCGAGCTGATCTCGAAACCGTACATCGAAATCACGCTGAACCTGATGCGCCGTTTCGGCGTGACGGTCGAGCATGACGGCTGGCAGTCGTTCACCGTGCAGCCGGGCCAGCAGTATCAAAGTCCGGGCACCATCCACGTGGAAGGCGACGCGTCGTCGGCGTCGTATTTCCTGGCGGCCGGCGCCATCGGCGGCGGTCCCGTGCGCGTGGAAGGCGTGGGGCGCGACAGCATCCAGGGCGATGTGCGTTTCGTCGAAGCCTTGCAGCAGATGGGCGCGACCATCACCATGGGCGAGAACTGGATCGAAGCCCGTTCGAACGGCGTGCTGAAAGCCGTCGACATGGATTTCAACCACATCCCCGACGCGGCCATGACGATCGCCGTGGCCGCCCTGTACGCGGATGGCACCAGCACCTTGCGCAATATCGCCAGCTGGAGGGTGAAGGAAACGGACCGCCTGGCCGCCATGGCAACGGAGTTGCGCAAGCTGGGTGCCGAAGTGGAAGAGGGCGCGGACTACCTGCGCGTGACGCCTCCGGCGCAAATTCAGGCTGCCAGCATCGATACGTATGACGACCACCGCATGGCCATGTGCTTCTCGCTCGCCTCGCTCGATGGCGCCGCGCGCCGCGGCAACGAGATGCGCATCAACGACCCGAAATGCGTAGCCAAGACCTTCCCCGAGTATTTCGCCGCGTTTGCGGGGATTGCCAAAGACACCCTGATTTAATTGATTGTTTAATACTATGCAGACCTCCAACATTCCAGTCATCGCCATCGACGGCCCCACCGCTTCCGGCAAGGGCACGGTGGCGCACCGCGTGGCCGACAAGCTGGGCTTTCATTACCTGGACTCGGGCGCGCTGTACCGGCTGACAGCTTTGAGCGCGCTGCGCCGCGGCACGGACTTGCGCGACGAGCACGCGCTGGCCAAGCTGGCCGAGCACTTGCCCTGCCATTTTGCGGGCGGCGAGATCCTGCTGGCACAGGAAAACGTCACCGAGCAGATCCGTGCCGAAGAAGTGGGCAATACAGCGTCGAAAATTGCCGTACTGCCAACGGTGCGCCAGGCCCTGGTGAGCTTGCAGCTGGGTTTTCGCAAGACGCCCGGTCTGGTGGCCGACGGGCGCGACATGGGCACGGTGATCTTTCCGCATGCCCCATTGAAGGTGTTCCTCACCGCCAGCGTCGAGGCGCGCGCGCAACGGCGCTACAAGCAATTGATAGACAAGGGTTTTTCTGCTAATATGGAAGACCTTCTGATGGATTTGCAGGCGCGGGACGAACGTGATACTCACCGTGCGATTGCGCCGCTGGTCCCCGCGGAAGGGGCGCATGTCCTCGATACGTCGGAAATGACGGCAGATGTTGCCGTTGACACCGTGTTGAAATGGTATGCCGCCGTAACAAAATAGCGTCTTTTTGCTATGTGGTGCCCGTGACGGCCCCTGGCCAGTCCGGGTGTGTCAAAAACCTAACCCAGTTTAAGTCGCATGGTGCGATCTCTGCTGGTTAACTTGTGTGAACCCTATGTCTACTGTTACAACTAACGAATCTACCGGTATGGAAAGTTTTGCTGCGCTCTTCGAGGAATCGTTGTCGCGTCAAGATATGCGCTCCGGCGAAGTTATTTCCGCTGAAGTCGTGCGCCTCGACCACAATTTCGTGATCGTGAACGCTGGCCTCAAATCCGAAGCATTCATCCCTGTCGAAGAATTCAAGAACGACCACGGCGAACTGGAAGTCAAAGTTGGTGACTTCGTTTCCGTGGCGATCGAATCGCTGGAAAATGGTTTCGGCGATACCATCCTGTCGCGCGATAAAGCCAAGCGTCTGGCTTCGTGGCTGGCTCTGGAAAAAGCGATGGAATCGGGCGAAATCGTCGTCGGTACCGTCAATGGTAAAGTCAAAGGCGGTCTGACCGTGTTGACCAACGGCATCCGCGCATTCCTGCCGGGCTCGCTGGTTGATACCCGTCCTGTCAAAGACACCACCCCATTCGAAGGCAAAACCCTCGAATTCAAGGTCATCAAACTGGACCGCAAGCGTAACAACGTGGTTCTGTCCCGCCGCGCCGTCATCGAAGCTTCGATGGGCGAAGAGCGTCAGAAACTGATGGAAACGCTGAAAGAAGGCACGGTCGTGACCGGCGTCGTCAAAAATATCACCGACTACGGCGCGTTCGTGGATCTGGGCGGTATCGATGGCTTGCTGCACATCACCGACCTGGCATGGCGCCGTGTACGTCACCCGTCGGAAGTACTGACGGTTGGCCAGGAAATTACCGCCAAAGTCCTGAAATACGATCAAGAGAAAAACCGTGTTTCGCTGGGCGTGAAACAACTGGGCGACGATCCTTGGACCGGTCTGTCCCGTCGTTACCCACAAAGCACCCGTCTGTTCGGTAAAGTAACGAACCTGACCGACTACGGCGCATTCGTGGAAGTGGAACAGGGTATCGAAGGTCTGGTACACGTTTCCGAAATGGACTGGACGAACAAAAACGTTGCTCCTAACAAAGTTGTCCAACTGGGCGACGAAGTAGAAGTCATGGTTCTGGAAATCGACGAAGAGCGTCGTCGTATCTCGCTGGGTATGAAACAGTGCAAAGCCAACCCTTGGGATGACTTTGGCGTGACCCACAAGAAGGGTGATAAAGTCCGCGGCGCGATCAAATCGATCACCGACTTCGGCGTGTTCATCGGCCTGGCCGGCAACATCGACGGTCTGGTGCACCTGTCCGACCTGTCCTGGACCGAAACCGGCGAAGAAGCCGTGCGTCGCTTCAAGAAAGGTGACGAACTGGAAGCCATCGTTCTGGCCATCGACGTTGAGCGTGAGCGCGTTTCCCTGGGCGTCAAGCAATTGGAAGGTGACCCATTCAACAACTTCGCAGCCATGAACGACAAAGGCTCGCTGGTAACCGGTACCGTTAAATCGGTTGAGCCTAAAGGCGCCGTGATCCAACTGTCCGAAGAAGTTGAAGGCTACCTGCGCGCTTCCGAAATCTCGCGCGACCGCGTTGAAGATGCTGGTACGCACCTGAAAGTCGGCGATAGCGTCGAAGCAATGGTGTTGAACATCGACCGCAAAGCCCGTGGTATCCAACTGTCGATCAAAGCGAAAGACAACGTTGAAACCCAGGAAGCCATGCAGAAGATGGCAGCTACCGACAACAACGCAGCTTCGGGCACCACCAGCCTGGGCGCCTTGTTGAAAGCTAAGTTCGATAACAAGAACTAAGACTGCGGATACGGCAGATGACAAAGTCCGAGCTGATCAACCGCCTCGCTGAGCGTTATTCTCAGCTGGTGGCGAAAGATGCGGAGTATGCCGTCAAGACCATTCTCGATGCGATGACCAACGCCCTGGCGACCGGTCAGCGTATCGAGATCCGCGGTTTTGGCAGTTTTGCCCTGAACAGCAGGCCCCCGCGCATCGGTCGCAACCCGAAATCCGGCGACAAGGTGATGGTTCCTGAAAAACGGGTACCTCACTTCAAACCGGGCAAACAGTTGCGCGAGCGGGTGGACGCGATGGTCGGGCAACCGATTATCGAGGATTAATCGTCTGCTGGAAGGCGACATAAAGAGCGGCGTCCTTGGATGCCGCTTTTTTTTGTTAATATGCTGAGAATACCTGACATAAGCTACTGCGCGTCGCGCTTTGCGGCCTGCGATGCTCACCGTACTCAAGTACGGTTGCGCTTCTCGGCCACAAATCACTGACGCTCGCTACGGTTTTATCAGCGCTCTACGTTTGTGTCATGTTGGCACTGGCATTTTTTGTTCTCTCTGGACCTATCGATGAAAATCATCTCCACCATCGTTGGCTGTGTTCTTTTCGTCCTGTTCTTCAGTTTTGCGCTGAAGAATGCGCAGGTTGTCGACCTGCATGTTTTCCTCAATTATGAAATTCGCGGCCCCCTGGTCCTGATGCTGCTGGGCTTTTTTGTCGCCGGCGCCAGCCTGGGCGTCCTGGCCTTGACGCCGACCGTGTTCCGTCACCGCCGCGAAGCGACCAAGCAAAAAACCACCATTGCCGCGCTGCAAACCGTTGGCGTGGCCAGCAATGTCCAGCCGCAGCCGGACAGCGTGAGCGCGCAGTAATCGGCGCCATCGCTCCTATCTCTCTTACTCGAATAAAAACAATCGCATGGATTTTGAACTCTGGTGGCTCTTGGGTATTCCGGTGTTTTTCGCGTTGGGCTGGATTGCCGCGCGTGTTGACATTCATCAACTGGTGTCCGAATCGCGCAGCCTGCCGCGCAATTACTTCAAGGGCTTGAATTTCCTGCTTAATGAGCAGCATGACAAGGCCATCGATGCCTTCATCGAAGTCGTCAAGCTGGACCCGGAATCGGCCGATATGCACTTTGCGCTGGGCAACCTGTTTCGCCGCCGCGGCGAGACGGAGCGCGCCATCCGCGTGCACCAGAACCTGCTGGCGCGCCCGGACCTGCCGCTGGAACAGCAGGGTCATGCCGCCTATGAGCTGGGCATGGATTACCTGAAGGCGGGCTTGCTGGACCGCGCCGAAGAAACCTTCAACAGCCTGGTTGACACGCAATATGCGGCCCAGGCGCGCCGCGCCCTGCTGGAAATCTACCAGCGCGAAAAGGAGTGGCCCCGCGCCATCGAAGCGGCCGTGGGCTTGCAGGAAGCGGGCGCCGGCGCGCGCCAGAAGGAAATCGCCCAGTTTTATTGCGAACTGGCGCATGACGCGCTGGTACACATGCGACCGGACGACGCCATGCCGCTGCTGGAAAAAGCCCTGCAGACGGACCGCAAGAGCGTGCGCGCCACCATCCTGACGGGTGACGTGCTGCTGGCGCGCGGCGACGTGGAAGGCGCGCTGACCACCTGGCGCCGCGTGGAGCAGCAAAGCGTGCCGCACGTAGCCCTGGTGGCGCAGCGCCTGATGGATGGCTACACCAAGGTGGGACGTGCGCAGGAAGGCGTCAACCTGCTGCGTTCCTACCTGGAAGAGGCGTCGTCGATCGACCTGATCGAAGTGGTCTTCAAGGCCGTCATCGAGCTCGACGGCGTGGAAGCGGCGAAGCAGCTGGTCAGCGCCGAACTGCGCCGCACGCCGACCCTGCTGGGGCTGGATAAACTGCTCGAGGCGCGCATGATGGATGCGCCGGCCGCCATCTGGTCCGAGCTGTCGATGGTGAAAAACCTCGTGCACGGCTACACGCAGAAGCTGGCCCGCTACCAGTGCAGCCACTGCGGCTTCAAGGCACGCCAGTTCTACTGGCACTGCCCTGGCTGCAACAAGTGGGAAACCTACCCGCCACGTCGCACGGAAGAGTTAAATGTCATGAACTGATTAATCGTACACGCCACCTTGCCTTGCGCAACGTGGCGTGTACTCGTATGTAACACCTATATTTCAGAAATACGGCACAACCATGAAAATCACCATTATCGGCACGGGCTATGTGGGCCTCGTGACGGGCGCCTGCCTGGCGGAGCTGGGCAACGACGTCTTTTGCCTCGACCTGGACGCAAAAAAGGTCGCCTTGCTCAACAGCGGCGGCATCCCCATCCATGAACCGGGGCTGGAAGAAGTCGTGGCGCGCAACCGCGCCGCCGGCCGCATGACCTTTTCCACCGACGTCGAGGCAGCCGCCGCGCACGGCGTGATGCAATTCATCGCCGTCGGCACGCCGCCCGATGAAGACGGCTCGGCCGACCTGCAATACGTGCTGGCGGCCGCGCGCGGCATCGGCAAGTACATGACGGACTTCAAGGTCATCGTCGACAAGTCCACCGTGCCCGTCGGCACGGCTGAAAAAGTGCGCGCCGCCATTCAGGGCGAACTGGACGCGCGCGGCGTGGCCGCCACGTTCTCGGTGGCGTCGAACCCGGAATTCCTCAAGGAAGGGGCGGCCGTCGAAGACTTCATGCGCCCGGACCGCATCGTCATCGGCGTCGATGCCACGCCGGATGGCGAGCGCGCGCGCGAATTGCTGAAAATCCTGTACGCGCCGTTCAACCGCAACCACGAGCGCACGTACTGGATGGATGTGCGCTCGGCCGAATTCACGAAGTATGCGGCGAACGCCATGCTGGCCACGCGTATTTCCTTCATGAATGAACTGGCGAACCTGGCCGATAAGGTGGGTGTCGATATCGAGGCCGTGCGCCACGGCATCGGTTCCGACCCGCGCATCGGCCACAGCTTCCTGTACGCGGGCTGCGGCTATGGCGGTTCCTGCTTCCCGAAAGACGTGCAGGCGCTCGAACGCACGGCACGTGGCTACGGGCAGGAGTTGCTGATCCTGCGCGCCGTCGAAGCCGTCAACGACCAGCAAAAGCAGGTGCTGGGGCGCAAAGTGGTCACTCGCTTCGGCGAAGATCTGACGGGCCGGCATTTCGCCGTGTGGGGACTGGCCTTCAAGCCGAATACGGACGACATGCGCGAAGCGTCGGCCCGCGTCCTGCTGGCCGACTTGCTGGGTCGCGGCGCCACGGTGGCCGCGTACGACCCCGTCGCCATGGCCGAGGCACGCCGCGTGCTGGAACTGGACTTGACGCCGGAGCAATTGGCAAGAGTGCGCTTTGCCGACAGTCCGAAGGATGCGCTGCAGGATGCCGACGCGCTGGTCATCGTGACCGAATGGAAAGCCTTCCGCAGTCCCGATTTCGAGCAGGTCAAGGCGCGCCTGAAGCAGGCCGTGATCTTTGACGGACGCAATCTGTTCGAGCCGGCCGTCATGGCCGAGAATGGCATCGAATACCACGGGATCGGTCGCTCGATCCTGACACGCGCATGAGCGCCCACGCAGTGGCAGCCTTGACGGCGCCGGCCGCGCTGGCCCAGGTGCGCCTGCTGGTGGTGGGCGATGTGATGCTGGACCGTTACTGGTTTGGCGATGTCAGCCGTATTTCGCCGGAAGCGCCCGTGCCCATCGTGCGCATCGAGAAGCGCGAAGAGCGCCTGGGCGGTGCGGCCAACGTGGCGCGCAACGCGGCCGCGCTGGGAGCGAAGACGAGCTTGCTGGGCGTGGTCGGCGACGACGAGGCCGGCAGCCAGGTCGAGCGCCTGCTCGAAGGCGGCGGCATCCACAGCTATCTGCAGCGCGATGCAGCCATTTCCACCATCATCAAGCTGCGCGTGATCGGCCGTCAGCAACAGATGCTGCGCATCGACTTCGAGGATGCGCCCAGCGATACGGTGCTGCGCGACAAGCTGGCGCAGTTTAATGCCCTCTTGCCGCACTACGACGTGGTGATCCTGTCGGACTACGCCAAGGGCAGCCTGGTGAATGTGGCCGAGATGATCAAGGCTGCCAGGGCCGCCGGCAAGATCGTCATGGTCGACCCGAAAGGCGATGATTTCAGCCGCTATGCGGGAGCGTCAGTGCTCACTCCGAACAAGTCCGAACTGCGCCGCGTCATCGGTAACTGGAATACGGAAGAGCAACTCACGGAACGCGCGCAGCAGATGCGCGCGCAGCTGGGCCTGGAAGCCTTGTTGCTGACCCGCTCGGAAGAGGGCATGAGCCTGTACACGGCCGATGAGGTGCTGCACATGCCTACCGATGCGCGCGAAGTGTTCGACGTCTCGGGCGCGGGCGACACGGTGATCGCCACCATGGCGGCCATGCTGGGCGCCGGCATGGTTCTGGGCGACGCCGTGCGCACGGCCAACCGGGCCGGCGGCATCGTCGTCGGCAAGCTGGGCACGGCCACCGTCACCCGCGAAGAGCTGTTCCCGCAGTAATCGCCGCTGTATTCCACATCTAGCCTGCGCCGGTCGTTTGATCTGGCGCAGGTTTCCCCGCCATTCCGTTTCCCGTCTTGTCAACCGTATCACGCCCCAGCCGTTAGAGCCGTTAAGGCGCTGCTCCTCCCTTGCGTTCGAGTCATCTTGAAACCACATCACGGAGAGATACCCATGTTCAAAAAAATACTGCTGGCCATCGTCACCCTGATCGCGACGATGGGTTTTGCCTTTGCCCAGGTCGATGTCAACAAGGCGGACCAGGCGGCACTCGACGGCGTCAAGGGCATCGGCCCCGTCACGTCGAAAGCCATCGTCGATGAACGCGCCAAGGGCGGCGCCTTCAAGGATTGGGCCGATTTCGAAAGCCGGGTAAAAGGCATCGGACCGAAAAGTTCCGTGAAACTGTCGGAAGCGGGCTTGCAGGTGAATGGCCAGGCCAAGTCTGGCGCGCCAGCGGCCCCGGTGGCGAAAGCTGCCCCGGCAAAAAAGGAAACTGCTGTGAAGGAAGTTGCAGCGAAAGAAGCCGCAGCGAAGCCAGCTGCTGCGACCGACACCGCTGCTGCGCCAGCCAAGACAGCCGCTGAAACGAAAAAAGAAGCGGCTGCCGCGAAGAAAGAAGCGAAGGCCGCTGCAGCTGCCGCGAAGAAAGAAGCGAAGCTGGCTGCAGCCGAGGCGAAGAAGGCTGAAGCCGAGAAAAAGTAAGCGTGTTGCTGTAAAGCGTGTTGCGTGGTGGTGCCGCGCAACACGAGAAGAAACCCCCGCGTGGTACCGGCCGCGCGGGGTTTTTTTTAGGCGCCGCCACTTTGCCCTGCCGATGCGCCTACAGCGGCGACTCGATCGGCAGCCAGCGCATCACGCACACCAGCTTGTGGCGCCAGAAGCCCGACTCCGGATCGTGCGCCCACACCTTGGCTGGCTGTTCGGTGGCGCCGGACCAGCGCAGGGCGCCGTTGTCGAGCAATACGCGATAGCTGGTGTCGCTAGCCGTCGAGTGCAGGAACAGCGCGCGCATAGCCCGCATGCACGAGGGCTACGCCGGCGGCAACCTTGTCGCCCAGCATCGTGCTCAGCGCCGTGCCGGGTACGAAGTATGGCGAGTTCAGCAGCGCTTCTTCGCGCGCCTGCGTCAGCAGGGGCAGCAAGCTGTGCATGAGCCAGTGCTCGCTGTGCTGCAAACTAGCCACGGGGGCGGCTTTTTCCGGCGGGTCCGACAGCACTTGCACCTGCGCGCTCCAGTGCAGGCGCAACCGGCCATCGAGGTGGGCTTGCAACTGGCCCGCATCGGTCAGCTACCGCAGGTAGGGCGAGGCACCCAGTTCGCCCGTGAGCGCATCGAGGCGGGTGCGCACTACGGGCAACTGCGGCAGTGCCGGCGCGCCCGCGTTTTTGTCAGCATGTAAGGCGCCGATGGGGATGACGGCGCGGCTGTTCCAGAAGCGGTCGAAGGTGTCGCTCGTCTGCTGTACGGCGGGACCCACCAGCAGCAAGTCGGCATCCTGGAAATTGACTTGCCCGGCAGCATCGAGGTATTCATCGCCGATATTGCGTCCGCCGACGAGGGCCAGCCTGCCGTCGACGATTCAGGCTGTGCATGCGCCGGTTCAGGCTGACGGCGCGCAAGGCCATTTCCATGGCACGGCGCCAGATGCCGTCGCGATTGCGGACCGGACTGAAGATGCGCACGTCGATCAGCGGATGGCTGTCGAGCGCGAGGATGGCGGCGTCCTGGCCCCGCGCGTTGATATCGTCAAGCAACACGCGCACGCGCACGCCGCGGTCGGCTGCGCGCAGCAGTTCGCGCACCAGCAGCCGCCCCGTGACGTGGTTATGCCAGATGTAGTACTGCAGGTCGATGCTGCGGCGCGAAGAAAGCTTGGCGGTGTGGGGCATGCGGTCTCTTTTAGCTGGCTGGCAGCAGCCGGTTGTAGCAGTTTCTATCATGCACAATTTTCACGCCTTGCCCGCCGGCAGCCGTGCCAGGAAGCCATGAATCTGCGACACCACGGCTGCCCCCTCGCCGACGGCGGCGGCCACGCGCTTGGTCGAGCCGGCCCGCACGTCACCGATGGCGAAGACGCCCGGCACGCTCGTTTCCAGTGCGGCCCGGTCTGGCAGGTCGGGAGGCGGGTTGGGTAAATGCGCGGCGTGGCCGTGGGCGCGGCATCCGGCGCGCGTAACGTCGAAGCCCGTGCGGATAAAACCCTGTTCGTCGACGGCCACGGCGCAGTCGTGCAGCCAGTCCGTGTTCGGATCGGCGCCGACGAAGAGAAACACGCGGCGCACGGCGCAGTCGCACTCTTCGCCCGTTTGGTTATTGCGCCAGCGTGCGCCCGTCAAGCCATCCTCGTCGCCTTCGAGGGCGATGATTTCCGTGTGCGTGTGCAGGCTGATGTTGGGCGTCGCGGCGATGCGCTCGATCAGGTAGCTCGACATGCTGGCCGCCAGCCCTTCGCCGCGGATCACCATGTGGACCCTGGCCGCGTGGCCGGAGAGAAACACGGCCGCCTGGCCGGCCGAATTGCCGCCGCCGACCAGGATGATCTCTTCCTGCTTGCATAGCTTGGCTTCGATGGGCGAGGCCCAGTAATACACGCCCCGTCCTTCATATGTTTTCAGGTTGGCCAGCGACGGGCGGCGGTAGCGCGCACCGCACGACAGAACCACCGTGCGGGCGCGCACCTGCGTGCCGTCGCACAGCTTGACGCGCAGGGGCCAGCTGTCGCACAGCAAGCTGGCGGCGCTGGCCGGGGTGGCGATTTCGACGCCAAACTTTTGTGCCTGCACATAGGCGCGCCCCGCCAAGGCGCGGCCGGAGATACCGGTGGGAAAGCCCAGGTAATTTTCGATGCGCGCGCTGGCGCCCGCCTGGCCGCCATACGCGCGCTGTTCCAGCGCCAGGACCGACAGTCCTTCCGAGGCCGCATACACGGCCGTGGCCAGGCCGGCGGGCCCGGCGCCCACCACCAGCACGTCGAAGATCTTGTCGCCAGACAAATCGGGCAGCATGCCCAGGCAGCGTCCCAGTTCCGCATTGCCGGGGTTTTTCATGACCTTACCGTCGGGACAGACGACCAGCGGCCATTCCTGCGGCGTGGGCTGGTAGCGCTCGGCCAGCGCAGCGGCAGCCGCATCGGTGGCCGGGTCGAGCACCGTGTGCGGGTGGCCATTGCTCGATAGAAAACTTTGCAGGTGGAACAGATTGCCATTGCCGCGTGGTCCCACCAGCACGGGGCCGCCCGAATTGACTTCGATCAAGGCCACACGGCGCAGTATCAGGGCGCGCACGATGCGCTCGCCCATCTCCGCTTCCGCCACGATCAGCGCGCGCAGCGATTCCGAGCTGATGACGAGCACGTGCACGTCGCCCACGGCATGGCCATTGACGAGGGCGGGGCGGCCCGACAGTTGCGCCACTTCGGCGATGAAATGGCCGGGGCCGATTTCGCGCATCAGCGAGGTGCGGCCCAGGCCTTCGTGGCGCGTGACGGCGACGTGGCCCGCCAGGATGACCAGCATGCCGAAGCTGCTGCTGCCCGCCTCGAACAGGGTGGCGCCGTCCGCATGGTGGCAAGCCTTGCCATAGCGTTGCAAGCGGCGCAGTTCCGCCTCGGTGAAGACGGGGGAAATCTGGTGCATGCGGCCCTGGATATCGAGGCTGCTGGCCTGGACGGGATCGTCCTGCGTGGTTTCGGGGATGAATTCGGGTGCGCTGCTGCTCATGACTGATCCATTGATTGAATAAGCAAATTACTAAAATAACTAACCGTGACGAGTCTAGCGCAAGCGCGCGCGGCCCGCTGGTGCGCCGCACGCGGCAACCCTGGCATGCCGCAAAGCCAGGCGCCATGCGGCCTGGCGCGCTGGCGGGCGCAGCGCGGACTGCCTGGCGGAACGCCGGCTTTTAGCCATACGCCGTCCAGCATCTCATATTAGAATGGGTCTTTGTTGAAATTACTCAAACAGACACGATGGCTTACAAGACACTTGAAGATACGATAGGCAATACTCCGCTGGTGCAACTGACGCGCTTGCCGGGCGCCGATGCGATTGCGCGCAACAACGTCATCCTCGGCAAGCTGGAAGGCAACAACCCGGCCGGCTCCGTGAAGGACCGCGCCGCCATGTCCATGCTCAAGCGTGCTGAAGAGCGCGGCGTCATCAAGCCAGGCGATACCCTGATCGAGGCCACCAGCGGCAATACGGGCATCGCGCTGGCCATGGCCGCCGCCTTGCGCGGCTACAAGATGCTGCTCTTGATGCCAGACAATCTCAGCGTGGAGCGCCGCCAGAGCATGGCCGCCTATGGCGCCGACATCCTGCTCACGCCGAAGACGGGGGGCATGGAATATGCGCGCGACCTGGCCGAGCAGATGCAGAAGGATGGCCGCGGCGTGATCCTCGACCAGTTCGCCAACGAAGACAATTCACGCGCCCACTATGAAAGCACGGGACCGGAAATCTGGCGCGATACCAATGGTCAGGTCACGCACTTCGTCAGTGCCATGGGCACGACGGGCACCATCATGGGCGTGTCGCGCTATTTGAAGGAACAGAATCGCGCCATCCAGATCATCGGCGCACAGCCCGAGGATGGTTCGCAGATTCCCGGCATCCGCAAATGGCCGGAAGCGTACTTGCCGAAAATTTACGACAAGTCGCGCGTGGACCAGGTGGAATACGTGAGCCAGGGTGTGGCCGAGCGCATGGCGCGCAGTCTGGCGGCGGAAGAGGGCTTGTTCTGCGGCATCTCGGCGGCGGGCGCCTGCGAAATCGCGCTGCGCATCTCGCAAACGGTGGAAAACGCGACCATCGTGTTCGTCGTCTGTGACCGCGGCGACCGTTACTTGTCCACGGGCGTCTTCCCAGCCTGATTGTTCAATTTTAAAATGGAAATTCGGGTCGGCCAGGACGGCCTGAAAACTACCCCCTCCCCACGGCGGGGAGGGAAAACCTGCGAAACTGGCAGGATCAGCCTTGTGGCGTTTCGCCTTCTTTTGGCTTGAATTGCTTGTCGCTGATGCGGAACTTGTTACGACGGTCACCCATCAGGTAACGCAGGTCGCGGATGCTCAGGTCGCTCACTTCGTGCATGCGGATCAGCAGCGATGCGCCGACGGGCAGGCGGTGGTGACGGATTTTGCTGATGACTGGTGGCGCGACTTCCAGCGCGCGGGACAGCGCTGCATCGTTTTTCAGGCGCAGGTTTTCGATCAGAGTATCGAGCAATCTGTTTGGGTTGTACTGGAGCAGATCGTCGGAGTCCGAATCGCTGTTCATATCAATGCCGACTTGGTTTGTCATGATGTTGATGTTCCTTCTGTAGTTGCACTGCAAAGTAAAAAACACTCGGAGCTCGCTCTTGCTGCGTTCATGTTCATTCTTTACCAAAAGGAACGAATTCACACACGGTACGATCCGGGATACAGTTTTTCATGATATATACACAATTGTACAGCAGGATTCAATTTCAGGCCGGAAACCTCTGTAATCTTGCTTTGTATAAAATAGGTGTTGTCTTGTTGCAACAGCTATTTATTCTTTATTATGCTCTATGATAGAACAAAAATTGTACTTTGACAAAAGTTAAGTATAGAACCATTTCTGTATTCCGTGCCGCACAAAGGCTGGCGAGCGAGGCTGGCACATGTTATCGGCCCCACCATAGCCCTGTTTGCGGCTCGCTTCAACCTCGCTTACGCTTTCTTACAAGTAATATTATAACTTTACACTGACTTTCGGTTAGCGTGCGCGTACTTGGCTGATAGCCTTGCCCAGGTCAATCACTGACATGGCATAAAAATAACTTCTGTTGTATTGAGTTATAACAAAGAAATTATTGCTTGCCAAGTGATACTCAGTGGCTTCGGAACCATTTTGCAGATCGATCAGGCCGAACAACATGTTCCGGGGCGTGGCCGAGACGGTACTCACGCCGGCCTCCTGCAATTCTTCCAGCCGGTACTTGGCCTGCAAACCCTGGCCGATGAACTTTTCCCAGGCGTGATTGGCCGAGACGGTGACACGATATGTGCTGATGGCCGGGTCGTCGCGCCGCCAGTCGTGTTCAACGAGGAAGTGCGCCACGCTGCCGATGGCGTCGGCCGTGGAGTTGCGCAAGTCGATGTGGCCATCGCCATCGAAGTCCACCGCATATTTCATGATGCTGCTGGGCATGAACTGCGGCAGGCCGATGGCGCCCGCATACGAACCGAGCAGGGTCAATGGATCGATGCCATCCTTGCGCGCGTACAGCAGCGCATTTTCCAGTTCCCCCTTGAAAAATTCCATGCGCGCAGCGCGCGTCGGGCTTTCCGGATAGGAAAACGCCAGGGTGGTCAGCGCGTCGAGCACGCGGAAACGGCCCGTGTTGCGTCCGTACACGGTTTCCACGCCGATGATGCCGACGATGATTTCGGCCGGCACGCCATATTCGCGTTCGGCGCGCGCCAGCGCTTCGGCGTTCTCTTCCCAGAATTTCACGCCCGCATTGATACGCACCGGCTCGATGAAACGGGCGCTGTAGGCTTGCCAGTTCTTCGGCTTGCCCGGCGGCGCCGGTTTCATCAGTTGCACTGTCGACTCGACATAACGCACCTTGCCGATCAGGGTATCGAGCTCGGCGCGGTCAAAACCATGCTTGGCAGACATCTCGTCGAGGAAGGCGCGTACTTCTTTCCAGTTGGCATAGTCGACAAACTCGCCTTCGAAGTCGAATTTCGCCGGTGCTTTTTTGGCCGTCGCCTTGGTGGGCGGCGCCTTGGCCGCGCGCACGGCACGGGCGCGGTCAGTGGCGGAAATGTTGCTGTTTTCGCCTGCGTGCGCGGTCGCCAGGCACAGGGGAAGGGAGAGCAGCAGGGACAGGGCGGAGGTTTTGATCGGTAACAAGGAGCGTCTCATCGGCATTGGGTTAACAGGCGGCGCAAGCTGCGCCGCGCGCGGAATTGTTCGTCTGGGTTGGCATTACCATACTTCATCGTGGCATAGATTGCCAGAAACTGTGCGATGGCGGCGTGCGCCTCGGGCGTGGCCTTGCCCGTGGCCAGGCGCGCAGCATAACCGTGCGGGCCTTCATGCGGCGCACGGCTGTAGCCGCGCTGCGCCTGCTGGCGGCAAAACTGCGCATACACGGCGTCGAGCGGATCGCCTTGCCGCGCTTGCCGCCAGCAGACCAGTGCGCCGGCCACGGCGGACAGCAGGGCCAGCACGGCGCAGACGAGTGCCAGGGTCGTCGCCGGCAGGTTTTTCAAACGATCGAGCATGGAGCGCTGGCGCTGTGGCGTGGTGTCGAGCGCCCAGTTGCTCCAGGCGTGCTCTGCCTGCTGCCATTGCTGGCGCCACGCGGCAATCGCGCCGTTGGCGCCGCCATCGAGGCCGGCCAGGGCGCGCCAAGCCGTCAGCGGGGACGGGGCCGCTGGCAGGGCGGCGTCCAGATTGCGCTCGGTGCGCAGGGGGGCGACGGCGCTGGTGGGATCGACGCGCACCCAGCCCCTGCCTGCCAGCCACACTTCGCTCCACGCATGGGCATCGGACTGGCGCACGCTCAGGCTGACGCCGTCAGTGTTGCGTGCGCCGCCCTGGTAGCCCGTGACGACGCGCGCGGGGATGCCCATGGCGCGCATCAGCACGACGAAGCTGCCCGCGTAATGCTCGCAAAAGCCCGCCTGCGTGGTAAACAGGAAGTCATCGACGCCTTGCTTGCCCAGCAGCGGTGGCTGCAGGGTGTAGCGGAAGGGCGCGCGGCGGAAGTACTCAAACACGGCGGCGATGGCGTCGGTGGGTGCCAGCATCTGCGCGCCGCTGCCGCGCAGTGCGCGGGCCCAGGCCACGCTGCGCGGGTTGCTGCCAGCGGGCAAGGCCAGCCATGGCTGCTGCTGGGCCAAAGACAGGCCGGCCTGCAGCCGGTAGCGGGACTGGGAACTGACGCGGTAACGCACGGTCGAAGTAATGGCTTGTATGGTCAGCACTTCCAGCGCGGACGAGACGACGTAGGGGTTGCCGGGCAAGCGTTCGATGCTGCGCGGCAGGTCGAGGGCGAAGATGCGCCGCTGGCCGCTCGCTTGCAAGGTCACTTCGTATTGGCTGGGCTGGCCTTCCAGGGTGATGTCGATGCGGCTGTCGCTGGCAGGCGCAGGCTGGCCGGTGCCCCGGCGCGTCCAGGTGGCGCCATCGTAGTCGCCCAGCACCACGCCGCGCCAGTACAGCTGGTCTTGCGGCGGAATGGGTGTGGAAAAGCGCGCCGTGAAGACGGGCTCGCCGGACAGGGCCAGTGAGGCGATGGCGCCTGGCTGCATGCTGTCCGACAAGCCCGTGCGCGCCTGCGCGCCTTCGCCTTCGTACGGCGCACCCCACAGGGGGCCGTCGGGACGCGGCACGGCAAGAAACATCACGGCTGACAGGGGAATGGCCAGCGCCAGCATGCGCCCCAGCAAGCCCAGCCTTTGCGCCAGGCGAGGCTGCAGCGTGCCGTACTGGGCCGACAGCAGGGCGGCCAGCAGGACGATGACAGTGGCCAGCATCCAGGCGGCGCTGAGGATGCCCTGCGCATGAAAAAAATTAGCCAACAGCAAAAAGAAACTGAGGAAGACGAAGACGAAGATGTCGCGCCGGCCATGCATTTCCAGCGATTTCAAGGCCAGCAGCAGGGCCAGCATGGCCACGCCCGCATCGCGCCCCAGCACGCTGCCATAGCTGGCGTACACGCCGGCGATACCCAGTACTGCCAGCGGCACGAGCAGGGTTAGCTGCGGCTGGCGCCGGCCCCGCACGGTAATGATGGCGCGCCACAGCAGCGGTGCGGCTGTCGCTACCGACAACCACGGGGGCAGGTGCAGTGCGTGCGGCGCCAGCACCATGGCGGCGGCCAGCAACAGCAGCACAATGTCGGCCTTCTCGCGCGGCAAGCCGCTCAGCCAGGCTTTCATGGCATCCCCTGTGCTGGCGGCAAATCGTGCTGCGAACCATGCAAGGCCAGCGCGCGCAGGCAGGCGTCGCGCTGGCTGGCACCCAGGGCCGGTGCCAGAGTCAGCACACCCAGGCGCAAGCCATACGGCAGGCCCGTGCGATCCGCCTGCAGCACCCAGGCTGCCAGGCGCGACAGGCGCGTTTCCGGCGCCAGCGCGTGCAGGTCCGCGTGGTCGAGCATAAGGTTGCCATACGGGCCGTGCGGTGCGCCAGTTGGCGCGTCGGCGTCAGGCTGGAATTGCTTGCTGAACAATTGCTCGCCGTCATGGCGGGCGATCTGGCGCCAGGCCAGGCGCCGCAAGGCGTCACCGGGCTGGTAGGCGCGCACGCCCACCAGTTCCAGGGCGCCGCCGCGCGAGCCTGGCTGCCGGGCCTGCCGTACCGTGCCGGCCAGCCAGGGCAGCGGCGGCGCATTCTGTTCTGGCTGTGGATACACGAGCACGCGCGCCTCGGGCTGCCAATGGCACCAGGCAACAAACAGGCCCAGTGGAAAACTGCCGGACAGGCGCACGGACGGGGCAATGACCCATCCCCGTTGCCGCGTTGCCACGCCGATGCTGACGGCCGTTTCGCCGTGGGCGGCAATATCGGCCAGGCCCGGTGCTGCCGGGGAACCGGTAACGGCCAGGCGGATTGCATGGCGCGGGCGGGTGCTGCGGTTGATCAGGCGCAACGTGAACAAGGCGTGGCTGCCCGCAAACACGGGATGGCCCGGCGTGGCCGCCAGCGACAGCCCCGCCAGGTTGCGGCTGGTAAACAGCATGTCGGCGATGGCGCAGGCGGCCGCGAAATACGTGAGTGCATAACCCAGGCCCAGGCGGTAATTGACGGCGGCGATCCACAGCGCCAGCAGCAGCGCGGCAAATGCCAGGCCCGCACGCGAGGGACGGATGTGCACGCGCTGCGCGCCCAGCCAGGGGCGCGCGGGCAGCCATGGAATAGTGCGCCAGCGCATGCCGCTCAGACGGGAATGCTCAACAGCAGGTGCTGCAGCAGCGCGCGGCTGTCCGTGGTCCCTTGCGCGGCATGCAGACGGTGGGCGCAGACAGGTAGCAGCACGGCTTGCACATCGTCGGGCGTGACGTGGTCGCGTCCGGCCAGGGCGGCCCAGGCACGCGCCGCGTGCAACAGGGCCAGCGCGGCGCGCGGGCTGAGTCCATCGGCAAACACGCCGGGCACGCGGGTGGCATGCACGAGGGCCAGCACGTAGTCGACCACGGCAGGCGAGGCGTGGATGGCGCGCAGGCCCGCTTGCGCCTGCAGCAATTGCTCCGCATTCATCACGGCCGGCAAGGTTTGCAGCATGGCGCGGCGGTCGGCGCCCAGCAGCAGCGCCCGCTCGGCGGCCGCATCGGGGTAACCGAGCGTGACGCACATGAGAAAACGGTCGAGTTGCGATTCGGGCAGGGGGAAGGTACCCAGCTGGTGCGCGCAGTTTTGCGTGGCGATGACGAAGAACGGCTGCGGCAGCGCGTGCGTGACGCCATCGAGCGTCACTTGCCGCTCTTCCATCGCTTCCAGCAAGCCCGATTGCGTCTTCGGCGTGGCGCGGTTGATCTCGTCTGCCAGCAGTACTTGCGTGAACAGGGGGCCGGGGTGGAAGATGAAGCTGGCGCTGCCGCGGTCATACACGCTCATGCCGGCCACGTCGGCCGGCAGCAGGTCGCTGGTAAATTGCTGGCGCTTCCATTGCAAGCCCAGTGAGATGGCCAGCGCATGCGCCAAGGTGGTCTTGCCCACGCCGGGCACGTCTTCGATCAGCAGGTGGCCGCCCGCCAGCACACAGGCGAGGGTCTGGCGGATCTGCAAGTGTTTGCCGACGAGAACTTCGCCGATCTGCTGTGCGGCCTGGTGTATTTTCGAAAACATGTTATTTCTATCACAGTGCGAGGGATTATTTAATTTACAATCGCTTTGGCCAGGTCAAACGGCGCCGCCCGCCAGCTGCGCGCTCGTGGTAGATTAGCGTGACAGCAAAGGCGGCAAGGGCTGCACAGACCAGCCAGTGATTTTATGCGAGAACGCGCCAGGCAGGCAGGAATGCTGTGCAGTGATTGCGGCGCACGTTCCCGGTATGGATAGAGAGCAGAGACAGAGGTAACCAGTACAGCGCATGAGCACAGCCATTTATACCCATCCCGATTGCCAGCGTCACGAAATGGGCGACTGGCACCCTGAATCGCCGGCCCGCTTGCAGGCCATCAATGATCAATTGATCCTCGCGCATATCAGCGACCTGGTCGAGCACCGCGACGGCGTGCGCGCGCAATTGTCCGATATCGAGCGCAACCACAGCGCCACGGCCATCGGCCTGGTGCGCGACAATGTGCCGGCCGAGGGCGACTACTATCCGCTCGACGGCGATACCCTGCTCAACGCGCACAGCTACGACGCGGCGCTGGCGGCAGCAGGCTCGGCCGTGACTGCCACGGACGCCGTCATCGATGGCGAGATCAGCAACGCCTTCTGCGCGATCCGTCCGCCCGGCCACCATGCGCGGCCCAGCGAGCCCATGGGTTTCTGCCTGTTCAACAATGTCGCCATCGCCGCCAAGCATGCACTCGATGTGCGGGGCCTCGACAGAGTCGCCATCGTCGACTTTGACGTGCACCATGGCAATGGCACGGCCGAATCCGTGGCAAATGATCCACGCATCCTGATGGTGAGTTTTTTCCAGCACCCGTTTTATCCGTACAGCGATGTCGAGTCCTACACGGACACGCGCGTCAACGTGCCCGTGCCGGCCCGCTCGAAGGGCGATGCCGTGCGCCAGCTGGTGCTCGACCACTGGCTGCCGGCGCTGCACCGGCAGCAGCCACAGATGATTTTCATTTCCGCCGGTTTCGATGCCCACCGCGAAGACGACGTGGGCGGCATGGGCCTGGTGGAGGCCGATTACACGTGGCTGACGCAGCAGATGATGGCCGTGGCCAATCAGTATGCCAAGGGCCGCATCGTCAGCTGCCTCGAGGGGGGCTACAACCTGTCGTCGCTGGGCCGCAGCGTGGCGGCGCATGTGAAGGCGCTGGCGGAGCTGTAAAGGTTGCGCTATTACTACAGCAAGCTGGGGCGGCTGCGCGAATTGGTATGGCGGTGGATCTGGTCATCGAGTATGTCGCCGGCCATAAAGCGGCGCCAGGCTTGCGTGTAGACGAGCGATGATTTATCCGCGTCGACACTGTCAAGCTGCAACATGTCGCGGTGGTGCTTGATTTCATTGACCAATTGGTCATACAGCATTTGCAAGCCATAGCTGTCGGCGCTCTGGCTTTTCCGGCGCGCGTCACTGGCGCTGCGCTTCCTTCAACGGTGCTGCGGGGACGGCTCCGGCCATTTTTCCATCGTCGCCGTACGTCAGGGTCAGCAGGGTATTGTCGTCCCAGTTCAGGTCATGCAGCGGCGGCACGTAGCGCTGGCGGTCTTCCGTGACGCGGATGTCCAGTGTGCGCTCGCCCGAGCGCGCCTGTACGGCCAGCAGCTTGCGGAACACGGGAAACGGCACGTGGATCAGCGACGAGTGGCAGGGTCCGCCCGCCAGGCGGAACAGCTTACGCCGGACAAAGGGCAGGTCATCCTGCTCGACGGCCCAGCGGATTTCGCACTCCAGGCGCAGGTCGCCCAGGCGGCGCACATTCTGGGGCAGGCCCGGCGTGTGGATGTCGGCGCGCCAGCGCAGGGTGTCGCGCTTCTTGTTGCTGACCAGGTCGGCATTCGCGTCGTAGGCGGTCTTGTCGCGCGTCAAGGTGAAGCCGCCATCCGCCGCCAGGGGGACGGGGATCGACAGGTTGTCGGCCGACAGGTGCAGGGTCACGTTATCGAGCCTGGCCTGGGATGTCGCGGGGATCAGCATGAAGCGCAACGGCGCGCCCGGTGCCAGGCGCTGGTGGTCGGCATACGCATCGAGTCCCTTGAGCATGGTGCGGTAGGGGCGCAAGTCGGGATCGCGCGTGCCTTGCACGTCGACAACCTGCTGCATTACCTGGCTGGCCGTGTCGCCAGGCGCCGCCGCTTGTTCCTGGGCCATGGCGGGCAGCAGGCAGGCGCAAAGGGGAGCAAGGAGGAAAAAACGGGGAAGATGCATGGAATGCGTGCCAGGTTGAGCTTGTAATGGGGAAACCGGCCAGGCTGGACGGACTGCGGATCTTATCATTCAAGTAACTGCTAAATTATCACCAATTGTCTCGTCCGCGTCGTACGGCTGGCGCTGGTGGTGGAAAATGGGACGTCGTGGCGGCAACCACGTAAAATAGCGGATTGACTGAACGAACTGAAGGCAAGAGCATGGCGATACAATGGTACCCAGGACACATGAACGCGGCCCGCAAGAAAGCGGCCGAAACCATGGAAAATACCGACCTGGTGATTGAAGTGGTGGACGCGCGCCTGCCGGCAGCCAGTTGCAATCCCATGGTGGACGAGTTGCGCCTGTTCCGCCAGCGCCCTTGCCTGAAGATCCTCAACAAGACCGACCTGGCCGATCCTGCCGCCACTGCCGCCTGGGTGGCCTATTTCAATGCCCAGGAAGGCGTGACCGCGTATGCGATGACGACCAAGAAGCCGGGCGACGTAGCGCGCATTCCGGACCTGGCCAAATCGCTGGCGCCGCACCGCGGCGTGCCGACCAAGCCGCTGCGCATCATGATCATGGGCATCCCCAACGTGGGCAAGTCGACCCTGATGAATGCGCTGCTGAAAAAGCGCGTGGCCAAGGTGGGCGACGAACCAGCCGTGACGAAGATGCAGCAAAAGCTGTATCTGGACAAGAACACCATCCTGGTCGACACGCCCGGCATGCTGTGGCCGAAGATCGCCATCCCCAGCGACGGCCTGATGCTGGCGGCCAGTCACGCGATCGGCTCGAACGCGTTGATCGAAGAAGAAGTGGCCGTGTTCCTGGCCGAGGAATTGCTCAAGCGCTATCCAGACTTGCTGGCGGCCCGCTATGGCACCAAGGTCGGTGAAGTCGACGCCATCGGCGTGGTCGAGGGCATCGCCGCCAAGCGCGGCTTCCGCATCAAGGGCGGCGACTACGATTTCGAGAAAGCCTCGCATACCTTGCTGCTTGACTACCGCAGCGGCATCCTGGGGCGCATTTCGCTGGAAACGCCGGACACGCGCGCGGCCCTGCTGGCCCAGCACGCAGCCGAGATGGCGGAAAAAGCGGCCATAGCGGCAGCGATTGCCGCCGAAAAGGCCAAGAATGCGGCGCGCGGCAAGCGCGGCACGTAAGTTACCGCTTCACCAGGAAAAACGCCGCGACATGGCTGTCACGGCGTTTTTTTTAGGCTATGTCACCGTAAGGTGTGGGAACTCTCCCATGGTTGCCTTCAACAATGTTTCTGGGGAGCGGATGCGTCCGGCGTCGAGTATCCAGCGCCACCCCAGATAATTCGGCAGGTAATGGCTGGCTACCCCGTGGAATATGCGCAGCCAGCCG